>JAJTGK010000109.1 GCA_021297815.1 Planctomycetaceae bacterium
CCAAGCGCCAATCCCTCGGCGAACCCCGTGGTCGCGCCAGGTGACGAGCCGGGCGCCGACCAACCGTCAGGGCCAGGACCGGGCGAAGAACCGCCATCGGAAGCGATGAAGCCCTTGCGGCCACCGCCGCCCGGCGAGGAACCAGCCTCAAGCGGAGAGGGTGTCGAGTATGTCGACCGCCAGCTGCTTCCCCCGCCGATCTCCGAAGCCGAGATCGGTGCCATGGGCACCGAGCAGCTGCGCGCGGCGCTCGAGGCCATCAACTTCTGGGATGGCAAGAGTGTCGACGACCACAGCCGGGCGCGCCTCGACCATGAGCGAAGCCTCATTGCGCAGCGCCTGCAGTCCCAAGGCCGACCCTGAGCGAAGGTAGAGTGCGCGGGGTCCGCCCTGCGTCCTCGGGCGATGCAATCCCGCGGCGTTTGCCGAGTTGGATGCATCGTGCCGATGAAGCATCGGAATGAGACGCGCAGCGTCCGACGCCGTGAGGCGTTCGACCCGCGCGAGTCAAGGCCAGAACCGAGTGAACCGGAGTCGAACAGTGCACGAAGCCCAGCGACGCAACCGACAGTTCCCCCGCACGCTCTCGCTCAGCGACATCGTGCGCTCGACCGCCGCGCTGTTCGTGGCAGGCGCGATCGCGCCGCTCGCAGGCGCCGACGCGTCGCCGAGCAAGGCGCTGCAGGACTCGGGCGGTGCATCGACCACGCAGGCCCCCACCGAGCAGCCCGCGCCCTCGCGCGACGCCACGCCTGAGAAGAGCGACCCGCGCTCGATCGCGGTGTTCCCCTCCGCTGCGACGGCGGCCGTTCCGCCGTCTCAGCTGCGCGGCGTCCGCGAAGGCCGCCGCACCCTCGACGACGCGCTCGTCCCGATCACCTTCAAGAACGAGAGCATCGAGTCGATCCTGCCGTTCATCTACGAGTGGACGGGCAAGCATGTCTACTTCGACCAGGGCCAGCTGAGCGGCAAGAAGATCACGCTGCTCGGCGACAAGCAGGTGCCGAAGAGCCAGGCGCTCGACTACATCTTCCAGGCGCTGAAGATGCAGGGCATCGCCGTCACCGAGACGGACAACATGATCTTCCTCGGCCTGACCACCGACCTGATCAAGACGCAGCCGGGCGTCGTGCTCGGCCCCGACGAGGATGTCATGTCGATGCCCGACAACGGCATCTTCGTGACCAAGGTCTTCAAGCTGAAGCACGCGAAGGTCGAGGCGTTCGACCGCATCCGCGACCTCATTCCCGAGGACTACGCGAAGGTCGCGGCCGACGCCGACTCGAACCAGATCCTGCTCTCGGGCGACATCGGCCTGGCCAAGAAGGTTCAGACGCTCCTGAACATGATCGACACGCCGCAGTGGAACGACTACGCGACCGAGACCTTCAGGCTGCAGTACCAGGATGCGGGCACGATCGCGACGCTGATCGAGGACCTCTTCTCCGATGTCGGGCAGAGCCGCGGCGGTGGCGCGAGCCGCACGCAGCGCGGTCAGAACCGCGGCCAGCAGCAGCAGCCGGGCATTCCTGGCGGCGCGACGGGCGGCGGTGGCGGCAGCGAACTCATCGTTTCGGTGCTGACCTCGATGAACTCGATCACCGTGCGCGCGACGCCGACGGTGCTCGCCGAGATCCGACGCCTTGTCGCGAGCGCGTGGGACCTTCCGCCGAACGCGTCGGGCAGCATCTTCAAGTCGTACGACCTGAAGTTCGCCGACCCCGTGAAGGTGCGCGACCTGCTGCAGACGCTGCTCGGCGGCGGAAGCGGCGGCTCGGGCCGCACGGGCACGACGAACCGCGCGTTCGCAGGCGGCCGAGCCGTGCAGATCCCGGGCCAGTCGGGCGGTGATGGCTCGCCGACGGCGGCGGTCGCCAACATCTTCTCGATCGAGGCGTATCCCGACTCGAACCGTCTCGTCGTGATCTCGAAGACTCCAGACAACTACGAGTGGCTCGACCAGTGGATCCGCGACCTCGACCAGCCGTTCGAGTCGGGGCTTCCGAAGAATGTGCCGCTCAAGCACGCGAGCGCGGTCGAGCTCAGCGAGATCCTGAACACGCTGCTTGCGCAGAGCGGCTCCGATGGTGGCGGTCTGCGTCTGCCCGAGGAAGGCCTGAGCGGCCTCGACGATAGCTTCAACCCGGGCGAGGGTGAGTCGTCGGGCTTCAACTCGGGCTTCGGCCAGCAGCAGAGCCAGGACAGCCTGCGCTTCCCGTGGCAAGGAGGCCGCGCGGGGCAGGGCGCGGGTGGCACGCCGACCGAGGTCAGCGGCCTCATCGGTCGCAGCCGCATCGTGCCGAATCCGACGCAGAACTCGGTGCTCGTCATGGCGCCGAGCGAGGTCGAGAAGAAGGTCATCGAGATCATCCAGGAGCTCGACAAGCCGGGCCGCCAGGTGATGATCACCGCGATCCTGGCCGAGGTGAAGGTGGGCGACGGCTTCTCGTGGGGCGCGCGCATCGGCCGCGTCGGTGATTTCGCGAGCCCGCTCAACGGCAGCGAGAACTCGGTCACGGGCACGATCGGCCTCGAGATGGAGAAGGGCGGCGAGAACGGCGACGACCAGTGGGTCGACTGGTTCGACTCGAGCACGCTGACCATCTCGACCACCGACGACCTGGCGTTCTTCCTGCAGGCGCTGTCGACCGACAACAGCGTGCGCATCCTGCAGCAGCCGCGCGTCTACACCTCGGACAACAAGGAAGCCAAGTTCGTGGCGGGCTCCGATGTGTCGTTCCTCCAGGGCGAGACCTCGGGCTTCGGCACGACGGGCACGACCTCGAGCTTCGATCAGCAGTTCGTCGGCGTCGGCATCAATGTGCGCCCGCGCATCACGCAGGACAACAATGTGGCCATGGAGGTCGAGATCCTGCTCTCGAACCTCTCGTCGACCACGATCAACTCGAACCCCGTCGTCGACCGTCGCCAGACCAACACGAATGTCACCGTGAAGAACGGCCAGACGATCGTGATCTCGGGCATCCGCCGCGAGCAGGAGACGATCGTCGACCGCCGCCTGCCGTTCCTCGGCGACATTCCGCTGCTCGGCGCGGCGTTCAGCTCGACCGAGCGTGCGAAGGAGGTCGTCGAGCTCGTGGTGTTCCTCGTGCCGCTCGTGGTCGAGAACCCCGACGAGAACGACACCAACTTCAATGTCGAGGAGCTCGAGCGCCTGCGCACGCTGCAGGAGCCGCTCGACAAGGGCTCGGAGAAGATGCTCAAGGAGAGCAAGTTCTTCGAGGAGATCAAGGAGGCGCCGCGTCAGGCGGCTCCCGCAGGCGCACCTGAGGCGACGAAGCCACAGTGAGCCTGGTGAAGGGTCACCTTCGAACCATCGCAGCCACCGCGTGCGCCTCCGCGCTCGCGGTGGCTGTGCTTCAGGGCTGCGTGACCACCGTGCGGCGCGTCGAGCCAGTGCCCGCGGCGCCGAAACCGACGACGCCGCCGCGCGACGCCGAGCGGGTGTCGGAGGGCGCGTCGGGCTCGATGCCGCGCGTCACCGAGACTGGCGCCGCCATCGACTTCCGCGTGCTCGGCACGGTCCCACACGACGGCTTCACGCTGCCGCTGCTTTCGCCCGATGCGCGCTACATGGCTGTGCAGACGGGCGGGGTGCCCGACCGCGCGGCGATGCTCGCGCGCGACGGGCAGAGGCCACCGCTCTCGTCGCGCATCGCGCTCTACAGGCTCGGCCCACGCGCCATCGAGCGGCTTGGCGAGACCGAGGGCGGGCTGGTGCTCGGCCGCACCGCCGACGCCAGCGGATTCCTCGTCGAGAGCCCACGCCCCGATGGCGCGCGCTGGATCGGCCGCATCGCGTGGGGCACGAGCGCATCGACGAAGAACTACGAGCCCGAGTGGCTCGTGCAGGACGGCCGCGTGAATGCGTTCGCCGCGCTCGGCCCGCTCGGCGAGCTCGCCTACTGCGCGCGCGACAAGGGAACCCGTGCGTTCGACCTCGTGGTGCGGCGCGACGGACGCTCGTCGGTGCTCTCGGGCGGCGGCGTGCGCTCCTTCATGCTGCCCGCGTTCTCCGCCGACGGCGCGCGCGTGATGTCGATCGCCCTGCGCGACGGCATCGTCGAGCTCGCCGCCGCAGACCCGACGAGCGATGCCACGCTCACGCAGTCGCTCGTGAAGGCGTTCGTCACCGACCGCGGCAACGACGAGACCGCCATGCAGATGGCCCTGCCTCAAGGCATCCGCGACGGCGTCGACGGACGCGACCTGATCGTCTACCACCCCGTGCTCGGCACGGTCGTGCGCTGGAACGAGACCGACGGCATGCGCCCTGTCGCCGAGAAGGCGTACGCCGCGTGCAGGCTCGACGCGACGCGCGTGGTCTATCTCTCGGGAAGTTCGGTGCGCGTGGCGCGTGCAGGTGCCGCGCAGGCTGCGCCAGGCGCGCCGTCGGTGCCCGTGCTCGAGCAGACAGCGGTACCGCGCGCCCTCGGCGCCGTCGAAGGCGAACCCTCTGTGCTGCTTCTGCGCCCCGACCCGAAGGGCGTGCAGCTCGTGCTTGCGCGCTTCCTGTCGCGGCCGCAGCCCGTGCCGACGCCGCGGTGACGCGGCCCGCGCCGCTTCGGGGCCATGCAAGTGAAGCGGCCTCGGCAGTGCCGAGGCCGCGGTGATTGCATCGAAACGGATCGAGCGAGGCTGCCCGCATGCGGCGCGTACGCCGCCGAGGCCCGCTACTCCTCGTCGTTGAGGTCCTCGTCATCGAGGTCCTCGTCGTCGAGGAAGTCGTCCTCCTCGTCGCCGAACTCGTCCTCTTCTTCTTCCTCTTCTTCCTCTTCTTCTTCCTCTTCTTCCTCTTCTTCCTCTTCCTCGTCCTCTTCTTCCTCTTCTTCCTCCTCGAGGTCGTCGTCATCCTCGAACTCGTCCTCGTCCTCCTCTTCGGAGTCGTCGTCCTCTTCCTCTTCGGCATCCTCGTCGCCGAACTCGTCCTCGCCGAAGTCGTCGTCGTCCTCCTCGAACTCGAAGTCTTCGTCCTCGTCCTCGTCGCGCGCCACGATGACGGGCCAACGCGAACGGTCGGCATGCGGCGCGGCGGCGCCTAGGGTTGCCGTAAGGCCAAGGATGCGGTCGAGCGGATTGGCGTCGGTCAAGAGTGTCATGGTCGTTCCTGGCGCGGGTCTTCCCGCCCTCCTGCGCGCGTCTATCGGACAGACACGCCCATCGATCTGAGCAAATCGCCCCGTCCAAGAGCCTGTGGAGGCGGCGGCGGATTTGTCGCCCGACCGCGCGCCCCTGTCAACCCCTGCGGCGGGGAACCTACCGCGTCTCGGGCATGCGCACCGCGGTCATTCCCATGCTTGAGGAAAAGAGCAGCCAGCCGTCCAACGCCTGCATGCGGTCGACGCGCTGGCCGCGGCATCGGACCTCGAACGACTGTCCCTCGATGCGCAGGCCATGCTCGGGCGAAAGCCGCTCGACGACATAGGGGAATTCGACCTGCATCGTTCCCGCGGCACGGTCGGGCAACTGGCGCCCGCCGAGGCCGTCGACCTGCAGGATCCCGCCTGCGGTGGGAATCGCGAACTGGTAGTTGCGTTCGCGTGAGGTCGAGTCGATTCCCGCCAGTTCGCCCGCGTGGGAAAGCATGAAGAGCCGGTCGTCGGCGTGGACGAGGAGCCCCTCGGCGATGTTCTGGAGCGATCGCACCGTCCGGATGCGGCTCGGCGGCAGGCCTGGCAGCTCGAGGATCTCGGCGGAGCCCTCCTGCAGCGGCACGCGCGCGACGCGGTCGGAGCGGTCGAGCATGACGAGCGAGGCACCAAGCCTGATGGGGCTGCGCGAGTCGCTGAAGTCGCTGTTCGTCGTGATGAGCACGGGGTGCAGCGCGCCATCGGCCGCGGGGCACCAGCGCTCGACGCCCACGATCGTTCCGATCGCGACTTCGCCCGTGCGCGATGGAAGAAGCCAGCGGACATCCGAGCCGGTCGCCGTCTCGAACTGCTGCTTCAGCCTCAGCGTGCGCGCGTCGTAGATGCGGACGGTCGGCCTCGGCTCGTTGCCCTCGAGGCTGCGGCCCGCGATGGCCAGCAGGCCATCGGCGAGCGCCGAGCTGTAGACCTGCCCGAGCGAAGCCGCGACGAGCGTGGGTTTCGCCTCTGCATCCGTCACGCTGTAGCGGGCGAGGCTGCCGTTGGCGCGCACGAGGACCAGCGACTCGCCGTCGCAGTGGGGCATGACGCGGGTGGGCGAGAAGACCGCGCCATCGGGCGCGAACTGCGAGGCGCCCTGCGGGGCGGGCGCACCCGCGGCCTCCCAGATCGCGGCGGTCTTGCCCGTGCTGTAGACGAGCGTGCCGCCCGATGCGTCGAGAACGAGCGCCGACTCGCCGACGGCCGCCTGCGACTGCCACACGACGACACGCTCGCGCGCCCAGAGGATCGTGGGGTCGCGGTCGTCGAGTCGGTGGCGCCAGAGCTTCGAGAGATCGATTCCCGAGAGCCGCGCCAGCGAACCCTCGTGCGAGACGAACGCAAGCGATGGATCGCGCGATTCGGCCGCGGCGGCGGTCATGCGCACGAGGCGGCCGGAGAGGTCGAGCCCGTCGACGGGCACCGCGCCGAGCCTTGGTGCGGCGGCAGGCCGCTCGGCGAGCACGGGGCGCTCGACTCCCGACGCGACCAGGAGTTCGGCGATGCGCCGATCGAGTGCCTTCGCCGAATCGGGCTCAAGGCCGACGAGCGTGGCGCGGAGGCGGTCGACGAGATCCTCGCGCGCAGGAGGCAGCGTGGACTCGAGCAGCGCCGCTTCCGCCGCGGCCGGCGCCGTGGCGGTGCGCGCAGCGACGAGCGCGGCGACGGCTTCGTTGGCGGCGACGGTGCGCGGCCAGTTCCACACGACCGAGGTACGCGCGACATCGTTCGTCGCGGCCGCGAACGCTTCGGCCGCGCGGCGCTCGAGCGTGGCCGAGATCTCGGCGTCGCGGCGCGCGATGCGCGCCATGCGCCGGATCGCCTCGACGCGCGCGGCGCGTGCCGTTCCGCCGCGGTCCTCGAGATGCCACGCAAGCACGGGGTCGGCGGCGAGCAGACGCCAGCATTCGACCGCATCGGCGGCCCTGCCCGAGGCGATGAGGAAGTCGCCGCGCGCGAGTTCCATGCGCACGCGCAGCGATGCATCGACGGCGAAGGTCGCGGCGATGGCGAACGCGTCGTCGCCCTGCTCGGGATGCGCGGCGGCGAGCTCGACGAGCCTGGTCAGGGTGAGTTCGCGCGCGGCCGCGTCGCCCCGCCCCTTGGCGAGCGCCGCGGCGGCCGTGCGCGCCGAATCGAGCGCGAGCGGCACGCGGCCTGTCGCAAGCGCAAGCTCGAAGAGCGCGATGGCCGCGCCAGGGTCGTCGGGCGTCGACTCGAGCCTGGCGCGGAGGATGCGCTCGGCGCGGTCGGGCGGCATGAGCACGCTGAGCGCGTCGTCGCCCGCGACCACGATGCGATCAGAGAGGATGACGCCGTTCCCCGGCCGCTGTTCATCCATGGCGGCCTCGATGCGCCCGTCGCGCAACGACACGACGAGCAGCTGCCCGAGCGTCGGCACGAGCGCCCGTTCGCCCGCGGGGCTCACGCGGCCGCGGATTCCCGCGCGGTTGTCGAGCCCCGGCTTCGCAAGGTCGCGCGTGGGATTGGCCTCGACGAAGCTCCACAGGCGCTTCGAGAGGTCGTCGGGGCGGAACGCCACGATGTCGAGGCCGATCGAGAGCACCACCGCGGTGCCGTCGTCGAGGCTCGAGGCGGCGAGATAGCGCGGACTCCCCCACTGCGAGCCCGGCCCGATCGGCCGCGTCTCGAGCAGGCGGCCGCTGGCGCGGTCGAGCGCGACCACCTCCTGCTCGTCGGGCGAGAGGAAGAGGACCCGTCCATCGGCGACCACGGGCGCCGAGACTTCCCAGGGTTCGGCGGCGAACCGCGGGTCGCGCAGCGGCACGGAGTAGCGCCGCAGCCATTCGATCGCACCGTCGTCGACGCGGATGCGCGCGACCACGCCGAGCGGCGTGGAGGCGACAACCGAAGCGCCGTCGGCGGTGATGCCCGCGTGTCGTCGCCCCGCGATCGCGCGCGTGCCGGGGGCCCCTGCGAGCGAGGTGGCCCAGCGCGTGGCGCCCGTGCGGCGGTCGAGCGCCACGATCCAGTCGACCTGCTCGAGCCGCTGCGTGGGCTTGCGCCCGTGTCGCGCTCGATGCCGCCGAGGCCGATGTCGCGCGACCAGATGGCGTCGCGGGAGTCGGCGTCGACGCAGCGCACGCGCTCGCCCTCGTGCACATAGATGCGGTTGCCCCGCACGGTCGGGGTCGCCGAGAGCCAGTTCGCCTCGGTGCGCGCGCGCTCGACGACGCGCGGCGAGATCGCCGCCACGGCGCCATCGAAGAGGCGTCGGAAGAGCGTCTCGTCGAGGTCGAGCTTCCAGATCTCGCGCCATGAGCCGTCGGGTCGCGAGGAGCCTTCGCCGCCTGCGAGCGGCGAGAGCGCGCGGAGGACCTCGCCACGCCTCGGAGTCGCTGCGAGGGTCGCCAGCGCGGCCGTGGCCTCGTCGCCGAGCGCACCGCCCTTCGCCACGAGCGACTCGAGCGCCGCCTTCGGCGCCGCGACGGCGACTTCCTGGCCGAGTCGCCGGGCCGCCATGGCTCGGATCGCCTCCACCGCGAGCGACTCGCGCCCTGCGAGATCGGGGTGTGACGCGGCGCGCGCGAGGTGGTCGAGCGCGGCTTCGGCGCGGTCGGCGAGAAGCGCGTCCTCGGCGAGCGAGATGGTGGCGCGCAGGCCTGCGGGCGTGAGGCGACGCCTGCTCGCGACCGCGGCCACGCCCTCTTCGACCAGCATCCGCTCGGCCGCGCGCGACTCGAGCTCGCGGAAGCGCTCGAGCACCTTGGGATTCGCGAGGAGGAACCGCTCGACCTCGTCGCCGACCGCTGCGAAGGCTTCGTCCTGCTCCGCGCCGACCCGCACGACGCGCGCGCGGTACTCGTCGAGAAGCCTGCGGGCGATGCGTGCGGCCTCGGACGGGTTCGCGGCGGCCTGCGCGCGCGCGTCCTCGACAAGGGCCTGTGCGGTCGGCGAGTCCGCGATCGCTGGAACCGTCGATTGCCGTGCGAAGGCCGGCGCGGCGCCGCTGATCGCCGTCACGGCCATCGCCCCTGCGAGAAGCGCACGCGTCGCATGGCGAAGGGAGGGGCGGACGGGCATCTCGCGAAGCGTAGCGGGATCGACGGCCGCGGTTGACGGACGGCCGCTGCTACATTCCCCGCATGAGCCCACGCGGATCTGCCGGCGTTGCTTCCTTCGCGCTCCTCGCGCCCGCGCTGGTGCTGACGACGGGCTGCTCGCTCGGCCGTCCCACCGTCGCGCCGACGGGTTTCCGCGTGAAGTCCGTCGGGACCGACGCCGCCGAGGTCGCGCTCGACCTCGACCTCGTGAACGCGGGAGCGAACGAGATCGAGCTGCTCCAGTACGACTACACGCTCAGGCTCGACGACGGCTCGAGCTACTCGGGACGGTGGGCGGCGCTGCTTGCCCTTCCACCCGAGACGACGACGCGGGCGAGCATCCCCGCGATCGTGCCGCCGAGCGCCCTGCGGCAGGGCCGTGAGTGGACCCTCGACGGAACCCTGCGCTACCGAGACCCACAGTCGGTGGGTCGGATCCTGTACGAGATCGGGATCGTGCGCCCCCAGGTCGGCTTCCAGGCCGCCGGGCGGGTCGAGTCGACGGGCGGGTCGTGATCGGCCCCTTCGAGTCGCTTTGACTACTCCCGCGTCGTGAATTGCCGTCCGAGAACCCACTCTTGGTCGGCAAGGTCCGCGTAGACCTCAGCACCGACGGGGCGACCCGCGGCGGAGATCCGCCGCGTTCTCACTTCAAGCGGCCGCCAATGCCGATGAAAACAAGCCTTTTCGGAGTTCAACTGTGCCTGAGAACCAGCTGCTCAACGAGATCCTTCGCCGCGCCAACGAGTCGGACTCGTCCGACATCCACCTCGTGGCGGGCCACCAACCCATGATGCGCGTCCACACGGTGATGACGCCGCTCGACATGCCCGTGCTGTCGCCCGACGACATGTGGCGCATCGTCGGGTCGATCACGAACGAGATGCAGCGCAAGCACTTCGAGTCGCATCTCGACCTCGACTTCTCGTACGAGATCCCCGGCTTCCGCCGCTACCGCGTGAACGCACACATGCAGCGCGGCACGGTCGGCATGGCGATGCGTGCCATCCGCACGAAGGTTCCGCCGCTCGCGTCGCTGAACCTGCCCGAGGTCATCTCGCGCCTCACCTACCTGCCGCGCGGCCTGGTGCTCGTCACGGGCGACACGGGCTCGGGCAAGTCGACCACGCTCGCCGCCATGATCCAGGCGATGAACGAGCGCTACCGCAAGCACATCATCACGCTCGAGGATCCCGTCGAGTACACCTTCCAGAGCCAGAAGTGCCTGATCGAGCAGCGCGAGCTCGGCGCGGACCTCCCGTCGTTCTCGAGCGGCCTGAAGCACGCGCTGCGCCAGGACCCCGACATCATCCTCGTCGGCGAAATGCGAGACCTCGAGACCACCGCGCTCGCCATCACCGCGGCCGAGACGGGCCACCTCGTCCTCTCGACGCTGCACACGGTGAACGCGAGCCAGACCGTCGAGCGTATCGTCGACATGTACCCTGCGAACCAGCAGAACCAGATCCGCGCCATGCTTGCGAACACGCTGCAGGCCGTGATCTCGCAGACGCTGTTCCGCCGCATCGACAAGCCGGGCATGGTTCCCGCGATCGAGGTCATGCTGTGCACGCCCGCCGTGCGCAACATCATCCGCGAGGCGCGCACCTTCGAGATCCCGAATGTCATCGAGACGAGCCGCTCGATCGGCATGACCACGCTCGACAACGCGATCGCCGAGCTCTTCTTCAACGGCATGATCTCGCGCGAGGATGCCGTTGCGCAGGCGGCGTTCCCCGACAAGCTCGACCGCATGCTCGCGGCGTAATCAGGAAGTCCCATGCCACAATACCGCTTCCAGGCCAGGAACCAGAAGGGCGAGCTCGTCGGCGGAGTCTTGGCCGCCGACAGCGTCGCCGCGGCGGCGATGCAGCTCAGGCAGCGCGGCGACCATGTCGTGCAGCTCGTCCCGCTCACGGCGACCGCGGACGACCTGCGCGCCGCGGTGATGAAGCTCAACTACTCGTCGGGACCGTCGCAGAAGGACATCCTCGACTTCACGACGCAGCTCGCGGTCATGATCCGCGCGGGCATCTCGATCCGCGCGGCGCTCGAGGGCATCGCCGATCAGGTCTCCAACGAGAAGTTCCGGAAGATCCTGCTGCAGATCAAGCACGATGTCGAGACGGGCAAGCAGTTCTCCGAGGCGATCTCGAAGTACCCGAAGCTCTTCGGCCCGCTGTATGTGAACATGGTGAAGGCGTCGGAGATGTCGGGCTCGTTCGCCAAGATGCTCGACCGCATCGCGGCGTACCTCGGCCAGGAGATCGAGACGCGGCGCATGGTCGTGGGCGCGAGCATCTACCCTGGCATCATCGCGGTGATGGCGATCGGCACGACGGTGTTCCTGCTGACCTTCGTGCTGCCGCGCTTCGCGGGCGTGTTCCAGGGCAAGGAAGACGCGCTGCCCGTGCCGACCAAGGCGCTCATGGCCCTCTCGGCCTTCATGGTCGAGTGGTGGTACCTGCTGCTCGGCGCCGCCGTCGCGCTGATCGTCGGCTTCCTGTTCGCGATCCGCACCGAGGTCGGCGGGCTCTGGTGGGACCAGTTCAAGATCTCGGCGCCGATCATCAAGCGCATGTTCCGCGCGCTGTACATCTCGCGGTCGCTCCACACGATGGGCGAGCTGCTGAACGCGGGCGTGCCGATGCTCGACACGATCGCCATCACGGCCGACATCTCGGGAAACCGCCATTATCGGCGGCTTTGGCGCTCGGTGTACGCCGCGGTCAAGCAGGGCAAGAAGGTTCAGACGCAGCTTTCGCGAAGTCCCTTGCTCCCCCGCTCGGTGATTCAGATGATTTCCGCAGGCGAGGAGTCGGGCAAGCTCGGCGAGGTCCTCGATGAGATCAGCGCCTACTACCAGAAGGCGCTGAAGGACGCGATCAAGGCGGTCACGAGCATGATCGAGCCGCTGATGATCGTCGTGATGGGCGGCATCGTCGGCTTCATCGCCATGGCGATCATCCTGCCCATCTTCAAGATGTCGAACCTTGTGTCGGGCGGTTGATGCGCTCGAGTGCCTTGGAAAGGTCCATGCGGAAGTTTGAACGCCACACACGCGCACGGAGGGGATTCACCCTCATCGAGACGGCCCTCGCCACGGTCATCGTGGGGACGGGCGTGCTCGCCGTGGTCACGGCGTACCAGGCGTTCCACAAGCAGAACCGCTGGGCTTCGCAGGCGGCGATCGGGCAGCGGCTCGGCAACGAGATCCGCGAGCTCACGCTGCGCTTCCCGAAGCAGGACCCCGTGACGGGCGACGCGATCTGGGGCCCCGAGGAGGACGAGTTCGATGTGGTCGACTACGACGACCTCGACGACTTCGACGGGTTCGTGTTCTCGGCGGAAGACGGCACGGGCCCGATCAACGCGATGGGCGAGACCATCGAGCAGATGCCCGGCTGGTCGCAGACCGTGTCCGTGCAGTACATCGACCCCTTCGAGATCACCCAGACGGTGCCCGACCGCTTGACGGACCTCGTGCGCGTGCAGGTGGTGGTGCGGTTCAAGGAGACCGCGCAGGCCGAGGCCGAGGAAGTGACGCGCGTGAGCTGGATCGCCCCTGGATGACGCTGGCATGAACGGACGCACCGAGCGACGACCCCGACCGAACCGAGCCGCGCGCAGGCGCGCACGCTCGCGTCGTGGCGTGGCCAGCGTGCTCGCCATGATGTTCCTCGTGATCTTCGCGTCGCTGGCGGCGGCGATGGCCGTGGTCGCGCAGGGCAACCTGCGCACGGCCGACAGCGCGCTCAAGGTCTCGCGCGCGCAGAGCGCCGCCGAGAGCGGCCTTGTCTTCGCCGCGCGGCGCCTGCAGAAGGAAGGCGCGCGCTTCGTGATCCGCGAGGGATTCGTCGACAACGATCTCGTGGCCGACATCTGGAAGGGCCCCCTTCCGCTCGATGCCGAGGTCGAGCCCGCCGACGGCTACGAGAGCGACGCCACGACGCTTGCGCAGGCGATCTACGACGCCAACCTCGCCGATGTCAGCGCATTCTCGCCCGTGCCTGCGGAGCACGACGGCCTGCCCGAGATCGACGCGAACGGACTCGTGATCACGAAGCCGCTGCGCGTCGACCCTGGCGTCGACCGCCTGTGGTTCCAGCTGACCTTCGAACTCATCCAGGACCCGATCGACGACCGCGTGCGCGTGCGCGTGACCAGCCTCGGCGTCGACGGCGAGATCCGCCGCACGCTGTCGCTCGACTTCGACATCCTGAAGCGCATCGAGTACGCGGTGATCTCGCCGAACCGCATCATGATCGGAAAGAATGTCATGATCGAGGGCCCGCTCGGCTCGCGGTACGGCATCAACCCTGCGGAACTCGCGGGCGACAACGGGCATCCGCTGGTGATGCGCTCGGACTTCCGCTACATCACGCCCACGCTCACGGCCAAGGTCGACACGATCGCGGCGCGCGCAGGCGAGTTCGACAGCGACGGCGACGGCCGCCTGCGCATCAACCACCCGATCGAGAAGAACGGCATCTCGGGCACCGTGGGCGATGTCAACCGCGACGAGTATGTCGACGAGTTCGACGCGTTCCTGAGCGAGTTCGACACCAACGGCGACGGCCGCGTGCCCTGGAACCTGTCCGGGGGCAATGAGTTCGACGGAGCCGATGGGAACCCGATCGACGAGCAGCTGGCGAACCTCATGGACCGCGCGCTCGCGGACCGCAACGGCGACGGGCTGATCGATGCGTTCGATGTGCAGCTCGGCTACGCCGACGGCGTGATCGACTCGCGCGACTACTACGCGAAGATCAACGGCCAGCTGGTGTTCGCGGTCGAGGAAGAGGCGTGGGAGAGCGCGGCGCAGGAGAACTGGCGCAACATCGCGCAGGGCTCCGTGCGCGCGGCCAAGGACGAGGCGCCTGCGCGCTTCGAGGTCGGCACCGACGAGCTTCGCGCGATCGAGACGAGCCAGTTCGCGAGCCAGGCGACCGCGTTCCGGCAGATCGCGCAGTCGCTGATCCTCCCGACGACTCCGACGGGGTACACGGCGGTCGATCCGACGAAGCCTGCGAGCTTCACGCCTGTCAGTGCCAATCCGCCCTACGAGGCGGTGCCTTTCAACTCTCCCGCGCCGTACGAGTACTACCGGCGCCCGATCTACGACAACATCGTCTTCGGGGATGTCTTCATTCCGAAGGGCACGAACGCGCTCTTCAGGAACTGCCGCTTCGAGGGCATCGTGTACATCGAGACGACCCTCGACTGCGACGACCCGAACTGGAACTACACGGGCGCGCTGCGCGAGGTGGATCAAGGTGGCGGCGTGGTGACCTATGTGCCCCGCTTCCCGGGCATCGTGTCGCAGTCGGACGGGCTCGGCTCGACCATCGCGAACACGCAGTCGCTCTCGAACTCGATCCGCTTCGACGGCTGCACCTTCCTCGGCTCGATCGCAGGCGACACGCCGCGCGAGTTCACCCACTGGCGCAACAAGGTGCAGATCACGGGCCCGACGAGGTTCTTCAGCGATCCCGACGACCCGCAGATCCTCGAGCAGCCCGATGGCGCGGACCTGCGCGACATCATGCTCGGCTACAGCGCGCAGAAGCTCGACCTCATCCAGCGGCGCGTGAACCTGAAGGGCACCTGTGTGGCGGGCATCATGGACATCCGCGGAACCGCGGATGTCTTCGGCACGCTGCTCATGACCTATCGCCCGATCCCAGGCGTCGGCGCGCTCTACTACAACGGCCAGCCCGCGCTCTTCAACACGACGCTCGGCTACTTCGGCCCGCTCGACGGCGACGGCGAAGGCCAGACGCCCGACGAGGCGGGCTTCGAGGGCTACGGCGAGATCCGCCTGCGCTACGACCCGAACGCCAAGCTGCCCGACGGCATCCCCTGGCCCGTGACGGTCGAGCCGAAGACGAACAGCTACCGCGAGGGAGGCCTCGGTTGACGCATCGACGCACCATGCGCCGCGGCTTCTCGCTGGTCGAGCTCCTGATCGCGCTTGCGATCAGCGCGGCGCTGCTCACCTCGGTGCTCGCGGCGCTGCAGGCGTGCTTCCGCGCCTACCAGGCCACGACCGAGGAGGCCTCGACCGACATGGTCGGCCGCGTCGTGATGTACCGCATGCTGTCGCTCGTGCGGAACGGCGCGGGCTTCGAGCCGCTGCCCGACCTCGAGGCGAACCCGCCCGAGCGCATCATCGCGAGCAACTCGATGTCGTTCATCGACGACGACGAGCGCGAGATCGAGTTCCAGTACCTGCCGAACACGAACGGCGAACTCGGCGAGCTTCGCATGCGCCTGACCGTGAACGGCGCGACGGGCCAGTGGCAGCGGCTGCTCGAGGGCGTGCGCGCGCCGCGGACGCCCGAGGGCGACGACCTTCCCGTGTTCACGCTCGAGTACGACACGGGCTACAAGCTCGTGCGCGCGACGATCGACATGACCGTGTACGCCGACGACAACGCGAGCGTGCAGATCGAGGGCGACGAAGTGCGCCCGATCCGGCTCGTGGGCGGCACGGCGCCGCGGCGCCTGGTGTGGTGACGGGCGGCGCGCCGCAGCGCGCGGGAACTTCCAGGAACATCGCGTTCAGCGCGTGAGACGCGCGGCGCTTTCGCGCGCGCTGTGCTCGAGCACGCCCTGCATGAGGCGCTGGTGCGTGCCGAGGAGATCGGGGTCGACCTCGCCGCGGCGCGCGGCGTCGGGGGATTCGGAAAGCGCGTACGAACCGTCGGCGTGCATCACCCACCGCTGGCGGCGGTCGGTCATGTGCATCTCGAGCATCTCCCACAGCCGCTCGCGGTGACGGCGCAGCGTGACGGGCGCCGCGCACTCGACGCGCGTGTTGAGGTTGCGGTACATCCAGTCGGCGCTGCCGATGTAGAACTCGCCTTCGAGCGGGTCGGCCTGCCCCGCGCCGAACCAGAAGATGCGGCTGTGCTCGAGGAAGCGGCCGATCGTCGAGGTGACGCGGATGTTCTCGCTCAGGCCCCGCACGCCCGGCCGGATGCAGCAGAACCCGCGCACGATGAGGTCGATGCGCGCGCCCTGCCCCGCGGCCTTGTAGAGCGCGTCGGTGACGCTGCGGTCCTCGAGCTGGTTCATCTTGGCCACGATGCGGCCGCCGCGGCCCTGCGCGGCGAGCTCGCCCTCGCGCTCGATGAGCTCGACGAAGCGCCGCTTCATCGCGACGGGCGCGACCAGCAGGCGCTTGTACTCGGTCTGGCGGCTGCGGCCCGTCATGTAGTTGAAGAGCCCGACGAGGTCCTCGGTGATCTCGGGGTCGCAGGTGAAGAGGCCGAGGTCCTCGTAGAGCCGCGCGGTCTTCGAGTTGTAGTTGCCCGTGCCG
>JAJTGK010000110.1 GCA_021297815.1 Planctomycetaceae bacterium
CGTCCGCGCGGCAGCCGCGGCGGTGGCGCAGGCGCCCCGCCCGCCCCGAACGCGTGAATCGGATCACGCCGACCGCTTGAACCCCTTCGCAGGGCGGCCATCGGGCCGCCCTGCGGTTTTTTGCGTACCAGGCGCCCTCTCCCTGTCGGGAAGCCACCCCACTTCACCGCGCTTTCGCCGAGCAGCGCTTGAATTCGGAATCCCATATCCGAGATTCGGATACCTAGGTCACAGGAGACCCACGATGGCACACGACAACAAGACACTCGACCAGCTCTTCGCCCATCCCACCACGCACAACCTCCACTGGCGCGATGTCGTGAAGATGTTCGAGGCCCTCGGCGGAACGACCGAGGAGACCAAGCACGACCACCTGAAGGTGAAGCTCGCAGGTCGCGAGATGACCTTCAACATCCCGCATGGCGGAGGCCACACGCTGCAGAGCGACCACGAGATCTCCGCGATCAGGCGGTTCCTGAAGGAGTGCGGGTTCGCGCCCGCCGTCACGAGCCACTGATGCTCCGACCGTGATCGGCGCGAAGTCGGGATCCCACCCCCGCCTTCGCCACGGATCGGACGGGAAATGGACACCCCCAAGCGCATGCCGCCCGACGCGTAGTTCGGGCGGCTGTGTTTTTGAAGCGTCCGATGATGGCGAGCGGGCCGTCCACAACGCGTCACGACATCGCGTGCTCGAGGCGCGCATCGATGCCGCGCGGCGCGTGGCGTCGTGAAAGTCCAGGCGCGAAGGCGAGGCACGCGCAGACGACGAGCCACGCCCCGGGAATCGACCGCTCGAGCACGAAGTCGAGTTGCGCGACCGTGCACGCCGCCACCGCGAGCGGAAGCACAAGCGCCGCGCACGACGAGCGCATGCGCGCGCGCCACGCCGCACGCAGGACGAGCGCCGCGGCCGCTGCGACAAGCGCAAGCCCGACGACGCCCGACTGGTACAGCACATCGATGGGCGTGTTATGCGCGTAGGCGAGCGTGCGGAAGGTCCAGATCTGCCGTGCGTACGGATCGACCTCGCCGTCGGGCGGGCGCATGGCGTCGATGTCGCCGCGCCACGCGTTGCGGCCGTGCCCAAGCAGCGGCCGATCCTGCGCGGCGGAGAGCGTGAGCCTATAGAGCTCGAGCCGGTTCGAACTGAGCTGGTTGAGCGACGCATAGTCGAGGCGCACGCCCTGCTCGGGCATGCTCTCGCGCGCAAGACCGCCGAGCACAAGGCTTGCGCCGAGCGCGATCGCCGCGACCAACCCAAGAACGCCCGCCAACGCCCAGCGCGCGCGCCCGCGCGTGACGAGGAGCAGCGAAACCGCGCCCGCCAGACTTCCCGCGACTGCGGCGCGCATCGAGGCCTGCGCCTGCATCGCAAGCGCCGCCGCCGCGGCCAGCGGCCCCGCAAGGCGCACGCGCCACGACGAGCTCGCAAGCGCCGCCAGCCCCACGACCACCGCGCACGCGATCGGCGCCGTCGCGCCGTCGGCGGGTTCGCGCGGAATCGTGCTCCACAACCCGCGCGAGAGAAGCGCCGCGAGCGCCAAGTAGCACGCCGAGACCAGCCCACCTGCGACAAGCCCCCCGATCAGCAGCCGCCAGCGCGGCAGGATCGGGACGAGAAGGAGCGGCACCAGGAACATGCGCTTCGGCATCGCGTCGCGCCATGTCCATTCGACAGGCGACAGCATGGTCGACGCCGCCGTCCACGCGAGGTAGGCGACGACAAGCAGCGCCACGGGCGTGCGCAGCAGCGCCACGGCGACCCGAAGCGTGGCGGGAAGCCTGTAGATCGCCACGAACGCCGCCGCCGCGAACAGCGCCGCCTCGATCGGCCGCGCGAGCGACAGCGAACCGCACCACGCGGCCATGATCCACGCGAGAAGCGCCGTGCGCGTGGGGTCGTCGCGCTCGTACTCGTCGAGTTCGCAGGCCAGCGATCCGATCGGCCTCCGCGGCGATGCGCCCGCGCGCCGCCATCTCGGAAGGAGTTCGACCGCCATCGGCATGGGCGCGAGTCTAACAGCGCGCGCAGTCGCACCGTGTGGCCCGCAGGCCGATGTATCTTCCTCGTCATGTCGGCACCGTTGCCCGAAGACCGCCTGATTGCCGTCGCGCTTGGCCATGTCGAGCGTCGCGGCATGCATGCGTGGGGCCTGCACGGCGCCGCGCACTGGTGGCGCGTGCGGCACAACGCGCTGCTCCTTGCCCCTGGCACGGGCGCCGACGCGCGCGTGGTGCGGCTCTTCGCGATCTTCCACGACGCGTTCCGCGAAGACGACGGCTACGACGCCGAACATGGCCCACGCGCCGCCGCATGGCTTCGCGAGGTGCGCGCGGGCCGCACGCCTGCGGCCGACCCCGCGTGCGAGACGACCGAGCGCGAGCTGCGCGGCCTGCGCGATGAGGATTTCTCGAGGCTCGCCGAGGCGTGCCGCCTGCATACGAGCGCCAAGCACCACGGCGACGCAACCGTCGCGACCTGCTTCACGGCCGACAGGCTCGACCTCGGCCGCGTGGGCCACACGCCCGACCCCGACCTCATGCCCGTCGCGCGCGAGCTGGTCGACGACCGCACCATCGCCGCCGCCATGGCGCGCACGCGGCTTGGCCTTGCGTGGACCGATGCGGCCACGCTTGCCGAAACATGGGGCGTGACGCCGCCCACGAGACTCTTCTCGAAGGGCGCGGGCTGACGCGATGCAGAACACGCCCCCCGCCGCCGAAACCGCTCCGAACCCGCGCCGCTGGCTCATGCTGCTCGCGCTCACGGGCAGCCTGTCGATGATCTTCGTCGACATCACGGTGACGGGCGTCGCGGGGCCTGCGATCTCGAAGTCGCTCGGCCTTGGCACCGCGGGCACGAGCTGGATCGCGACGAGCTACCTGATCACGCTCGCGGCAGGCATGGCGATCGGCGGGCGCCTGGGCGACATCCTGGGCAAGCGCAACGCGTTCCTCTTCGGAATCCTGGCCTTCGCCGCGGCGAGCGCGCTGTGCGGCGCCGCGGGCGACGGCGCCACGCTGCTGTTCGGGCGCGTGCTGCAGGGGCTTGGCGCGTGCCTGATGCAGCCCGCCTCGAGCGCGCTCGTCATCGAGAACTTCGCGCAGGGCGAGCGCGGCAAGGCGATGGGCGTGTACATCGGGATCCCGATGTCGTTCTTCGCGCTCGGGCCCGTGATCGGCGGCGCGCTCACGCAGGAGTTCGGCTGGCGCTCGGTGTTCTTCATCAATCTCCCGATCGCGGCCGCGGCCATCGCGCTGGCGCTGCATGCGCGCACCGCGAACCGTGCCAGCCGCGACCGCAGCTTCGACTGGATCTCGGCGGCACTGATCGCGGTCGGGCTGCCGCTTGCGATCTACGCGCTCCAGGAAGGCGCCGCGCGCCGCGACGACGGCGCGCTGCGGATCGGGGAACCAAGGCTCGTCGCCATGCTCGGCGCGGGCGTGATGCTGGTGTCGCTCTTTGCGTACAGGCAGCTCGTCGTCGAGCGGCCGCTCGTTCACCTGGCGCTCTTCGCGAATGCGCGCCTGCGCGCGAATGTGCTCTTGATCGGCCTCATGCAGTTCGCGATGGCGGCGATCTCGGTGCAGGGGCCGCTGTACGCGACCGAGGTGCTCGGCTTCGACGAGATGAAGGCGGGCATGGCGCAGATGCCGCTTCTCGTTCCCGTGATCCTTCTGGCGTCGGTCGCAGGGCGCGTCTACGACCGCCGCGGCGCGCGGCCGCTCGCGCGGCTCGGCATGGTGCTCGCCGCCGCGGGCCTTGCCGTGTGGGGCTTCGCGTGCATGGAGCAGAGCTACCCTGCGATCGCCGCGGGCATGGCGCTTCTCGGCGCGGGCGCGGCGTTCGTCATGTCGCCCGTGAACACCGACACGCTGTCGAGCGTGCCCGACGACATGCGCGGCCAGACCTCGGGGCTCGTGCAGACCTTCAGGCAGGTCGGCGGCGCGACGGGCGTGGCGTTCGCCGCGTGCCTGAGCGGCATCGCAGGCGCCTACGGACAGGACCTGGCGCACGCGACGGGTGCCGCGTTTCTCGGCGGCGCCGCGGTGGCGGTGCTCGGATGCGTGATCGCCCTGCGCATGCCCGACGGCGGAGCGCCACGCGCGCGCGGGTAACCTGCGCGCATGACCCCGAAGCTCGCGCTTGTCCTTGCGCCTGTCCTCCTCGTCGTCTCGAACATCTTCATGACCTACGCGTGGTACGGCCACCTGAAGGACTTCAAGTCGAAGCCGCTGTGGGTCGCGATCGCGGCGAGCTGGGCGGTCGCGTTCCTCGAGTACTGCGTGCAGGTGCCCGCGAACCGCATCGGATACCAGCAGGCGGGGCTCTCGCTCGCGCAGCTCAAGGTCATGCAGGAAGTGGTGACCATGTGCGTGTTCGGCGTCTTCGCCGTGGTGTACATGGGCGAGAAGCTGACGCTGAACTACCTCTACGCGGGCATCTGCCTGGTGGCGGCCGCGTGGTTCATGTTCCGCGACTTCAAGCCTGCGGCCTGATCGGGCCGACGATGCGGGGGCCATGACGCCGAAGCCGAGATTCCGCGCGCTGCTGCACGACACGCCGATCCTGGTCGGGCTTGCGACGGGCGCCGCGGTGCTGCTGCACTGGTCGCCTGCGGGCGCGCCCGATGGTGGCGCCAATCTGCTCTGGAGCCTGTGGCTCGTCGCCACGATCCTCGCCTGCGCCTTCCGCGCCATGGCGCACGCCGATGCGCTGGCCGAGCGCTTCGGCGAGCCGCTCGGCACGCTCATCCTGACCATCTCCGCGATCACGATCGAGGTCGCGGCTGTGTGCGCCGTCATGCTCGGCGAGGGCGGCGACGAGACGGTCGCGCGCGACACGATGTTCTCGGTGCTCATGATCATCCTGAACCTTTTGCTCGGGCTTGCGCTTCTTCTCGGCGGGCGGCGGCGCACCGAGCAGGAGTTCAACCCGCAGTCAGCGGGCGCGTACCTGCCGCTCCTCGTCACGCTCGGCATGATCACGCTGGTGCTGCCGCGGTTCACGCGCAGCGAGGCGGGCGGCTGGATGAGCGACCCGATGATGGTGTTCGTCGGCATCGCGTCGTTCGCGATCTACGCGGTGTTCCTCGCGATGCAGACGACGAAGCACCGTGCGTTCTTCGCGCACCACGGAGCCTCCGAGCGCGCGCATGACCCGCGGCCCGCACACCACGACACGGGCTCGCCGTGGACGCACGGCGTGCTGCTTGTCCTCGCGCTTGTCGCGGTGGTGATGGTCGCCGAAGGCCTCGCGGGACGCGTGCACTCGCTCTTTGGCGCGCTCGAGATTCCCAACGCGATCGGCGGCGTGTTCATCGCGCTGCTCGTGCTGGCGCCCGAGGGACTGGCGGCGCTGCGGTCGTCGCACCACGAGGACATGCAGCGCAGCATCAACATCCTGCTCGGTAGCGCGCTGTCGACGATCGGCCTCACGGTGCCCGCGGTCATCGCGATTCACTTCCTCACGGGCGCATCGGCCGAGTTCGGGCTCGACGCCCCGTACATCGTGCTGCTCGTCGCGACCTTCCTGGTGGCGGGGCTCAACCTGCGCGGCGGCAGGGTGAACGCGATCCAGGGCGTGGTGCACCTCCTGATCTTCGCGGCCTGGATCGCGACCATCCTCGACGAGGCCTCGGCGACCTGAGTTCACCGCTTCGGATCGAGGGCGTCGGGCGGTACACTCGCCCCATGCGCCATGCCGCCCTGTTCGCCGCTCTCGCCGCCTCGGCGTTCCTGACCCACGCCGCCCCCGCCTCGGACCATGACGGTACGGCCGTCGCCGCTGCGATCCTGGCCGCGGGAACGAACCAGCCCGAGATCACGCGCGCCATCGAAGAGGCACCCGAGGCGCAGCGCGCCTCAATGGAGTGGCTCGTCGCGCACATGCCGCGCGCCGACCTCGCGTCGCTCGACGCGAAGTTCCTGCTCGCGCATGTCGACGGCGCGTACGCGGCGTGGAAGTCGGCGCCGTGGTCGTCGATGGTCGACGAGGAGACCTTCCGCGACGCGATCCTGCCGTACGCGAGCATCAGCGAGAAGCGCGAGCTGTGGCTGCCCACGCTGCGCGCGCTGTGCCTGCCCATGGTCGAGGGCGCGACCACGCCCGCGCAGGCGGCCACGATGCTCAACAACGCGCTCTTCGCGAAGACGGGCGTCAAGTACTCGACCAAGCGACGCCGCGCCGATCAGGCGCCGAGCGAGTCGATGGAGACTGGGCTTGCGTCGTGCTCGGGGCTTTCGATCCTGCTTGTCGACGCCTGCCGCAGCGTGGGCGTGCCCGCGCGGTTCGTCGGCGTGCCGCTGTGGACCGACGGCTCGGGCAACCATTCGTGGATCGAGGTCTGGGACGGCGCGCGCTGGCGCTTCACGGGCGCGGCCGAGCCGACGGGCGACCGCCTCGACGAGGGCTGGTTCGCGGGCCGCGCCAGCGGTCAGAACCGCGACAAGCCCGAGCATGCGATCTACGCCGTGACCTGGCGGCAGACGGGCGTCGAGTTCCCGATGGTGTTCGACCCGTCGCGGCCGCGCGCGCGTGCGGTCGATGTCACCGACCGCTATGCGGGCAAGGCGCCTGCCGTGCCCGAAGGCAGCGAACTGCTGCGCGTCTGCGTGCGCGACCCGCGCACGGGGCTGCGCGTCGCGCGTACGGTCGAGGTGCGCGACCACGCCGACCAGAAGATCGCGGCGGGTACGACGAAGGATGAGCGCTTCGACCTGAACGACCACCTCGAGCTCGTGGTGCCGCGCGAGGGCTGGAAGGCGTTCGTCGTCGATGGCGAGCGCACCGAGGAACTGAAGGTCGTGCGCCGCGAGGGCGCTGTGATGCAGGTCACGGTCACCGATCCGAAGCCCGCCGCGGCACAGCCTGGCGCGGTTTCGGGCCGCTTCGACGACCTCGATCTGGTCATCGACGCGGACTTCATGCCCGCCGAGGTGTTCGCGCACGCCGACGAGGAGGAGGACGCGAAGCCCAACGCCGCGCGGCCGCAGCCTGCGCTCGTCGAACTGCAGCGCTACCTGAAGAAGGGCAAGGTCTCGGATGTCGCCACGCAGCCGTTCGCCACGAAGGGGCTGTCGAAGGACGAGGCCGAACGCGCCGCACGCGCGCTTTCCAAGGCGATTGAAGCCGAGATCCGCGCCGACGCGAAGGCCGAGTTCGACTCGAAGGTCCTCGAGGCGGGCGGCGCGAGCATGCCGTTCTGGTACGCGGTGTACGGCGACAAGCCGAAGGGCGGCCGCAGCCTGTACATCTCGATGCACGGCGGCGGCGGCGCGCCCAAGCAGGTCAACGACCAGCAGTGGGAGAACCAGAAGCGCCTCTACAAGCCCGAGGAGGGCGTGTATGTCGCGCCGCGCGCGCCCACCGACACCTGGAACCTGTGGCATCAGGGCCACATCGACGCGCTGTTCGCCGAGCTCATCCGCGACATGATCGTGTTCGAGGATGTGAACCCCGACCGCGTGTATCTGATGGGATACAGCGCGGGCGGCGACGGCGTGTACCAGCTCGCGCCGCGCATGGCCGACTTCTACGCCGCCGCGTCGATGATGGCGGGGCACCCGAACGAGACGCGCCCCGACGGTCTGCGCAACCTGCCGTTCGCGCTCTTCATGGGCGGCCAGGACAAGGCGTTCAGCCGCAACGACATCGCGCGGCAGTGGAAGACGAACCTCGCCGAGCTCGCCGCGAAGGACGAGGGCGGCTACCCGCACGAGGTCACGATCTTCGAGGAAGACGGCCACTGGATGCAGCGCAAGGACGCGGTCGCAGTGCCGTGGATGGCCAAGTTCACGCGCGATCTGCGGCCGAAGAAGGTGATCTGGCTGCAGGACGATGTCACGAGCCCCCGCTTCTACTGGCTCACGAACCCAGAGCCGAAGGGCGGTCAGCGCGTCGTGGCGCGGCTCGACGGGCAGACGATCCATGTCGACGAGGCCACGGGCGTCGCGACGCTCGGCGTCCTGCTCGACGACTCGATGCTCGACCTCGACAAACCCGTGAAGGTCGTGATGGGCGGCAAGACCCTGTTCGAGGGCGTCGTGCCGCGCACGGCGAGCACCCTCGCGCGCACGCTGTCCGAACGCGGCGACCCGCGCGCCGTGTTCAGCGCCTCGGTCGATGTCGCGATTCCAAAGAGTGAATGAAACGACGACGCAGGG
>JAJTGK010000012.1 GCA_021297815.1 Planctomycetaceae bacterium
AAGAGCGCTTCCTCGCTGGGTTCGTCGGATGACTCGTCGCTGGCCATGCGGCGATCGTACAGCGCGCCTACCAGCGGCGCAGGAAGAGTTCGGACTGCAGCTCGGCCTGCCTGAGGAACATCGCCTCGCCGTCGACGCAGACCGCGCCGCGCGCGCGGGCCTCGCGCAGGAACGGCGTTTCCTTCGGCGCGTAGACGGTGTCCATGACGACGGTCGCGTCGTCGAGGAACGCATCGTCGGGCATGGGCGAACCCTTCGGGTCAGGGCCGCCCTCCATGCCGAGCGGCGTGCAGTTGACGAGCGCGTGGAAACACTCGCAGCGCGGCGCGTTGCAGCGGAAATGGTCGTCGTTTCCCGCGATCACGCGCGTGGTGCGGCCACCTTCGCGCGCGCGTCCGCCGAGCGCCGCAGCGAGGGCCTCGGCGCGCTCGCGGCTCCTGTTGAAGACGACGACCGTCGCGCCTGCGAGCGCGAGCCCGCCCGCGACGGCGCGCGCCACGCCACCCGCGCCGAACACGGCGACACGCGCGCCTGCAAGCGCGACGCCGCGCGTCGCGAGCGCCGCCGACAGCACCTCGACCGCCGCGGGCATGTCGGTGTTCGTCGCGTAGAGCCGCTGCGCATCGGCCGTTCCGTGCGGATGGACGACCAGCGTGTTCGCCGCGCCAAGCCACGCGGCGTCGGCGTCGACCGTGCCACCGCGCTCCGCGACGAAGCGCACGAGGTGCTCCTTGTGCGGAATCGTCACGCTCGCACCCGCGAAGTCGAGCTTCTCGTGGTCGACGAGCGCGCCGAGCGTCGCCTTGAAGTGTTCCCACGCCGCAGGCACGGGAATCGGCAGATACACGCCGTCGTAGGCCTTCTCGGCGAAGCGCGCGTTGTGGAACGCGGGCGAGCGCGAATGCGCCACGGGCCAGCCCACCACGCCGAACACGCGCGTCGCGGGCCCGACCGCGCCGAAGCGATAGAGGTCGCGCAGCTCGCGAATGCTCAGTTGCCCGGGCGCCGTTCCCGTGCCCTCGGCATCCGACGCGAAGGTCAGGAACCCGCCGAACTTCGGCGCAAGCACGCGGCTCATCAGCCCGAACTCGCCCATGCAGAGCGCGATCGTGGGCTTCGAGCGCATGCCGAGCAGTTCGAACGCCTCGAGGTTGTCGCGCACGCTGCGCGCCATCCACGCGAGCTTCGCGACCGACACCAGCGGGTCGTGCTGCAGCGCCTCGAACCGCTGCGTGAGGTCCGCGGGGCGGCCGTCGAAATCATGCGTGCTGCCCACGATGCGCGCAGGCTGGTCGCCCTCGCCCGCATCGTCGCGTGGCCCCGCCGCGGCAAGCATGAGGCTGCGCGCCAGGTCGCTCGAGAGCGACGCGTGCTCGACATCGACCATGCGCGGCGCGCCGGGCCCGCGCGCCACGCGCGCCAGCAGCGCGAGCCGCTCGTTCTCGGCAAGCGCGCACGATCCGCCTTCGTCCTCGCTGCGCACCGTGACGATCGCGGGAATCGGCGCCTCGCGCACGAGCCGCATCACCGCGTCGAACGCCCCATCGCACGACGCGAGCCCGTCGCAGCGCCATTCGACGAGCCGCGCCCCGAGCACCTGCGCTCGCCGCGCGCGCTCGAGCGCCAATGGGATCTCCTCGACGGCATTCACGGCGATGGGCACACAGGCAAGCGACATGTCAGCGGTCCATCACGCCCTTCGGAATCATGCGGCTCGTGACTGCATACGGCAGCACGCGGCACATGCCCGCGGCGAACTTGTTGAAGAGTCCAGGCACGACGACGGCCTTGTTGCGCTCGACGCCTTCGAGGCCCGCGCGGCACACGGTGCGCGCGTCCTGCCATATGAAGCGCGGCAGGCGGTCCATCGTGGCGCGGTTGCCGAGCACATCGTGGAACTCGGTGTAGGTGAAGCCTGGGCAGAGCGCCGTGCAGTGCACGCCCGTGCCGAGCAGGTCGAAGCGCAGCGCACGGCTTGCGCTCGTCATCAGGCTCTTCGCGGGCGCGTACAGGCTTCCCGGCGGCTCGGGGCAGAGCGACGCGAGGCTCGACACATTGAGCACGCGGCCACGCCCGCGGCGCACCATCGCGGGAAGGAGGAGATGCGTGAGGTGCAGCCACGAGGTCGCCATCACCTGGATGAAGTCGGCGTGCGTGGCCCAGTCGTTCGAAAGGAAGCGCCCGTTGAGCGCGTAGCCCGCGTTGTTGACGAGCATCTCGATCTCGAGGTTCGACGCACGCACGGTGTCGGCGATGCGGCGCGGCGCGGCCGCGTGCGAGAGATCCTCGGCGATCACCATCGTGCGCGCGCCGGACTTCTCGGCGAGCTCGCGCTTGAGCTCGACGAGCCTGTCCTCGCGCCGCGCCACCACGACGAGGTCGTACCCGCCGTCGGCGAGCATGCGCGCCATCTCGCGGCCGATGCCTGCGCTCGCGCCCGTCACGAGCGCGACGGGACGCGGTTCCTGTGGCTTCGCGGCTTCGGGCATCGCTCAGTAGGTCCAGCTGAAGAAGACGCCTGCGAATGGCGCGGCGTCGACATCCTCGCGCGCGAGCTGGTTGCCGCCGCTGTCGTCGAGCCGCATCTCGCCCGCGAGCTGCACGCCCGCCACGAGGTCGAGGCGCGCGCCGCACTTCGCGCGCATCGTCGCGCGCAGCCAGATCGGCAGGCCCTCGTCGGTGCCCACGCCCTCCGACCGCTGCGTCGAGCCCGAATCGTCGAGTCGGAAGCGGCGGTAGGTGTAGCGGCCGCCGAACGCGAGCTCCATGTCTTCGGCGAAGGTCCAGATCGCCTCGAGCCCCGCGCCGCCCGGGAACGCCTCGGGCCCCGCGAAGTTCGACAGGCGGAACTCCTTGCATGGCCGCCAGTCGATGAGCATCTGCGGCACGACGAGCATGTCGTCCTCGATGCGCGTGATCGCCAGCACGCCCGCGCCAAGCAGGAACTCGCGCGAGAACGCGTAGCTTGCGCCCACCACGCCGCCGATGTTCGCGCTGTCGAACGCGTCGGCATCGTTCTCACCCGAGAACTCGACGATGAGCCGCGTGCTCAGGCGCCAGCGCTCGCTGAGCGTGAACCGCGCGCCCGGCGCGATCATGACCGACTGCACCGCGTCCCACGGCTTGCCGCCCGCGGCGGACGCCAGCGCGCCGCTGCTGCTGAAGCCGTACCACGCGCCCTCCCACTTGATGGGAAGGTCCCACGAGTACGACTCGTTCGGCGAGCCCGAGATCGAGAGGCCTGCGAACGCGCGGTCGACCGAGACATCGCCGCCGCCATCCTCGAAGTCGGACGAGAAGAAGTGCGCATAGCCGCCCGAAAGCACATACTTGAGGTCGCCGAGCGCGCCCGACGCGCTCTCTGCGGGAGGCTGGGGCGCGGGCTGGTCCTGGGCGTGCGCGACGGCGGCTGCGAGCAGCGCGATGGGAAGCATGGATCGGTGCATGGGTGTTCCTGCGCTCAGCGTGCGTCGAGCACGAGCGTGTCGATGATGTTCTGCACGATCTCATCGGTCGTGCGTCCTTCGGCCTCGGCCTCGAAGTTGAGCAGGATGCGGTGGCGGAGCGCAGGCAGCGCGACCGACTTGATGTCGTCGAACGACACCGCGGTGCGCCCGCCGAGCAGCGCCTTCACCTTCGCGCCGAGGACGATCGTCTGCGCGGCGCGCGGGCTTGCGCCGAAGCGCAGGAACTGGTTCGCCATCGGCGTGGCGAACTGCCCCGAGGGATGCGTGGCCAGCACCATGCGCACCGCGTAGTCCTGCACATGCGGCGCGATGGCGACGCTGCGCACGAGCTTCTGCGCCGCGACGATCGCGGGGCCGTCGAGCACGCGCTCGATCTTCGGCTGCTCGCCCGTGGTCGTGCGGTCGAGGATCGTCGACAGCTCCTCGCGCGACGAATAGCCCACGACGAGCTTGAAGAAGAAGCGGTCGAGCTGCGCCTCGGGAAGGGGATAGGTGCCTTCCTGCTCGATCGGGTTCTGCGTCGCCATGACGAAGAACGGCCGCTCGAGTTCATAGGTGTTGCCGCCGACGGTCACGCTGCGCTCCTGCATCGCCTCGAGAAGCGACGACTGCGTCTTCGGCGTGGCGCGGTTGATCTCGTCGGCGAGCACGATCTGCGCGAAGATAGGCCCCTTGCGGAACTGGAAGTCGCGGCCGTTCTCCGTCTCGACCACGATCGTCGTGCCCGTGACATCGGCGGGCATGAGGTCGGGCGTGAACTGGATGCGGCTGAACCGAAGGTGCAGCGCCTGCGAGAGCGACCTGATGAGCAGCGTCTTGCCGAGGCCTGGAACGCCCTCGAGCAGGCAGTGGCCGCCCGCGAAGAGGCAGACGAGCACGCCGTCGACGATCTCGTTGTGGCCGACGACCGCCTTCGCGATCTCGGCGCGGGTCCTGGCGAACGCCTCGCGGAAGCCCTGCGCCTCCGCCTCGATGCTGGTTGCGGTCACGGTCGACATGGCGCGCATGGTACGGACGGCTGCAGCCTCGTGAGGCTGCGCCTACCCTTCCCGACCATGAACCGTTTCGTGAAGTGGACCTTGATCGGCCTTGCGGGGCTTGCGGCCACCACCGTCGCCGCGGGCGTCTGGCTCTGGAACGACCCGGCGCGCGCGTTCGCCCTCGCGATGGCCGCCGGCCACGCGAACGCAGGGGTCGTCGAGCGGTTCGTCGAGATCGACGGGCATCGCTGGCGCGTGCTCGACAGCGAGCCCGCCGCACCTGCGGGGACGCGCGCCACGCTCGTCCTCCACGGGCTCGGCACATCTGCAGAGGCGATGATGGGCATCGCGCCGATCCTGCGCGACCGTTCGCGGGTCCTCGTGCCCGACCTGCCAGGATTCGGCGAGCATGCGATGCACGGCGACGCGCCGCACGATTGGCGCCTGTACATCGAGCAGATCGAGCGCTTCCGCGTGCACGAAGGGCTGGGCACGGTCGATGTCGTGGGCACCTCGATGGGCGGCGCGTTCGCCGCGGCCTACGCCGCGACCTACCCCGCGTCGGTGCGCCGTGTGGTGCTGCTCTCGCCCGCGGGCGTGACGGCGCCCGTGCAGAATCCGTTCATGAAGCGCGTCGCCGAGGGCGAGATTCCGCTCGACATCAAGGACGAGGCGAGCTTCGCCGAAGTGCTTCGGCTCAACTTCCCGAATCCGCCCGAGATGCCTGCGCCGATCCGCCAGGCCTTCATCGACCGCGCGATCGAGCGTCGCGAGGCGCTGCTGCAGATCATCGAGGATCTACGGCCATTTCTCATCAACGGCGTCGAGCCGATGCTGTCGTCGGTCAAGGCTCCTGTGCTCGTCCTGTACGGTTCGCTCGACCAGCTCACCGATCCATCGATGATGGCGTCGTGGCGTCTCGGCCTTGGCAACATGGAGGGCGAGGTCTACGACGGCGCAGGCCATGTGCTGCTCTACGACAAGCCGGCGCAGGTTGCGGAGCGAATGAGGCGGTTCCTCGGTACGGAAAGGTGAGCGGGGGGCGCCGCTCCTCCCCCGAACGGTGCACGGCACGTGCCAGGCAGTGCCAGGCACTGCACGGCACGTGCCAGGCACCACGGTTCCGCGGCGTCGACGCGCTTCCGTGAGTTCCGATGGGAGCCGTTTTTCCGAGCGAATCGACGGCTCGCGAGGTGCCGCGCTGGTTCGGGCGGCCGTGCACGGCAGGTGCCAGGCAGTGCCAGGCACTGCACGGCACGTGCCAGGCACCAGCTGGGCGCGGGCGCACGCGTCGCGGCCCGCTACCCCTCCGCGATCCTCCGCGCGAGCCGTTCCACCGACAGCGGGCTCGAGCCCTCGGCCTTGTTGTTCACCACCACCCACACGCCGAGACCCGCCGCGATCGCGCCCCTTGCCAGCCGCGCCAGCGCGTCGCGGCTATCGTCGTCGGGCTCGACCAGCCGGTCGAACGGCGCGTAGAGGTCCTTCGCCTCCTCGTAGCGGTGGTTTCCACGCAGCATCCAGCGCATCACCAGCGGTTTGCTCGGATCGAGCGCCAGTTCGCGCGACTGGATCTCTGGTGCAGGCATCGTCGGGTGCACCGTGAGGCACGGGGCGACGCCTTGTTCGGCGAGCATCTCGCCGAGTTCGGGGCCGACCAGTTCCGACGCGCGCAACTCGACCGCGTACAGCGGTCCTTGCGGCAGCTCCGCGAAGAAGCGTCGGAGATCCGCGATGAACTCGCGTCGCGCGCGCTCGCCTGCGAAACGCATCGGGCTGAACTGGAACAGGAGCGGGCCCGCCTTGTCGCCGAGGCCTTCGATCGCGGGTGCGATGCACTCGTCGACCGCCACGCGCGCGTCGAGAAACGGCGTGGTTTTGGTACCGGCGTGATGGGCCTCGCGTTCGAGCAAGCCGCGCCACAACTTGACGAGGAAGCGGAACCCCTCGGGAACCTGCTGCGCGAGCCGTTCAAACTCCGCGCGCGGCGCGGGTCGGTAGTAGGTCTTGTCGAGCCCGACCGTTCGGAAGAGCGGGTGCCTCGCGTAGTGCGAAAGTCCGTCGCGGGCGAGCGTCGACTCGCTTGCGGGCGCGCTGTAGACGAGGCCAGCCCAGCCAGGGAAGCTCCAGCTCGAAGTGCCGAGCCGAACCGTTGCAGGCAGCGCGGTCGCGAGCGACCGGATCTCCGCGGTCGGCTCCGCAGGTGCAAGCGCCATGCGCCCGCGCGTGGGCCCCAAATTTGTGCGCGGAAGCCATGTCGCGTCGAACAATGTGGGATCATCCGACTCCAGCATTCAGGAGATTGTCCAATCTTGATCGCAGAGTGGGACCCGCTCACTGCCCCAATGCGAACAACGAGGTCCGCAAAAACCACGCATGGTGAACAGGGAGAGCGTCTTTCTTCTTATCCATCTCCAGAGACGATTCCGCGCAATCTTTGCATCACGAGGCTCGACGAATTGAGCGAAGTGCGGCAGTACACCGCCGCCGCTCGTCGTATGGCGCGTATACAGCCGCCTTCTGTTAGGTCGTGAAAACGACTTGTTTGCGATCCAAAATCCGATTCACCCATGCAGCTTGCAGATCATCACTCGAAGACGAGCCTCGCGGAGGTGCTTGAAGCGGCCGACGCCCTTCGCGCCGCGATGCGTTCCGCCATCGCGCCGCTCGTGCGCTCCGACGACGGCGCGCGCGCCTGCGCCCGCACGCTCGGCCTCGACAAGTCGCTCGGGTGGAAGATCCATCAGATCGCGTTCTGCACGGAGTCGGTGGACGCGCTGTCGGCGATGCCGGGCAGCCGCGGCTGGGAGATCGCGCTGCAGGGCCTCGCGACGGCGGGCGCCGACGCAGAGGCCGTCGCACGCGTCCGCACGGCGCACCTGTCGTTCGAGCGCGCGCTCCTCGACGGACGCATCGACCGCAAGACGCTGGCTGGCATGGTCGCGGCGCTCGCCGACAACGACTCGGGACGGCGGCAGATCCTCCGCATGCGCAAGTCGGCCACCGAGTCGAGCGCGCTGCTCTACGGGGCGCACATGGTGGCGCGCATCGGCGCGTACCTCGTGATGCCCTCGCGTTCGAAGCCAGGGTTCGTCGATCTCGCGGCGCTCACGATCCTCGAGGGCATCGAGCGCCGCCGCCCAGGAAACCCCTGGCCGATCTACACCCCGATGTTCCGTCACCCGACGGGCAGCCTTGCGATGCAGCTCGCCACGGAACTCGCGCTCGACGCCGACGACAAGGGCGGATTCGGTTCGCTTGTCCGAAGCCTGTCGTCGCCCGACCTCGGGCGCGACGAGATCGCACCGAGCGCGATCCCAGGCTCCCGCGCGATCACCTTCCTCTCGCGCTCCGTGAACCGCGGCTCGCCGCTCAGGCTTGCATTCGCCGAGTCGATGCCCGCTGCGGGCAGCGCCTACGCGACGCCAGGCGACGAAGAGCTCTACATGGGTCTGCCACCCGGCACGCCGTGCGACATGGCGGTGTTCGATGTGCTCATCCACCGCGATGTTCCGCGTGGCAGCGATCTCGACTCACGCTACTCGCTGCGCCAGATCAGCTCGAACTCGAGCCCCGACGAGGTCAGCGCCGCGATGCACGAGCACAGCGAGCTTCCCGTCGACGCCGAGATCACGCGGCCCGATTCGCTGCGCCTCGCAGGCATGCTCTCGTCGGCGAACTCCGCCTACGAAGCGCTCGTCGGCCGCGCCACGCAGGCGTTCGGATACCGCGCATCCGACTTCGAGATCTTCCGCACCGCCGTCGAGTATCCGCCCGTCCCGGGCATGCTGATCGCCTCGTGGCGGCTGGCGCCTGCGCGCTGAACCGGTTCGCGCTACGCCTGGAATGCAAGCGGACCCCGCGATCGCGGGGTCCGCTTTTCTTCGTTCATGCGCTGCGCGGCGATCACGCGGGCTTCGACGCCTGCATCGGCAGCTTCTCGAGCACCTTGTCGACGAGGCCGTACGCCAGCATGTCCTTCGACGAGAGCCAGTAGTTGCGCTCGCAGTCCTCGGCGATCTTCGCCGCGGTCTGGCCCGTGTTCTCGGCGTAGATCGCGTACAGCTGGTCGCGAAGCCGCAGGATGTGGCGCGCCTCGATCTCGAGGTCGGTCGCCTGGCCCTCGAGCACGCCGCCGATCAGCGGCTGGTGCATGAGGTTCTCCGCGTTCGGCAGCGCGTAGCGCTTGCCCTTCGTGCCCGAGCACGCGATGACCGAGCCCATGCTCGCCGCCTGCCCGATGATGTAGGTCGCGACATCGCACGGCACGAACTTCATCGTGTCGACGATGCCGAGGCCCGCGGTCACGCTGCCGCCCGGGCTGTTCACATACAGCGAGATGTCGGCGCGCGGGTCTTCGTTCGCAAGGAACAGGAGCTGCGCCACGACCAGGTTCGCCATGTGGTCGTTCACGGCGCCGCTCATGAAGATGATGCGGTCGTTCAGCAGGCGCGAGTAGATGTCGTAGGCGCGCTCGCCGCGGCCGGTCTTCTCGATGACGATGGGAATGATGCTCATGTCGCGAACCTTCGTTGAGGGCGCAGGGCCCGGTGGTGGTCTGTCAGCTGTTCACTCTCGCGAGCGGCGCGCGCTCGACGATTCCGTCGATCAATCCGTACGCGAGCATCTCCTCGGCGTTCAGCCAGAGGTCGCGCTCGCAGTCCGCCGCGATCTGCTCCTTCGTCTTGCCCGTCATCTCGGCGTAGAGCGCGTTGCACTGGTCCTCGATGACCAGCATGCGGCGCGCCTCGATCTCGAGGTCGGTCGCCTGCCCCTCGATGACATCGAGGATGCGCCCCTGGTGCACGAGGTTCCACGCGTGCCGCGTGGCGAAGCGCCGCCCCTTCGTGCCGCAGCAGGCGATCAGGCTCGACATGCTCGGCGCGCAGCCGATGATGTAGGTCGCGATGGGGCAGGGCAGCGACCGCATCGTGTCGATGATCGCCATGCCCGCCGTGATGCTTCCGCCCGCGCCGTTCACATACATCGCGATCTCGGCCTCGGGGTCGGTGGCCGAGAGGTACAGCAGCTGCGCGCAGATCGAGTTCGCCATCGGCGAGCGGATCTCGCCCGAGCACATCACGATGCGGTCGGCGAGCAGCCGCGACCACATGTCGTACTGGCGCTCGCGGCCGCCCGCCGACTCGATGACATACGGCACGAAGCCGTAGTCGCCGTCGTCGTCGGACGAGAGAAGCGTGGGTTGTTCGGCGGAGGGAGTCACGGGTTCGGCATCGCGCGCGGAGGCCGCGTCACTTCTTCGTCTTGTCGGGGAACACCGCGACCTCGTCGACGAGGCCGTACGCCTTCGCCTCCTCGGCGCTGAAGAACTTGTCGCGGTCCGAGTCCTTGGCGATGCGCTCGAAGGGCTGGCCCGTGTGCTTGGCCAGGATCTCGTTCAGCGTGCGCTTCATCTTCACGATGTGCTCGGCCTGGATCTGGATGTCGGTGGTCTGGCCCGTCACGCCGCCGAGCGGCTGGTGGATCATGACCTTCGCGTGCGGCAGGATGAACCGCTTGCCCGGGTGGCCGGCCGCGAGGAGCAGGGCGCCCGCCGAGTACGCGCGGCCGATGCAGAAGGTCGACACATCCGACGAGATGAACTGCATCGTGTCGTACATCGCCAGCATGTCGTCCACCGACCCGCCCGGCGAGTTGATGTAGAAGTTGATGTCCTGCCCCTTCTTCTGGTTCTCGAGGTAGAGCATCTGCATCATCACGCGCGCGGCCGAGGCGTAGTTGACCTCGCCGATGAGGAAGACGACGCGGTTCTCGAGCAGGAGCTCGTCGATGGTCATCTCGCGGGTGCGCTGGTAGTTGACGGCGCTCAGCACCTCATGGCGACGCTCGGGAGGCAGGCTCGCGAGGATGTGGGGGAGGTGCGCGTCAAGGATCGAATGCATGCTCGGGGCCTTTGGTTCGGTTCGGACAGGAACTCGTCCGAGGAAGGTCGTGCCAGGCCTGCACACGGCTCGCAGGTTGCCATCCACGGGGAGGCGGGATCGTATTCGCCGAGGCTTGATCGGCAAGCCGCGTCGGGAACTTCGCATTCCTTTGCGAAAGGCAGGGCGCGGCGGCGCCCGCTCACTCGAACTTCCAGCCGAACTGCTCGGGAGGAATCCCCTGCGGTCGCGAGTCGGGCGGCGCGTCGGAGCCCGTGGGGGCGTGCGTCTCGCCCGGGTCGGCGCCCGAGCCTGAGCCTGGCAGCGCGAGCCGGAACCGCGTGCCCGACGCTGAAGTCTCGACAAGCTCGAGCCGTCCGCCGTGGCGCTCGGCGATCTTGCGCGCCACTGCGAGGCCGAGGCCCGTTCCGCGCTGGCCCTTCGACGAGACGAACGGCTCGAACAGGCGGGCGCGAACGGCGTCGGGAATGCCCGAGCCGTTGTCGGCCACATCGACATGCGCCTCGTCCGTCGCCGCGTCGAACGCGACCGTCACGCGCACCATGCCCGTGCGCTCGGGCGCGGCCTCGATCGCGTTCATCAGCAGGTTGGTGAGCGCCTGATGCAGCGCGGGCGAGTCGAGCGGCACGGGTGGCACGCCGTCGGCCGCATCGACGATGACCGCGACGCGCCTGCGGCCCGCGGCGGGCGCGAGCAGGTCGCGCACCTCGCGCGCAAGCGCCGCAAGATCGGCGGGCTCGGGTTCGAGCGGCCGCTCCTTCGCCCACGCGAGCATGTTGAGGACGAGCGCATGCACGCGGTCGAGGTTCCGCTGCAGGACGGGCCAGCCCTCCTGCGCCTTGCGGAGGTCGCCGCGCGACAGCGCGAGGTCGACCGCATCGGCGCCGAACCGCATGCCCTGCAGCATGTTCTTGATCGAGTGGCTGAGCGCGGCGACGGTCTCGCCGATCAGGGCGAGCCGCTCGTGGTTGCCGCCCGCCACGGAAAGCGACGATGCGTCGCCGTCTCCCTCGAGGACGAGAAGCTCGGTGTCGCCGCAGCGGATGCGGTCGCCCGCGCCGATCGGCATGGCGCCCGCGAGGCGCGTGCCGTTGAGCGTCGTTCCATGGCGCGACCCGAGGTCGCGAAGCCGCCACGCGTCGCCGTCGGGCGTGAGTTCGGCGTGCAGCCTGCTCACGCTCGGGTCGGTGATGCCGACCGCCTCGCTCGAGCGGCCGATGAGCTGCGGCTCATGCGTGCCGAGCACGAACGAGCGCCCGCGGTCCGGCCCGGCCGTGACGAGGAGCGACAGCATGCCCGCATCGTACAGACGCCCCCCGTGCGCGGCCGTACGATGCGCGCATGGCCGAGGCCGTCACGGCATCCATGCGCTTCGTGATCCTGCACGGGAAGGACTCGTTCCTCATCGTGCGGAGGCTGCACGACCTGCAGGCCGCGCTTGCGGCGGCGCACGGCGGCGAGGTGACGAGGTTCGACTTCGACGGCTCGACCGCGCGGCTCGTCGATGTGCTCGACGAGCTGCGTACCTTCGGGCTGCTTGCCACCCACAAGCTGGTCGTGGTCGACAAGGCCGACCAGTTCGTCGGGCAGGAGGAGACGCGCCGCGCGCTCGAACGCTACGCGGAAAGCCCCATGCAGGAGGCGACGCTCGTCCTGCGCAGCGAGTCGTGGCGCCCTGGCAACCTCGACAAGCTGGTCGCGAAGGTCGGCGCGGTGCTCAAGTGCGACCCGCCCGACATCGGGCGCGCCGAGGACTGGTGCGCGGGCCGCGGCAAGAAGGAGTACGGGATCGATGTGCCCGACGACGCGGCGGCGGCGCTCGTCGAACGCGTCGGCAACGACCTCGCGCGGCTCGACGGCGAGCTCGCCAAGTACGGCGCGTATCTCGCCACCGAGCCCGAGGGCAAGCGTGTGGTGACCAAGCAGCTCGTGACGACGCTGACCGGGCAGACCCGCGAGGAGGCCGCGTGGGAGGTCCAGGAGGCCGTGCTTGGCGGGCGGCGCGACGCGGCGATCCGAAAGGTGCGCGAGCTCATCGAGATCTCGCAGGCGCCCGAGCAGCTCATCGTGTGGTCGCTCGTCGACCTTTCGCGCAAGCTGCACGACGCGGCGCGCATGCTGGCCGAGGGGCAGCCCGAAGGTGCGGTCGCCAAGCAGGTGAAGCTGTGGGGGCCCTCGATGTCGCCGACGCTGCGGGCCGCCCGCACGCTGGGCGCGGCGCGTGCCGCGCGGCTCTTCCACCAGGCCGTCGACCTCGACAGGCGCTCGAAGAGCGGCCTGGCGGGCGACCTTCCGCGCACGCTGGAGGCGTTCGTCGCGGGGTTCAGCGCGGAACTCGCCCCAGTCGCCCGCCGCGGCTGACGGCGGCTGGCCGGGAAACTGGCGGTTTCCGCTGCAAAACGCCGATCCTCCGCGCGTTCCGAAAGCCGAGCCCCAGGCGTCGGGTTGTCCCATGCGACCCGCCGCCGGCGCCCTGCGTCGGATGGTCCGCGATTGGTCAGGATGACCGAGTCACGAAGAGGAGCTTCTCGTGGATTTCCCGCGCGTTTTGCCCGCCGATTCCCTGCCGACGACCGCCCTGACGCCCGACGCCGCGCCGCGCCGCGCCGCCTGGCGCCCGATTTCCGCGGCGATGCTGTGCACGGCGACGCTGCTCGGCTTCGGATGCGCGAGCACGACCGCCGCGGAGACCATGCGACCGCAGGCTACGGCTCCGACGGCCCGTGCGCCGTTGCCCTCGCGGGCAAGCCGCGCGCTCGTGGCCGAACCCTCGTCGGTCGAGCTCTCGCCCTATCGCGACGACGGCGCGGCGACGGTGCAGACGGGTAGCTCGGGCGATGGGCTCGTCGGTGCGCTCGCGTCGAGCTACGAGTCGGACATGCAGGCCCTGGCCGCCATGCAGCTCAAGCGCACGGCCACGAAGGCGTCGCTGTCGGCGGCGGCGTCACCCGATGTTCCGCTGCCAGCGATCGCGCCGACCCCTTCGCCCACGCCTTCGACAACGCCAACGCCAACGCCTTCGCCCACCGCACCGACCGCCGCGGCGCCGAAGCCGACCGAGGCCGCGCCTGTGCTGCCTGCTCCCACTCCGCCGGCGGACGCAGCCAAGCCCGAGCCCACGCCGACCCCCGTGGCCACGGCTCCGCAACCGAACACCGCCGCTTCCATCGCGCCGCCGCCCGCCGCGAGCGCGGCGGAAGGGGCGCCCGCGCCGTCGGCACCCTCCACCGCCACGCAGGCGAACACCGCCCTCGAACTGCCACCCGCGGTTCCGACCGACTCGAAGGCCCTCGGGCGCCTTCTCGCCGACAGCCTGGCGCGCGAGGGCGCCGCGAGCGAGACGCCGCTTCAGGCGTGGTTCGGCTTCGCGGCGCTCGCGATCAACGACCCCGCCCTCGAACTTCCCAAGGGTTTCGGCGACGACCTGCTGCCCGCCGAGCGGGAGCGCGTGCTCGAGGCGCACGCCGCGTTCACGGCGCTCGGCCGCGCGCTGCGCGAGGGGCGTGGCAACATCGACCGCGCGACGATCGACCGCCTGACCGCGGCGCTTGGCGGCGGGCCGAAGCTTGCGATTCCCAAGGTGGAGCTCTGCACGCGCGTCGAGAGTTTCGGGCGTTTCGACGCCATCGCGACCAAGCGGTTCCCAGCCCGACGCAACACGCGGTTCATCGCCTACACCGAGCTCGACGGCTTCACCAGCCTGCTCGAGCAGGGGAAGTTCACCACGCGCCTCGCGACGCGGGTCTCGATCGAGGCCCAGTCCGACGGCACCGAGGTCTGGACGCGCTCGCCCGAGTGGACCGCCGTGGTCGACGCGAGCGAGGTGCGGCGGACCCAGTTCTTCGTCGGCGAGATCGTGACGCTCTCGGACAGCCTGTCGGTGGGCGGCTACCTGTTCAAGGTCACGGTGCGCGACGAGTCGACGGGTGCGTCGGTGACCTCGTCGATGCCCTTCCAGATCGTCGCGGACAGCGGCTTCGCCTCGGCTCCAACCCAGTGAATCGCCTTCCCGCGCGTGGGGCCGGGTCGGCGGGGCGACCGCTTCGGCTATTCTCCGCCCCGTGCGCCTGATCCAGCGAACCAACGGGACGCCGCTCTCCTCTCCCGCACGCGATTTTCTGGCGATCGAAGGCCTGCCCGCGGGTGAACTGCGGCGGCTGCTCGACCTCGCGCGGTCGCTCCTGCCGCGAGCGGTGGGCGATGCGCCGAGCGCGCCCGAGCTCGCGGGAAAGATCGTGGCGAACATCTTTTTCGAGGACTCGACGCGCACCCGCGTGAGCTTCGAGATCGCGGCAAAGCGCCTTGGCGCCGATGTGGTGAACCTCGGCGCGAGCGGTTCGAGCGCCTCGAAGGGCGAGACGCTGGTCGACACCGCACGCAACATCGAGGCGATGGGGGTCGACGCCCTCGTCATCCGAACCTCGATCTCGGGCGGCGCGGGGCTGGTCGCGGGCAGCGTCGAGTGCCCGGTCATCAATGCGGGCGACGGACGCCACGAGCACCCGACGCAGGCGCTGCTCGACATGCTGGCCCTTGAACTCCGACTCGGCGACCTGCGCGGCAAGCGTGTCGCCATCGTGGGCGACATCGCGAACAGCCGCGTGGCGCGTTCCTCGACCCATGCGTTGGTGGCGCTCGGCGCGGAGGCCGTGATCGTGGGCCCGCCCGCATTGGTTCCCGAGGGGTATGATCAACTTTCGAACGGAGTTGGAAAGATCACGATCACACATGATCTTGATGGCATCGTTGGTGAAATAGACGCCATCATGATGCTTCGGATCCAACTGGAGCGTGCGGCGGGCAGCGGGATTGCCCCAGACTACCGCGCGAGTTTCGGCCTGACCGAGGCCCGTCGGCGCAAGTTGCGCCCAGGCACCCCGATCCTGCACCCAGGCCCCGTGAACCGAGGCGTCGAGATCGATGATGCGGTCGCAGACGACGCCAACGACAGCCTGATCCTGCCTCAGGTTTCGTGCGGCGTCGCCGCGCGCATGGCGGTGCTCCTCCGCGCATTCGGCCACGGCTGATCTCGCCTGTCGGGCACAACGCCCCCGAATCCTCAAATCACAACCACACGCATGCCGATAAGGCATGCCACTCGTCGGGTTTGCATCCGGGTGGATGCTTCTCGGCGTGTTGGCGAGCCATCGCCGGAGTCCTGATCGTGCCCTCGAATTGCACCGCCCGAACCATCGCGACCACGAAGCCCGCCCGCTGCATGGGTGCATCGCGCACCAGCCTGGCGCTTCTCGCCGCGCTCTCGACCACCTTCCTCGCGGGCTGCGAGGTCGACTCGTACTTCGATCCGAGCCGCACCGGCTACTTCGAGAAGACGCCGACCACGATGCCCGTGCTGTCGCGGCTCGATGTGATCGAGCGGCAGGCCTACAAGGGCGCGACGATCTCGCCGCCGCAGGCCGAGGATCTCGTGCCGAGCGAGCTGAAGTACCGCCTCGCGCCAGGTGACAATGTGCGCGTCGAGATCTTCGAGCTCATCACGCCCGGCGCCACCGAGGTGCTGCCCGTGACGATCGACCAGACGGGCAACATCCGTCTGCCTGAGGTTGGCGATGTCACGGCGGCGGGCCTGACCATCGAGGAGCTGCAGGAAGAGGTCGTCCTCAAGGCGAGCCGCTTCATCGAGAACCCCGTTGTGGTGGTCTTCCTCGAGCGTGGCCTCGGCTTCCAGTTCACGATCTCGGGTGCCGTCGGCGAGACGGGCGTCTTTGCGCTGCAGCGCCCTGATTTCCGGCTCTCCGAGGCGATCGCGCTGGCGCGTGGCACCATCGACACCACGCAGCGCGTGATGATCATCCGCGCCGCGGCCCTCGACGACACGCTGAAGCCCATCTATCCGCAGCGCCAAGGCGCCGCGGGTGGCGGCGCCGCAGGCGGCTCGACGGGTGGAGCGACGGGCGAGAAGCCCGCGGTCGATGTCGACGCGCTCATCAACGAACTGACCGACGAGAAGAAGACCGACAAGCCCGCCGAGGGCGGCGAGCAGCCGAAGCCGTCGAGCCCTGGAGCGGTGTCGGGCCTCGCCCGCACGCTCGCACAGGACGACAAGCCCGCGGTCGATGTCGACGACCTCGCCACGCCGAAGGCCGCTGCCGAGGAAACCGCGGCTTCGCCCACGGGATGGACCTTTGACGCAGCCTCGGGCCGCTGGGTGCGCGGTGTGGCCGCAGGCGCGGGAAGCAAGCGCGGCGGACGGCCGTCGCCTTCGCCCACGGCGTCGATGTACGCGACGCGCATCATCGATGTCGACTACCAGGAGCTCATCAAGGGCGATCCGAACCTCGATGTGATCATCCGCCCGGGCGACCGTATCTATGTCGAGCCGCCCGAGACGGGCTTCATCTACATCGACGGCGAGATCAACCGCCCCGGCGTGTTCAACCTCGAGAACTCGAACGGCAAGCTGACCCTGAGCCGTTTCGTGACCGCAGCAGGCGGCCTTGCGCCGACGGCGATTCCGAACCGCGTCGACATCGTTCGTGTGGTCGGGAAGGACCGCGAGGCGACGATCCGCGTCGACCTCGCAGCCATCCGAAATCGCTCCGAGCCCGATATCTACATCAAGCCGAACGACCATGTGATCATCGGCACGAACTTCCTCGCGGTGCCGCTGGCCGTGATCCGCAACGGCTTCCGCATGACCTACGGCTTCGGCTTCCTGCTCGACCGCAACTTCGGCAACGACGTGTTCGGCCCGCCGCCGAGCGACGACATCTTCAACTGACCGGAGTTCGCCGTTCCCCGACCCGCGCTCCGTGATCTCCATGTTTGACTCATCGGTCGAATTCCCGAACCACATGGTCGGGCGTGCCGTAGCGGCCCGCCCGGCTGCGTGCGTGCGCGGCGTGCGGTCGCATGCGTCGGGTGCGGAGGCTGGGTGCGGGGTCCGTGCGCATGGCGCGCCTGGGATCGTGGATTCGACCGCATGAGCACCCTGCAAGGTTCACCGATGCACCGCCAGCCTGCACCTGCAGGCGTGCGGCCCATTGAGCCGCGCACCGCGATCGTCGCGGGCCTGGTGATGCTTGTCGCGTTGGTCGCGGTGTTCTGTGTGTTCGTGAAGACCCAGGTCCGCTTCGCATTCGAGGAGCCCGCCGACTGGGGCCATACGCTCGTGGTGCCGTTCATCGCGGGCTACTTCGCGTACATGAAGCGCGACGAGCTCTTCGCGAAGCCGTTCCGGCCGAACTGGCTCGGCGCGCCGCTGATGGCGATCGGCCTTGCGGGATACATGGCCTCGACCTTCGGACCCGAGTGGTTCGTGCTGCACCACAACGCGCGCGGCGCTGCGATCGGCGTGACGCTGTTCGGAATGGTGCTGCTCGTGCTCGGCGCGCGCGCCATGTGGATCCTGGCGTTTCCGCTCGTGTACTGGATCGTCTTCGGACAGTCGGTCAGCGACCGCCTGCTGCAGCTCGTGACGCAGAGCATGCAGGACTGGTCGGCGGTCGGCGCGTACGCCGCGCTCAAGATCACGGGCCTCGACATCGAGCGCAGCGGCAATGTCATCACGGTCTTCGCGAACGGCGAGCCGCGTCAGCTGAATGTCGCCGAGGCCTGCTCGGGCATGCGCATGCTCGTGGCGTTCCTCGCGCTCGGCGTCGCCATCGCCTACACGGGGCTTCCGCGGGTCTGGCAGCGTGTGGTGCTCGTGATCGCGGGCATCCCCGTCGCGCTTGCGGTCAACATCCTGCGCGTCTACACGCTCGGCGTGCTCTCGCTCTGGTCGGTCGACTTCACGGCAGGCGACTTCCACAGCTTCGTGGGTCTCGTCTGGCTCGTTCCTGCGTTCCTCTTCTACCTCGGCATCATGTGGTTCCTCAAGAACCTCTTCGTCGAGGACGACGCGAAGCCGGACTCCGCGGGGGGTGCGTCTTGAGGGCCGAGCCAGGCACGATCCGCGCCTACTTCGTGGCGCTCGCGCTGCTCGTCGTCGGTTTCGGCGGCTTCTACGCGCTGGTGCGGCAGCTCAACATCCACCTGCTCAAGGAGCGCGTGGAGCTGCGTCGTCCGCTCGATTCGGTGCCGACGCGCTTCGGCCGCTGGCAGCGGGTCGGCAGCGACACCGTGTACAGCGACACGCTGATCGAGGAGCTCGGCACGCGGAGCTACCTCGATCGCAACTACGCGATCGACGGCGACCCGAGCAAGGGCATGATCTTCGTGCATGTGGCCTACTACACGGGCACGATCGATGCGGTGCCGCATATTCCCGAGCGCTGCTGGGCGGTCGGCGGGCTCGAGGTCACGCAGAACTCGACGGTCGTTCCGTTCGCGATCGACCGCACGGGCTGGACGCCGCTCGAAGGCGACGATTCGGGGCAGTACTTCGTCAGCTTCGTCACCGATGCCGTGACGGCCGACCGCGAGCCGGTCACGATGCCTGTCGGCGAGATCGCGGCGACGACGATCGAGTTCCAGGATCCCAAGCGCCCCGAGGTCCGCCAGGTCGGCGGCTACTTCTTCATCGCGAACGGCCGCGCGACGAGCAACAGCTACGGCGTGCGCTCGCTCGCGTTCAACCTGTCCGACCGCTACGCCTACTACTGCAAGATCCAGCTCATGAAGCGCGGCACCGTGGCCTCGGCCGACGGGTCGCTGATGGGACCTTTCACCGAGGATGCCTCCGAGCTCCTCACGCTGCTTCTTCCTCATGTGATGAGGTGCCTCCCCGACTGGCCCGAGTGGGAGAGGCGTTCGCGCGGGGGCGAAGGAGCCGCGACGACGGGCTGAAGGCCCTGAAGTCCACGGAACAGCACAATGGCTAAGAAAGTCAACAAGAAGCTCGTCTTCGTCGTCGGTTCGCTTGCGCTCGTCGTCGTGATCGGCGGCGTGGCGACGCTCGCGGTGCGCTACCAGTTCGATGCCGAGCGCAATGTGAGCGCGGGCGACGGGTTCATGGCGGCGGGCGACTACAAGAAGGCCGCCGATGCCTACGGCCGCGCGGTCAACAAGAAGCCGAACAACCTCGGCTACCTCGACAAGCTCGAGGATTCCGTGCGGAAGACGGTTCCCGCGACGGCATCCGAGGCGATCGAATCGCACTCGCGCCTGATCGCCGTGCTGAACGCGCAGGCGAAGGTGGCGCGCAACGACATTGGCCGCTGGCGCGAGTCGCTCGAGATCATGCGCGAGCAGAGCGAGGCTGCGGACACGGTGAATGCGTGGAAGAGCCTGGCGGACCGTGCGACCGACATGCTCGGCATCCTGCCGCCCGAAGATCCGTGCGTGGCGATCGCGAACCTCTACCGCGGCTACGCGCTCGCACGCGTCTCGAGCGCGCTCAACGAGAGCGAGCGCGAGAACACCGTGAAGGACCTCGAGGCGGCCGCGACCGGCGCCGCGCTCACGCCCGTCGAGAAGGACATGGCGTATGGAACGATCGCGCGTCTTGCGGTCGCCGACTACGCGCGCGCCCGCGCCGTGGGCCGCGGAGACCGCACCGATGCCACGCGCGCCGCGGCCGACAGGGCCATCGCGACGGCGGACCAGCAGGTTCCGGGCGGGCTGCGGACGATGTTCGCGAAGCTCGAGCGCAAGCTCGTCGACATCCGCGCGGGCGATGAGGGCTCCGTGACCGACACGCTGCAGCAGGTCGCGGACGCCGCGGTTGCGCTCGACGACGGGACGACGCTGCTCGAGTCGGCGGATGTCTTGGCGAAGGCTGGCCGCGACGGAAGCAACGCTTCGATCGCCATGCTGCGGAGCTATCTCGCGAAGCATCCCGACGAGTTCCGCCACCGCCGCGCGCTCGCATGGCTCGTCGGCCGCACCGATCCGCAGGCCGCGCTGCCCGAGATCGAAATGGTCGTGTCGGCGAAGCGCCCCGCGACGGGTCTGCTCTCGGCGATCTACGACGCCGCGACGACCGACGCCGCGATGCTCCGCTTCGACTTCCTGTATTCGAGCTACCAGACGGCGCCCGCCGAGGAGCGCAAGACGAGGCGCGAGGCGGTCGACGCGGCGCGCGCGGATCTCGCGAAGCTGCTCGCAGGCAACCCCGACAACTCCGCGCTGCTCCGCACCGACGCGAAGCTGCTGCTCGCCGATGGCAAGGCGAGCGAGGCGCTGATCAAGATCAACGAGATCTTCGCCAAGGGCAGCCAGATCGACATCGAGCTCTACCTGCTTGGCGCCGAGGCGAACTCGCGGGCGGGCGAGACGGGCCGCTCCATCGAGCTCATCGAGCAGGGTCTGCAGCGCGCGCCTGGGAACGCGGGTCTGCTCGCGCTGCGTGCGGACCTCGAGTTCCGTGCAGGTCGCTACCGACAGTCCCTTGCGACGGCCGAGGCGGTGCTGTCCGTGCTGCCCGACAACGAGCAGATGCGGATGGTCGCCGACGAGTCGCGGCGCATGCTGGCGGCCGACCCGACCGAGCTCGCGGCGGACGACCCGATCGTCGAGTTCGGCGCGCGCATCCAGCAGATGGTCGATGCGAAGGAGTTCGACAAGGCTCGCCGCGCATACCGCGAGTATCTCGCGGCGGTGAAGAACGAGGATGTCCGGATGGCCCGTATGGCCACGGGCATCGAGCTGCAGGCGGGCGACTATGAGACCGGTCGCAAGCTCATCGACGAGTACCTCACGAAGTTCCCTGCCGACCCCGTGCTCTCTCGCTTCAAGGCGGTGATCTCGAGCGACGACCCTGTCGAGCGCATCGTGGCGCTGACGGAATCGACGCAGGGAGCCGATGGCGCGGGCGCCTCGTCGCCCGTGGCGGTGTACATCCGTCTCAAGCAGGCGGCGCGCCTCCTCGACGAGCAGGCGACGCGCGAGGAGCGTCTTGGGCTCGCGACGGCGTCGAACTCGCGTGCGACGGCTCGCCGCGTTGCGGACGGCGCCGCGGAGTGGAAGTCCAAGGCCGAGGCCGCGGACCGCTCCAACCCGACGCTTCTCGAAGCGCAGTTCCTGGACGCCATCGACAACAAGGACTTCGCCGCCGCCGAGGCGGTCTCCAAGCTCGCCGAGGCGTCGAGCCCGGACCGTACGCAGGCCGTGACCATGCGCGCGCGTGCGCTTCTCGTCCAGGGCAAGGCCACCGAGGCGACCGCGATGCTCGAGGCCGCGATCCGCACGGGCGTGGATGCATCGACCGTGCTCCGCACGCTCGGCGCCACGCTTGAGCAGGCGGGCAACCTCGAGGGCGCGCTGCGCCAGTACGAGGATGCGTACCGTCGTCGCCCGTCCGACATGACCACCGTGCGACTGCTCGTCGGCGCCCTGATGCGCTCGGGCAATTCGCAGCGTGCGCTCGAGGTGCTGCGCGAGGCGCGGACGGTCGCGGGACTCGACGAGGAGATCGGCGAGACCTGGGTCGGTCTCGAGAGCCGCATCGGCGACCGCCGGCTCGCGCAGCGCATGCGCGAGAACCGCTACCGCGTCGCCCCCGCCGACACCACGAACGCGATCGCGCTTGCGAACATCTATGCCATCGCCGCGCCTGACCGCGAGGATGTGATCACCGAGCGTGGCGAGGTGGCGTACAACGAATCGCAGTGGCGTGCGCTCGACGCCGCGGCACGCAACGCCGCCGTCGACCGTACGCGCGAGACATGGCGCCGTCGTGCGGAGGACATCCTCAAGGATGTCACGCGACGCGACCCCGGGAGCATCGATACGGGCATCGCGTACTCGAACCTCATGCGCATCCTTGGCCGAACCGCCGAGGCTGAGGCGGTGCTGGCGGCGGCTGTGAATGCCGCGGGCGATGCGGCGGGCTGGCGCGGATATGCCGTGCTTGGCCAGGTCCAGGTCGTGCTCGACAAGTCCGAGGCGGCGAAGGCGTCGTTTGCCGAGGCCGTGCGCCGCGAGGATCCGGCGACCCGCGAAGCCACCAAGGCGATCGTGGATGGACTCATGCAGATCGAGCGGTTCGCGCTCGCGCTTCCGTACCTCGAATCGGTCGCCGCTTCGGCCAACGACGCACCGACGGTGATGAGGCTCGCCGAGTGCCAGATGCGCCTCGGCAAGATCGCCGAGGCCCGCGCGAGCTTCGATCGCGCCGTGAAGACCATGAAGGAGCGCGACCTCTCGACCGAACTGCTCGACGGAGCGATCTCGGTCGCCAACGGCGACGCGCTGCGCGTGCAGGGCGATGTCGCCAGGGCGAAGGCGTCGTACGAGGCGGCCGTCGAGCCGTACCAGCGTGCGAAGCAGCTTGCGCCTTCGCTGCCCGTGCCGTTCGTGCAGGACGCGATGCTGAAGCGAAAGCTCTTCGAGCTCACGGGCGAGCGCTCGCGGGCCGCGGAGGCGCTGGCGGTCGCCGACCGCGCGGTGGCCGTCGGGTCGAACTACTACCCCGCGTCGGCGGCGCGCTCTGAGGTCCTCATCGCGACGGGCGATCTGAACGGCGCGATCGCCGAGCTCGAGCGGTTCCTCCGCGTCGCCCCCGCGACGGTGGACGCGCGCCGGCGCGTCGTCGAGCTTCTGATGCAGACGGGCAACGCCGCGCGCGCCGAGGAGTCGTTGCGTGCGGCGATCGGCTATGCGCCCGGCGAGTCTGGCTGGCACTACATGCTCGGCGATATGCTGAGCCGTCAGCGGAAGTTCGCCGAAGCCGCCGTCGCGTTCGAGCGTTGCGACACGCTGCGCCCGGATCCCGCTGCGTTCCTCGCGGAGCTAGCCGCCCGCATCAATGCCAAGGACTACCGCGGCGTCGTCAGCGCGAGCCGCCGAAGAAGCGACTTCATGCGCACGAGTGGAACGGCGCGCGCCTATGTGGGCGTCGCCCTTGTCGCGGCGGGCGAGGCTTCCGACGGCGTGAAGACGCTCTCCGAGTGCTACGCCGAGGCCCGCAAGGCCTACGACGCGGGCGACTCGACGCCGCTCTTCGAGTGGTACGGCCCCGTCGACCTGCTCTACCCACCGACGCGGTTCGCCGAAGCCGAGGCTCTTGTCGCCAAGATCGCGGGTGCGAATCCGACGGCGCTCGACCACGAGTACCTCGCGTCGCTTGCGATGATGAACCCCGCGGTCGGCCCCGCGAAGTCGATCGCGCTGCTCGAGAAGTACGCGACGGCCGACTTCTCGAAGACTCCCGATGTCGGCGTCGCGGTGTTCGAGCGGCTCGGAACCGCGTACTACCTCCATAACGAATGCCCGAAGGGCATCGAGATGCTCGAGAAGGCGCTGCAACTCGCGCCACAGGCCCACGCGATCCTGAACAACTACGCGTACCTGTGCGTCGAGTGCCTGAAGGATGCGAAGAAGGGTCTTCCGTCCGCACGGCTCGCCGTCCAGATGCAGCCGATGCGGCCCGAGTACCTCGACACGCTCGGTGCGCTGTTGATCGCCGATAATCAATCGCGCGAGGCGCTCGAAGTGCTCGACCGGGCTGCAACGCTTGGGACCTCGGCCCCGATCGAGGCGCATCGCGCGCAGGCGCTCAACGCGCTCGGCCGCGGCAAGGAAGCGAAGGACGCGCTTGCCAAGGCCGACGCGCTCTCGCCCGATCCCGCGACCAAGCGCCTGATCGAGCAGCTCAAGTCCGAAGTGAAGTGACGGGCCGTTCGGCCCGATGGAACGATTCCGAGAAATGCCATGACCACCGCTCCCACACGCAGCCCCGCCGAATCCCGTCCCGCCGCGCGCCCCAGGCAGTCCGCGCCGGCGAGCAATGCGGGGCGCATCGATCCGATCCGCGTCCTCCGCGAGCATGCATGGCAGCTCGGCGCCTCGGTGATCGCCGGCGTCGTCGTCGGGGGCATCGCGCATGTGGGCTTCGGCTTCGCGTACCCGCTGTACTCCGAGAGCGTGCTCTTCGAGCTCGTTCCCGCGCCTGACGAGGTCGGCGATGTGATCGTCCGCGACCAGCGCACCGAGGAAGCGGTCGAGCGACTGGCGCAGACCGAGGCGGCGCGCATGATCTCCAAGGAACTCCTCGAGCGCGCGCTGAACAACCGCGACATCGAGCAGACCGAGTGGAGCAAGTGGTTCCGCGACGAGAACGACCGCTTCGTGGTCAACGACGCGGTGGACGAGCTGATCGACGAGATCGGCGCAGGTCACCGTCGGCGCACGAACTATGTGCAGCTGTCGTGGTCGACGAACCATGCGGAGGATCTCCCGATCATCCTGAACCGCATCGCGGAGACCTACATCGAGACCCGCAAGGCGGCTGACAACGCGCGATTCGAGCAGAACCGCAAGACCTTCCAGAAGCAGCTCGACGACCTCGACTCGCAGCTCTCGAGCCTCGGCAAGGAGCTTTCCGGCTTCGTCGTCGAGCAGAACCTGACCTCGACGAGCGAGGAGCGCAACGACCTCCTCCTGTCGGTCGAGGACACGGCGCGCCGCATCAACGAGACCCAGTCGTACCTCACGCTCTCGCAGAGCCGCAAGGCGCAGACCGAGGCGAAGATGGAGGGCCGGCTCGAGCCGACGCCCGACGACTATCGCACCGCGGAAGAGGACCCGCAGGTCGTCTCGGCGAACCGCATCCTGCAGGAGCTGCGGGTTGCGGCCGAGACCTATCGCAAGAAGTTCGGCGCCGGCCACACCGCGCTTCGGAGCATGGAGCGTCAGGCGGCTGCGGCCGAGCTCGAGCGCGACGCCACGCTGCAGCAGATCCTCAAGCGCAACCTGAACGCCGACTTCAAGACATTCTCCGACCAGGTGGAGAGCTACACCGAGCTCCTCTCGAAGTTCCGTTCGGACCTTCAGGTTCAGGAAGGCCGCCTCAAGGACTTCACGGCGGCGCTCACCACGGTCACCGAGCTCAAGGAGCGCCGCGAACGCCTGCTCGAGGCGCGCGCGAAGCAGCTCGAGGTGCTCGCGAACCTCGACCAGCTCAAGGCGCGCGATGACGCGCGGGCGGTCACCATCGCAAAGCCCGCGGCGACGCCGCGTGAGCGCAGCTTCCCGCTCCTCAAGGTCATGCTGCCGCTCGGCGCGATCCTTGGCGTGGGCTCGATGCTCGGATTCGTGTTCGTGCGCGAGTTCCTCGACAAGCGCGTGCGCTTCGTGAGCGACCTCGCGGCGATCTCGGGGCTGCGCGTGCTTGGCAGCGTGCCCGACCTCGCCGACGATCCCGCGTCGCCCGCTCGCATCGAGCGCGTCGTGCGCGACGCGCCGAAGTCGGTCGCGGCCGAAGTGTGCCGACAGACGGCGCAGCAGATCCGCAAGGCCTGCGAGCAGGGCGGGATCCGCACCGTCGTCTGCATGAGCGGCCTGCCCGAGGCGGGAACCACGAGCTTCATCACGAACCTCGCCGACTCCGCCGCGGCCGCTGGACGCAAGGTACTCGTCATCGATGCGAACTTCCGTCGCAGCCGCCTGGCGGCCGCGATGGGCACCGAGCCCGACGCGAAGGGTCTAGGCGATGTGCTTCGCGGTTCCGCGACGCTCGCCGAGGCGATCCGCTCGGCTGGCAGCGGCGTCGACATCCTGTCGGCGGGCACCGTCGACAGCCGCGTGTTCGAGCTGCTGGGCACCAGGGAGATGGACACGGTCCTCGCGGGTGTCTCGGCGATCTACGACTTCGTCGTGCTCGATGTGCCGCCGATCGTCGTCGCTGGCGACGGCCTCGTGGTCGCGAACAAGTGCGACGGCGCGGTGATCGTCGTGCGCGCGGTCCAGGAGCAGCGCGGTCTCGTGCAGCGCATGGTGAACCAGCTGCAGGATGTCCGGGCGCAGCTCGTCGGCGCGGTGCTCAACCGTCCAAGGAACCTCGCGGGCGGCTACCTGCGGAAGAACTACGAGGCGATGGCGAGCTACTCCGAGTCGAAGTCCTCCTGACGCTCGCGTCGGGAGATCGCGAAGAACCGCACCAAGCCCCGTGGGGCCACCTGGTCGAGGCGACCGAGGCAATGCAGCGCATGGCGAACGGCCGTCCATCACAGCGGGTGCTCATCACGGGTGGCGGCGGCTTCATCGGCTCGCATCTCTCGGAGCTTCTTCTCGACGGCGGCGACACGGTGACCGTGATCGACGACTTCTCGACGGGGCGCCGGCAGAACCCTGGACTCGTGCGGCGCGTGGCGTCGCGCGTGCCTCGGTACGAGGTGATCGAGGGCGATGTCTCGACCGTGCTTCCGACGCTCGATGCCGCGGACTTCGATGTGATCTACCACCTCGCGGCCGCGGTGGGCGTGCGGCTGGTCGTCGAGCGGCCGATCCACACCATCGAGACGAATGTGCACGAGACCAGCACGGTGCTCAAGTTCGCGGCGCGGCGGGCGACGCCCGTCTTGATCGCGTCGACGAGCGAGGTGTACGGCAAGGGCGTGCGCGTGCCGATGCGCGAGGACGACGATGTGCTCTACGGCTCGACGGCGTTCAGCCGCTGGTGCTACGCGTGCTCGAAGGCGATCGACGAGTACCTTGCGCTCGCCTACCACCGCGAGCACGGGCTGCCCGCGGTGATCGTGCGGTTCTTCAATACGGTCGGGCCGCGGCAGGTGGGCGAGTACGGCATGGTGCTTCCGCGCTTCGTGGCCGCGGCGCTCGAGGGCAGGGACCTCGAGGTGCACGGCGACGGCAGGCAGTCGCGCTGCTTCTGCGATGTGCGCGATGTGGTGAAGGTGCTGCCGCATCTTCTTGCGACGCCCGCGTGCCATGGGCGGGTGTTCAATGTCGGTCGCGAGGAGCCGATCTCGATCCACGCGCTCGCCGAGCGGGTGATCGCAACGCTTGGTTCGACGAGTCGCATCCGCATGGTGGCGTACGAGCAGGCGTTCGCCTCGGGCTTCGATGACCTGAAGGAACGGCAGCCCGATCTGACGCGGATCCGCGAGGCGGTGGGTTGGTCGCCGGCGATCCCGCTCGAGCGCACGATCCTCGATCTTGCCGAAGAGATCCGTGCGCGGCATGAGCTGGCCTCGTCGCAGGGAGGCGGCGGATGACCCAGACGCTCGACGGCACGATTCCCGTGCTTCATACGCCTGAGACGGCTGCAGGCGATGCGGTGTCGATGACGGGGTCTGCGACCTTCACGGCGCTTGAGTTCCTGAACGGCTACGCGGGCGTGTTCCTGGTCGCGTTCGTGGTCACGCTGTTGGCGACGCCGTTCGTGCGCAAGCTCGCCATCGAGATGGAGATCGTCGACAAGCCCGACGAGGTGCGGAAGCAGCACAAGTTTCCGATCGCGTATCTGGGCGGCTTCGCGGTGTTCCTGGGCGTGATGGCGGCGATCATCTACAGCTACACGCTGGTCGACGGGCCGGGCGGGGCGCTTGGCCCCGTGCCGCTCTCGATCGTGGTCGGCGTCCTTGCGATCACCTTCACGGGGCTTGCCGACGATGTCTGGGGCTGGGATCCGCGGCTGAAGATCGCGGGGCAGCTCGTGGCCGCGGCGGCGCTTGCGGTGCAGGACATCGGAACACGCGTCGCCGAAGGGGCGCTCGCGCCGTTCCTCGGCGATGCCGACACGGTGCTGCTCACGCTCGGGCCGATGCTCATCCACTCGGGCGATGTCTTCTACTGGAGCGGTACGGCGCTGATCGCGCTGTTCGTGCTTGGCGGCTGCAACTCGATGAACCTGATCGACGGGCTCGACGGCCTCTGCTCGGGCACCGCGGCGATCATGTCGACGGCGCTCCTGTGCCTTGCGCTGCTGATGGCGTCGGGAATCACGGTGGCGGACCCGTTCGATTCGATGGCGGGTGTGCGCATCGTGCTGTGCCTGGCGCTGCTGGGGAGCGTGCTCGGGTTCCTGCCGTGGAACTTCAACCCCGCGGTGATATTCCTCGGCGACTGCGGGAGCCTGCTGATCGGGTACCTGCTCGTCGTGAGCATCCTGTTGCTCGGCGAGCATGGCGACACCCATCTGGTGTTCGCGGGGCTGATCATCTTCTCGCTGCCGATCATGGACACCTCGCTCGCGATCCTGCGCAGGAAGCTGGCGGGGCTACCGATGTCGGCCCCCGACGCCAACCACATTCATCACATCGCGAAGCGGTCGCTCGGCGGGGTGAAGCGGGCCGTCGTGTCGCTCTACGGCGTCTCGATCGCATTCGGAATCATCGGAGTGACCCTTGGGGCGCTCGCGATCGAGCAGATCGTCCGCTTGCGCATCGTGTATGCGGCGGCGATCGTCCTGTTCGGGTTCATCGGGGCCGTCGGGCTGAAGATCGCGCTGCGAAACCGCTGGTCGCTGGCGCCCGCCGTGCCTGTGCAGGCCGAGTCGGCAGCCGTGCCGAGCGTCGAGTCGCAGGCTCCGAAGTCGGCTGAGTCGTCAGGCGCCCAGCCTTGAACGAGTCACAAAGACCCATCAATGGTGGCTCCGATGGCGATTCTGAGTCGCTGGCGGGGTTCGTCGGGCATATCCCAGTGCTCCGATCAGAAGTGTCAGAGTCACTCAATCTGAAGCAGGCCGAGGCCTATGTCGATCTCACGGCGGGCCGAGGCGGGCATGCGGTCGACGCAGCCATGCGGGTGGGTGCAGAGGGTCAGGTCGTTCTCTTCCGACAGGGTACGGCGCGAGTCAGGGGTCGCCTTGACCGCAATCCACGGCAGCTTCGCGTCGGTCGCCCGCGAGCTCCAGTCGCGCCACATCACGGCGAACGCGGTGCTCGCGGACCTTGGCTTCGCCTCGACGCAGGTCGACGACCCTGAACGCGGCCTGAGCTTCATGCGCGACGGCCCGCTCGACATGCGGCTCGACCAATCGCAGGGGGTCACGGCGGCGGACCTCGTGAACCGGTCGTCGGAGCGGGAACTCGCCGAGACGATCCAGCGGTTCGGCGAGGAGCCGATGGCGCGTCGCATCGCGTCCAAAATTGTTGCCGTGCGGCGCGAAGCGCCGATCACGACGACGGCGCATCTTGCGGATCTGGTTCGCGACGCCTACGGGTCGCGGGCCCGCACTTCGCGAATGCACCCGGCGACGAAGACCTTCCAGGCGCTTCGCATCGCGGTGAACGATGAGCTTGGCGCGCTTGGCGCGCTGCTCTCGTCGATTCATGCGGCGGCGCGCGCGGTGCACGAAGGCCGACCGAGCTGGCTTGCACGCGGTGCGCGCATCGCGGTCATCGGGTTTCACAGCCTCGAGGACCGCATGGTGAAGCAGTGTTTCGCAGAGATGTCGAGAGCCGGATTCGCGACCGAGATCACGCGTGGAGCGTTGGTATCATCGGAGTCCGAGGCCGCGGAGAACCCGCGGTCACGAAGTGCGAAGTTGCGGGTCGCCATGGTCGGCGTCCCGAGTTCAGGAGAGTTGCCTCCGTCGCGCGAATGAGGCATGCGCTTGGCGCACGCGCGGTGGACGGCGTCGGCAGCGAGGCTGCGGCAAGGACGCTCGGTCATGACGCGCGAGAACAAGTTGGCGATGGTGATTGGCTTCGGACTCCTGCTCTTCGTGGGCATCTTGGTGTCCGACCACCTGTCTGCACGCACCGATCAGATCGGAACGCCGCTGGTCGCCGTGAAGCTTCCTCCGAAGGAGGGGCTGCCCGGTGGACAGGCGCCTGCGCCGATTCCGTTTGGTCGCGAGCTCGACCTCGTGCAGCCGCCGAGCATTCCGAACGATGGACAGTTCCCGCTGGTGGCCGATCCGCTGCCTGGCATGGGCGGCACGATGCTGCCTCCTGCGCCGCCCGTCGAGGAGTCGCGCGAGCGCACGCACACGGTCGCCAAGGGCGAGTACCCCGGCGACATCGCCAAGAAGTACTACGGCAAGCGCGGCCTTGGCATCGCGCTCGCCGAGTTCAACAAGGTCGAGCCATCGAAGCTGAAGGTGGGCATGAAGCTGCGCGTTCCTCCGATCGAGGTGCTCGATCCGACGGCGGCGCCGACCTTCCCGCCGCCGGCGAGCGGTGACGCGACTGCTCCGACGGCGCAGGTCGCGCAGATGCCGACGCAGCTTCCCGAGTCGCCCGCGGTGAAGACGGTGCGAGTCCGCGAGGGCGACACGCTGTTCGCCATCTCGAAGCGCGTCTACGGCACGGGCAACCGCTGGAAGGAAATCGCGGCGGCGAACGGGCTCGGCGATGGGAAGAACATGAAGGTCGGCATGGAGCTGAAGATCGCGTCGAACTGAGCGCCGAGCTTGGCGCGGTGTATCCGTGCCGTGCGACGGCCGGTTGTTCCCGAGAGGCATGGAGGCCTGATGTTCGCGAAGATCGCCACCGTCATCATCGTGCTGGGTGCGATGTTCGGCGCGCTGCTGGTGAACCGCCAGAAGCGCATCGACGCGGCCGCCGAGATCAGCCGCAGCCACTTCCGCATGCTGCAGCACGACCGAGCGCGCACGCGCCTCCAGGCGCAGGTCGCCGCGGCCGTGCGTCCCGATCGCCTGCGTGACAAGCTCGAGCAGGTCGACGAGGGCAAGTTCAAGCCGATTCCGAATAGGTACGACCCGCAGAACGGCGAGGGTGCGTCGGGTGGTGGCCTGCTTGTCGGAGAGCCCGTGGTTGGAAGCCGCGACGAGAGGTACGGCGGATGAGCCATACAGATGAACACGGAGCATCGCGGCCTGCGGCCGCGGCGGCGCGCGCCACAAGCATCTCCCGCTGGGCGCGCGTGCTCGTTTCAGGCGTCGCCCTGTCGGTGGTGCTGGTCGCAGCGCGCGTCGTGCAGCTGAAGGTGTGGCCCGAGCCGCAGCTTCAGGCGGCGATGGTGCGGCCGAACGGGCAGCTCGTGCAGCAGCGCGCGGCCGAGGAACCTGAGCCGCGCGGCCGCATCGTCGACCGGGCTGGAAGGCTGCTCGCCGTCGACACGATCGGCGGGCGGCTCTTCATCGATGTGAAGGACCTGTACACCGATGCGCTCGCCGCGATCGAGCGTGAGGAGCAGCGCTACGAGAATGGGCTTGCGCGCGCGAAGGACAAGGGAACGCAGCCGCCTGCGCCGCCCGTGCTGAGCTTCGATCCGATCGCGGACATCGCGGAGCAGATCGCGCGGCCGATGGGCGTCGCGCCTGCGGCGATCATCGCGCCGATCTATGCGCGCGTTCCGCAGGAGCTGCGCACGCTGCGCCGCGACCTCTCGGAGGCGGATTGGAAGCGGCTTCCGCGCTTCGTCGTGCTGGCCGAGGACCTCACCGAGCCGCAGGTCGACGCGCTGACCGAGGCGCGGCGCCGCGCGGGCCCCACGGGGCTGCTGCGTGGCGCGCATGTGCAGCCGAAGTCGGTGCGCATGAGGCCGTTCGAGGAGATGGCGGCGGCGCTCGTCGGCAAGACGGGCTTCGATGGCAACGGGCAGTCGGGCGCGGAGCTGCGCGCGAACAAGGTGCTCAAGCCGACCGCGGGTCGCACGATCTTCTTCGCCGACAACCGTGGTCAGGTGATCTCGGTTCCTGCGCACGGACATCTGGCGGGCGAGCCGGGCGACGATGTGCGCCTCTCGATCGACATGGTCATCCAGGAGGCCGTGGAGCGCGAGATCAACGCGACGGTCGACGAGTCGAACGCGGGCGGCGGTCGCTGCATCGTGGTCGATGTCAACACGGGCGAGATCCTTGCGGCGTACGACACCGTTCGCCGCAACACGGGCCGCTCGTTCATCGCGGCGGACCCGAGCGACAAGAACGGCATCTCGAATCTGAAGGACCCTGCGCTCGCGCGCATGCGGTGGGTGACTGATCCGTTCGAGCCCGGCTCGATCTTCAAGCCGTTCGTGTGGGCGTGGTCGATCGAACTCGGAAGGGCCGGCCGCCGCGAGACGATTCGTCTTCCCGACGGGCCGCTGACGGTGAGCGACGGCCGTGCCAAGCGCACGATCCGCGAGGCGCACCGCACGAGCTACGGCACGAAGAGCTGGGAGGATTGCCTCATCAAGTCGGTCAACGCGGGCATGGCGACGATCGCGTTCCGCATGACGACCGACGAGATGAAGCAGTGCCTCTCGGCGTTCCGGTTCGGCATGAAGACGGGCATCGGGCTTCCGGGCGAGACCGCGGGTCTCCTGCCGCGCGCCGACGAATGGACCAACAAGACGCGCGCGCAGACCTCGGTCAGCTTCGGCCAGGGCATCGCGGTCACTCCGCTGCAGCTGGTGCAGGCTTTCACGGCGTTCTGCCGCGATGGCTCGATGGTTCCGCTGTCGATCGCGCCCGTCGCGGATGGATCGCTCACGGGTTCGCTCGAGGCAATCGGCGAGCCCGCGGCGCTGATGACGCGCGAGGTCATGCAGGATGTGATCGTGCGCGGCACGGGCAAGAAGCTGAAGGACATCCTTCGCTTCTCGGCGTTCGGCAAGTCGGGTACCGCGCAGCTTGTGAAGACGGAGGGCGGCTACTTCGACGACCGCTATGTGTCGAGCTTCCTGCTCGGCGCGCCGTTCGATCGCCCTGAGGTCGCGATCCTCGTGACGATCGAGGACCCCGACAAGGTGAAGACGAAGGGCGCGTATGGCGGTGGCGCGCTCGCGGGCCCGTGCGCGGCACGGATCATGAATGCAGCGCTTGAGTACATGGGCGTGCCGACCGACGGCGAGCTCGTGTATGCCGAGAAGAAGGACGAGCCGAAGAAGCTCGCGCAGGCGGATCAGTAGCCGTCTCCGAAGGTGCCTGGCACGTGCCAGGCAGTGCCAGGCACTGCACGGCACGTGCCAGGCACCGGTCGCTCGCGCAGGGATCGTCCGCGATTCTTCAGCGATCTGCCTCGAAAACCATCGATGAGCGATCAGGACGCCTGGACACTCGGCGTGCATGGCGCGTGCCAGTCGGTGCCAGGCACCGCACGGCACGTGCCAGGCACGGGTTGGATTGGCGGCGGCGGGGGGGAAAGAAGAGCAGCGGCCCCGAGAGGGACCGCTGCTTTCGATGAGTCCGATCCGTGCGTCGCGCGTTTAGAACAAGAGCCGCTCGGGCTTCTCGATCATGTCCTTGATGTGCACGAGGAAGCCGACCGCTTCCGCGCCGTCGATGATGCGGTGGTCGTAGCTGAGCGCGAGATACATCATCGGACGGAGCGCGATCTGGCCCGGGTTTCGCGGATCTTCGATCGCGCGCTTCTTGATCGCATGCATGCCGAGGATCGCCGACTGCGGCGGATTGAGGATCGGCGTCGACATGAGCGAGCCGTAGACGCCGCCGTTCGAGATCGTGAAGGTGCCGCCCGTCATCTCGTCGACGGTGAGCTTGCCGTCGCGCGCGCGCACGGCGAAGTCCTTGATGGTCGACTCGATGCCCGCGAACGAGAGCGACTCGGCGTTCCGCAGCACGGGGACCACGAGGCCCTTCTCAGTGCCGACCGCGACGGCGATGTCGCAATAGTCGTGGTGCTCGATCTCCATGTCGGCGCCCGTGCCCGCGACATACGCGTTGACGCGCGGGTACTTGCGAAGGGCGCTGGCGGCGGCCTTCACGAAGAAGCTCATGAAGCCGAGACCGACGCCGTGCTGCTTCTCGAAGGCGTCCTTGTGCTCGGAGCGAAGGCGCATGACCTCGGTCATGTCGCACTCGTTGAAGGTCGTGAGCATCGCCGCGGTGTGCTGCGCGTGGACGAGGCGCTCGGCGATCTTCTGGCGGAGCTTGGTCATCTTCTCGCGACGGACGCCGCGTGAACCGACGGGCGCGGGCGGCACGACGGGAGCGGCGGGCTTCGCAGCGGGCTTCGTCTCCGTGGCGGCCGCGGGCTTCGTGGTGGCGGCGAGCACATCGTCCTTCATCACGCGGCCCGATGGACCTGTGCCCGGGATCGACGCCGTGTCGACGCCCTTCTCGGCGGCGACCTTCTTCGCGACACCCGACACGCGCGCGGGTTCCTCGGCCTTCGCCGCGGGCGCCGCGGGCGCCGACTTCGGCTTGGCGGCATTCGTGTCGATCGACGCGACCACCGCGCCGACCTTGATGCCGTCGCCCTTCTTCGTGCCGATCTTCAGCGTTCCTGCAGCGGGCGCGCGCAGCTCGAGGGTCGCCTTGTCCGATTCGATCTCGGCGAGGAGGTCATCTTTCTCGACATAGGTTCCGTCGTCCTTGAGCCAGCCGCTGAGCGAGACCTCGGTGATCGATTCGCCGGGCGAGGGGATGGTGATGTCGACTGCCATGTCAGTTGCCTTCCGTCTCAGGGCGCATCACTTCTGCGCGGTTTCCTTCTTGCTGCCGGGTCCACCCGCAGGTCCGTCGCCACCCTTGGCGGCGCCGATCGCCTCGGTGAGGATCTTGTCCTGCTCGATCGCGTGCTGCTTCTGGCTGCCGACGGCGGGGCTCGCCGAATCGGGGCGGCCGACATAGCCGACATCGATGCTGCAGAGCTCCTTGAGCTGCGTCTGCGCGAAGCGGTACGCGCCCATGTTGCGCGGCTCCTCCTGCACCCACACGAACTTCTTCGCGTTGGGATAGAGGCCGAGCGTCTTGGTGATCGCCGCGTCGGGGAACGGGAACAGCTGCTCGAGGCGCACGATCGCGGTCGTGGCCTGGCCGCTCTTCTCGCGCTGCGCGGCGAGCTCGTGGTAGATCTTGCCCGAGCAGAGGATCACCTTGTTCACCGCGTCGCACGCCTCCTTGGCGACGCCAGGGTCGGCGAGCACCGTGCGGAAGTGGCCGTCGGTGAAGCCCTCGACGCGGCTCACCGCCGCGGGCAGGCGCAGCATCGACTTCGGCGTCATCACGACGAGCGGCTTGCGGAAGCCCTGCTTCACCTGGCGGCGGATCATGTGGAACACCTGCGCCGAGGTCGTCGGGTACGCGACGATCATGTTGTCGTGCGCGCACAGCTGCAGGAACCGCTCGAGCCGCGCGCTCGAGTGCTCGGGTCCCTGGCCCTCGTAGCCGTGCGGCAGGAACATCGAGAGGCCCGTCGAGCGCTTCCACTTCGCCTCGCCCGAGGCGATGAACTGATCGATGATCACCTGCGCGCCGTTCACGAAGTCGCCGAACTGCGCCTCCCAGATGACGAGCATGCGCGGGTCGCCGAGCGAGTAGCCGTACTCGAAGCCGAGCACGGCGCTCTCGGTGAGCGGCGAGTTGTGCACGCAGAAGCGGGCCTGCTTCTCGCTGAGCGCGTTGAGCTGGCAGTAGCCCTCGTTCGTCTCCTGGCAGTTGACCACCGCGTGGCGGTGGCTGAAGGTGCCGCGCTCGACATCCTGGCCCGAGAGGCGGATGGGGTGGCCTTCGGAGAGGAGCGTCGCGTACGCGAGGAGCTCGGCCAGCGCCCAGTCGATGGAGCCCGTCGCGATCGCGCCCGCGCGCTGCTCGAGCAGTCGCGCGACCGTCTTGTGCGCGGTCGCGTGCGACGGCATCTCGCCGAGCTTTCGCGCGAGCGACTCGAGCGTCTCGAGCGCGACCTTCGTCTGGACGGGCTCGTCCTTGTACTGGCTGGTGATGCCGCTCCACACGCTCTTGAACGGATCGATGACGGGGTCGATCGGCTGCTTCTTCGCAGCCACCTGGGCCTCGTCCATCACGGCGTTTCGCGCGGCGAGCATCGCGTCGACCTCGGCCTCGGTGACGACGCCCTCGGACACGAGCTTCGCGCGGTAGGTCTTGAACGCGGGGCGAGCCTTCTTCACGCGCGCGTACAAGAGCGGCTGCGTGAACATCGGCTCGTCGGTCTCGTTGTGCCCGTTCTTCCGGAAGCACCACATCTCGACCACGATGTCGTGGCCGAAGGCCTGCCGCCACTCCATCGCAAGCCGCGCCGCCCACGCGCACGCCTCGGCGTCGTCGCCGTTGACATGGATCACGGGGCAGTCGTAGGCCTTCGCGAGGTCGGTGCAGTAGTTGCCGCCGAAGGTGTCGCGCGGATTCGTGGTGAAGCCGACCTGGTTGTTGACCACGACATGGATCGTGCCGCCGACGGTGTAGCCGTCGAGGTGCATCATGTTGAAGCACTCGGCGACGATTCCCTGTCCTGGGAACGCGCTGTCGCCGTGCACGATGACGGGGACGACGGCCTTGCGCTCGGTGTCGCCGACAAGGCGCTGCTTGCCGCGGCAGCGGCCGAGCACGACCGAGTTCACGAACTCGAGGTGCGACGGGTTCGCGGCGAGCACGACGCGGAGCTTCTGCCCCGTCGAGGTCGTGTGCTCGTTCGAGTAGCCCATGTGGTACTTCACATCGCCGCCGCCCGACGCGAACGCCGCGGTCCACGCCTCGTCGAACTCGGTGAAGATCTGCTGAAGGTTCTTGCCGACGATGTTCGCGAGCACATTCAGGCGGCCGCGGTGCGCCATGCCGAGCATGAACTCCTGCACGCCGAGCGCGGGGCCCGACTCGAGGATCTGGTCGAGGATCGGGATGAGCGACTCGCCGCCCTCGAGGCCGAAGCGCTTCTTGCCCACATAGCGGTTGGCGAGGAAGTTCTCGAAGCTGTCGGCCTCGAGCAGCTTCGAGAGCACGCGCTTCTTCGCGTCGGCGCCGAGCTGCGGACGGTTGCGCGTCGACTCGAGGCGCTTCGCGATCCACGCGCGGCGCTCGAGCGAGCCGAGGTGCATGTACTCGACGCCCATCGAGCCGCAGTAGGTCTGCTCGAGGCAGTCGATGATGTCGCCGAGCGTGGCGGGAGAGTCGATGGGCAGCGTGCCCGCGTCGAAGGTGCGGCCGAGCGCGCCGTCGTCGAGGCCGACGGCCTCGAGCGTGAGTTCATCGGGGAACGCGCGCGTGGTGCCGAGCGGATCGAGCTGCGCGGCGAGGTGTCCGTGGCTGCGGTAGCGCAGGACGAGCTCGTCGACCTTGCGCTGGTCGGCGTCGGCGGTGGTGCCGGTCGCGACTGGCGTCGGGGCGGATGGCGCCGCCGCGGCGCTCGTCGAGGCCGCGGCCTCGGGCTCGCGCGACATGCCAAGCTCGAAACCGAGGAAGAACTGCCGCCACTCGGGGCCGACCGAGTCTGGATCGGCGAGGAAGCGCTGGTACTGCGCCTCGACGAACTCGGGTTGCCAGCCGTTCAGCGACTGGCGGGCGTGGGGGCGGGAACCTTCGTGACTCGGACCCTCGTGGGCCATCTCTGCTGCTCCATCTGACGCGACAGCGCGCGCCCGCATGGGCGCGTCGCGCGCATCGGGGCGATTGTAGAGGAAGGCGCGGTGCGGTTCAGGCCGCTCGATGCGGGTTTCCGCGGTGCGACGGGCTAGACGGCGCTGATCGCATCGACATCGACGGCGAGTTCCTCGCCGAGCTTCAGGAGCCCCTCGCTGCGGGCGGCGGCCAGCACCTTGGTGAGGTCCGAGGCCGACTCCGAGAAGAGCTCGATCTGCCGACGGTACTTGCCCGAGATGCGGGCGATGGGGCAGATGGACGGGCCTTGGACCTCGACGCCCGAGAACCCGCCCGCGACGATCCTGCGGAGCGCCTCGGCGAGCGCGGCGGCGCGCTCGGCGCATTCGGTCTCGCCGGGGTGGCGCAGCACCAGCCGTGCCAGGCGGCGGTAGGGCGGCAGGCGGAACTGGCGGCGGTCCTCGAGTTCCTGCGTCGCGAAGCGCTCGTAGTCATGGGCGGCGGCGAGGCGGATGGCGGGGGCGTCGGGCTCGAAGCTCTGGATGATCGCGCGGCCCGGCTTCTCGCCGCGGCCCGCGCGGCCCGCGACCTGGCTCACGAGCTGAAAGGTCCGCTCTGCCGCGCGGAAGTCGGGGAGCGAGAGCGCCGTATCGGCCGAGATCACGCCCACGAGGCGCACATTCGGGAAGTCGAGGCCCTTCGCGATCATCTGCGTGCCCATGAGCACCTTCACCTCGCCCTTGCCGAAGCGCTCGAGCGCGTGGTGGAAATGCGCCGCCGTCTGCATGGTGTCGCTGTCGACGCGCAGCATGGTCTCGCCCTCGACAAGCGAGGGGAAGAGGCGCGCGAGCTCCTCCTCGACGCGCTGGGTGCCGAGGCCGAAGACCGTCACTGGCTTGCCGCAGTCGGGGCATGTCTTCGGCAGAAGCTGCTCGGCGAGGCAGTGGTGGCAGCGGACATAGCTGCGGCGCGCGGCACCCGTGGCGTCGACATGGCAGACCATGCCCGCGTCGCAGGCGTCGCAGGTGAGCATCCAGTCGCAACGGGGGTCGGTGCAGGCGATGTAGTTCGCGTAGCCGCGGCGGTTGAGGAGGAGGAGGACCTGTCCGCCTTCGTCGAGGGTGCGCTGCATGGAGGCGCGCAGCGTGGGGCCGATGAGCGTGACGCGGCGGTCGCGCACTTCGCGGCGCTCGGCGGCGAAATCGACGACGGTCACCTTCGGCACGGCGAGGCCGGGCGCGCGCTCGGGCAGGCGGTGCAGGCGCGAGACCTTGCGCTCGACGGCGTTGACCCAGCTCTCGAGGCTCGGCGTGGCGGAGCCGAGGACGACAGGGCACTTCGCGATCTGCGCGCGGCGGATCGCGGCGTCGCGGCCGTGGTAGCGGGGCGCGGAGTCCTGCTTGTAGCCGGGCTCGTGCTCCTCGTCGACGATGACGAGGCCGAGGGAACCATCGGGAATCGGCGCGAAAATCGCGCTGCGCGCGCCGACGACGACATCGGCGCCGCCTTCGGCGAGGAGCTGCCACTGCTGGTTGCGCTGGGCGTCGGTGAGGCCCGAGTGCAGCACGGCGACCTTGGCGTGGACGAGGCGGCCCGCGATGCGGCCGACGGTCTGCGGTGTGAGCGAGATCTCGGGCACGAGCAGCATCGCGCGCTTGCCCGACGCGACGCAGCGCTCGAGGATTCGGATGTAGACCTCGGTCTTGCCCGAGCCTGTCACGCCGAAGACGAGGTGCTGCGCGAAGCGGCCGAGGTCGGCGGAGATGGCGTCGACGGCCGCCTGCTGCGCGGCGGTTGCCTGCGGCGCGGGCGGCACGCGCCCCGCGCGCGCGATGAAGCCCGCTTCGACGGAGGTCTTGCGCACGGCGACGAGATGACCCGAGGCGATCAGCCGCTTGAGCGGCTCGGTGGAGGAGTATCCGCTTGCGTCGGCGAGATCGCCGAGCTCGCAGGGGCGCGGCAGCGTGGCGAGCACCTCGAGCGCGTGCTGCTGGCGCTTCGTGATCTTCGGGAGCGCGGCACGCGCGTCTTCGGCGGCGAGGTCGACGAGCGTGCGCTCGACGCGCCCGATCGACTTGCGGACCGCGGCGGGCAGGATCGAGGCGAGCGTCATGCCGATCGGGCACGCGTAGTACGCGCTGATCCAGCGCGCGAACTGGATGAGTTCGCCTGGAAGCACGGCGCCCGAGGCGTCCTGCGCAAGAACCGCCTTGATCTTCTCGCGCGGGATTCCAGGGTCTTCGTCTGCGGCAAGCCTGCGCACGATCCAGCCGGCGGTCGGGGTCTCGCCTCGGCCGAGCGGCACCTCGACGCGCGCCCCCTCGGGAAGCTGCGCGAGCTTCGGCGGCAGCGCGTAGGTCAGCCCGTCGGGGGAGCGGTCGACGGCGCGCTCGACGGCGACGACGACGAGCGGGCTCTCTTCCGAAAGGGTGCTGGACGCGAAGAGCGACACGGCGGCGCGGAGCCTATCTCCGAACGGTGCCTGGCACGTGCCGTGCACCTCGATGGCACATGCCGGGGAGGTGCATGGCATGTGCCGTGGAGGTGCCGGGGACGAGTGCGCTTGATGTGATGCGTGCATAAGTCACTGCAAAGAAATGACTTAC
>JAJTGK010000111.1 GCA_021297815.1 Planctomycetaceae bacterium
TGCGCGCGCGCGCGCTGCGAGCCGACGCGCCGCACGAGCTGTTCGCGCTGGCCTCGGCCCAAGGCGGCACGGCGGGCGCCGACGCGTGCACCGACGCTCGCGCAGCGGCGGCGGCGCGCGATCCGCTCTGCGCTCCGTGGTTCGCGCTGCCGCTTGCGAAGGGCTTCGAGGCCCGCGGCGAGCCGCTGCAGGCGGCGGCGGTGCTCGAGTCGTGCGTCGATGCGGTCGACGGCATGCCGCTTGCGCGTGAGCTGATCGAACTCGCGCTTGTCGTGCGACGCTCCGATGCAGAGTCCGCCGAAAAGGCTGCTGCGGCCGCGGCCCTCGACCGCGCGCTCGAGATCGCCGCGCGCAGGCTTCCGAGCGATCCCGACGCGCCTCGCTGGATCCTCGAGCGCGTCGATCTTGCGCTCGCCAGCATGGACGAATCCGCCGATCTGGCGCGCGCAGAGGGCCTGCTCCGCCTGTTTCCTGCGCAGAACGCGCTTGAACCGCTGCGCGGACTTCGCGAGGGCGAGATCTCGGCGCTGCGCGCGCTGGCGCTTCCAGCGGGCGACGCCTCGCGGGCACAGGCGCTTCGAAGTGCCTCGACGCGGCTCGAGGAGGCGGACGGTGCGGTCGATGCGCTCGCGTCGCGCCTCGACCGCGCGACGCTCGAGGCCGCACGCGCCAGGCTCGACACGATGCGAGCGGCGCTCGCCGACGCGTCGCGACGGCCCGCGGAGGCGATCACGATCGCGCTGCGCGCCGTGGGTGCGATCGATGCGCCGCGCGCGACGCGCGTCCGTGCGGCCGCGGTCTGGCTCCGCGCAAGCCTTGCTCGTGGCGGCGTGGCAAGCGTGCCCGCCGAAGTCGCGGCGCTCGCCGCGGAGTCTGCGGCGCTGCGTGCGTTGATGGCGCCGTCGATCGAGTCGGAAGCTCGTGCGGTCGAGGAACTGCTTGTTGCAGGCGATGCGAAGGCGGCGCGCGAACGCGCCGCGAAGTCGCTTGCCGCCCTTGCGCCGCTCGCGCTCACCGCGGGAAGCGCGTGCCCTGCATCGCTGCGACACGCGGCGGCCGTCGCCGCGCTTGCAGGCGGCGATGCCGTGCGTGCCGCCAGCCTTGCGCGCGAGGCGCTCGCCCAGTCGGAATCCGAGCCCGCGCAACGCGCTGCGGAGATCCTGCTCGCCGAGGCGCTGCGCGCAAGCGACACCGCGGCGTCGCGCGCCGAGGCGTTCGAGCTCCTGCGCGCGTTGTCGCCGCTCTCGGCGCAGGAACGCGACCTCGCCTGGTGGCGCGCGCAGTGCGCGCAGCTCGAGATGCTCGCAGGCGACGCCGCGCGGTCGACCGATGTGACCGCACGCATCAACAGACTCAAGCTGGTCGATCCCTCGCTCGGCGACACGCGCATCGCGCGTCGCATCGACGAGGCCGAGCGGCGCATGAAGGAGGCCCGCAGTGGCAGGTGAGGCGAATGCGATCCGCGTGAACGGACACACCGCGCCCGACGAGCGCGCCCGCATCGAGAGGTTCGAGGCGGCGTACAACAGGCTCGATCGCGAGCTGCAGCGCCAGCTCGACGAGCCGCGCGAGGGCCGACGCCGCGGATTCGCGGCCTGCGTGCGGCAGATCGCGGCCGAGCGCCGCCACTTCGGCCGCCATCTCGACTTCCTGCTCGAGATCGGCGAGCTCCGCAACGCGCTCATCCACAACCGCTTCGGCGTGGCGGAGTACATCGCGGTGCCGACGGTTTCGACCGTCGAGAAGCTCGAGGCGATCGAGGAGGAGCTGGCACGGCCCGTGCCCCTCCTGACGCTCGCCGCGCGCGAGGTGGTCACCGTGGATGCCCGCGATCGGATCGGCCGCGTGCTCACCCTGGTACGAGAGAAGGGCTTCGTGCGATTCCCCGTGAAGATCGATGGCCGCATCGCGGCGCTGCTGACCTCGAGCGGAGTGATGCGATGGATCGCGTCGCACGACATCGATGTGTGCGCGTTTCCCGAGCAGGCGCGCGGGGCCGCGAAGGGCGCACTCGACGCCGCCGCACCGAAGGGCGACAGCGAGCGCATCATCTGCACGATCGCGTCGGTGAGCGTGGGCGAGGTGCTCGCGCGCGACCACAGGAAGGACGAGTTCGCGATCGTCGCGCGCGACACGAGCGCCGACGACGCGCTGTCGCGCTGGACGCGCAACCCGCGCCTCGAGGCGGTCATCATCACCGAGCACGGCAAGGCCGACGAGACGCCGATCGGCATCGCGACCGCGACGGACCTGATCAAGCTGCTGGGCAAGTCGTAGCGCGACAGAGCGTTGGGTGTTCGAGGTGGATTTCACCGAGGCATCCAGAGACGAGCCACGCCCTCGCGCGCACCGCGACGGGTGCCCAGTGCGGAGCCGCTGGGTCGCCGAGCCTTCCATTCTCGGCTCGATGCGTCGGGCGAAGCCCGAGGGTCCCCATGGTCGAGACAGCGAAGGACCGCGCGCTCCGCGCGCGCGCCCTCGCGAGATCGGAGTACGGGGCGACCCAGTGCCTGCGGACTGGGCACCCGCCGGCCAGGGGCCGGCGGCGATTTGGGTGGCTTCTGTGTCCAGCCTTCGAACTCGGCACGACGCCCTCGCGCGCACCGCAACGGGTGCCCAGTGCGGAGCCACTGGCTCACAGGATCCTCCAATCTCGGCACGACGCCGTCGCGCGCAGCGCGACGGGTGCCCAGTGCGGAGCCACTGGGTCGCAAGATCCCCCAGTCTCGGCTCGATGCGTCGGGCGAAGCCCGACGGTCCCCGCCTACTCGCCGCGGCGCACGCCGAAGCGTCGCACGATCTCGTCGCGCACATCGTCGAGGCGCGCGAGGCGTTCGCGCCTGCCGTCGTCGAACAGCGGCAGCTGGCCCTGCGATTCGCCGAGTCTGCTCGCGATGAAGCCGCACAGGCGCACGGGGCGCCACGCGCGGGCCGCGAACTCGGCGAGCAGTTCGCGGGCGAGCGCGCGCAGCTCGTGCGTGTGGTCCGTTGGCGTCGCGAGCGTGCGCGCGTGCGTGTGCGTCTCGAAGTCGCTGAAGCGGATCTTGATCGCGACCGTCTGCGCGAAAACGCCCTTCGCGCGCAGCCTGCGCCCGACCTCGTCGGCCTGCGCGACGAGACGCGCCTCGACTTCGGCGCGCGTCGCAAGATCCTCGGGAAATGTCTCCTCCTCGCCGACCGATTTCGCCGCGCGGTCGACGACCACATCGCGGTCGTCCACGCCGTGCGCGAGCCGATGCCACGACCGCCCCGCATCGCCGAAATCCTGCGCAAGCTGCGCCTCGCCCGCACGCTGCAGGTCGCCGAAGGTGCGGTACCCGAGCCGATGCATCGCACCCGACGCGACGGGCCCGACGCCCCACATGCGCTCGACCGCGAGCGGCGCGAGCCTTTCCGCAAGACCTTCCGACCCGATCTCGACCAGCGCGTCGGGCTTCTCGAGGTCGCTCGCGATCTTCGCGACGAACTTGTTCGGCGCGACGCCGACCGAGCAGGTCAACCGCAGCTCCGCGCGCACCGCCGCACGGATCGCCTCGCCGATCGCGCGGCCCGAGCCGAACATCGCAAGCGACGCCGTCGCGTCGATGAACGCCTCGTCGAGCGCGAGCGGCTCGACCTCGGGCGAATAGCGCTCGAAGATCGCGCGTATCGCCCTTGACGCCGCCGTGTACTTCGCGAAGTCGGGCTTCACCACCGCCGCATGCGGGCAGAGCCGCATCGCCTGCGCCATCGGCATCGCGCTGCGGCAGCCGAAGACACGCGCCTCGTAGCTCGCCGCGCACACCACGCCGCGCCCTTCGCGCCCGCCCACAAGCACGGGTTTCCCGACGAGCGTCGGATCGTCGCGCTGCTCGACCGACGCGTAGAACGCGTCCATGTCGACATGGAGGATCGTGCGCGGAGCCTCGCCCACGGCGTCACCGCGCGGTGCCGGCCTCGGTGTCCCAGACGAAGAGCCGCGTCGCGTCGGGCCGCGACTTGATGCGCCCGATGTCGGAGAGCTGGTCGACGGTCATCTGCCAGCGCTGCATGCGCATGCCGCCGAGGCCGAGCCGCTTCGTCTCCTCGTTCTCGATGAGCGCGCGCTGCTTCTCAGCGCCCAGGTTCATGGCCTCGACGCTCATCGCGGCGTTCAGCCGAGCCATCGTCTCGTTGAACGGCTTCGGGTCGTCGAGGTACGCGCGCCATCCCGCGGCGCAGGCTCGCACGAGCGCGGCGCAGGTCGCCTTGTTCGCCTCGTAGTACTGCCGCGTGGTCGCGACCACCGCGTTGTACGGATCGAACCCCGACTCGCCGAACATGAAGAGCCGCGTCTTCACGCCCTGCAGCGCAATCGTCACGGGTTCGCTCGTGATGAAGCACTGCTGCGCGAGCTTCGGATCCGCCGCGAAACCCGCGAGATTCGAGGTATATGGCACGATGCGCAGCTTGCCCTCGGGGTACTGCTTCGCGAGCCACGCGAACTCGGCCAGGCCCTGCTCGATCGACACGGTGGCGTCCGACTGCCAGAGCTCGGCCAGCGTCTGGTACGGCGACGACTCGTGCACCATCACGCCCATCGGATTGCCCTGGTACACCGCGAAGAGCGCGACCAGGTCGCCGCCCTGCTCGGCGAGCTCGACGACCTGCGGTCCCGACACGATCGCGAACTCGACCTTGCCGCTCGCGACGAGCTGCGGTGCGGGCACGCCAGGCCCGCCCTGCACGAGCTCGACCTCGAGGCCCTCGGCCTGGAAGAGCGCCTTCTGCTCGGCCGCGTAGAACCCGCCGAACTCGGGCTCGGCGACCCAGTTGAGCTGCAGCTTCACCTTGGTGAGCGCAGGCGTGGCGGCGCCGCCCTGCGCGGACTCGATCGACGCGCCCGGGTCGTTGCCCGAGCAGGCGGCGAGCAGTGCGGTGAGCGCGAGGAACGATGCGGCGGCGAGTCGGCGCGGAAGAATCATGGCTGCAGTGTAAGGTACGGCCCGCGCCCATCATGACGACGGGAACCGACCACGCCTTCGCCCTCGACCTGCACGCGGTTTCGCGCGTGTTTGGCGCGGTCGCCGCGGTCGAGGATGTCGATCTCGCGGTGCCTGCGCGCTCGTTCACGGCGCTCGTGGGGCCTTCGGGCTGCGGCAAGACGACCTTGCTGCGCATGATGGGCGGGCTCGATGCGCCGAGTTCGGGCTCGCTCGCGCGCGCCGAGGGCGCGACGGGCTTCTGCTTCCAGGAGCCGCGGCTCCTGCCGTGGCGCACGCTCCTCGAGAATGTGGCGCTGCCGCTCGAGCTCGCGGGCGTGGCCGCCACCGAGCGGCGTGCACGCGCCCTCGACGCGCTCGCGCTCGTACGGCTCGCCGATGCATCGTCGCGCTTCCCGCACCAGCTGTCGGGCGGCATGAAGATGCGCGCGTCGATCGCGCGCGCGCTGGTCTCGCGGCCGAGGCTGCTCCTGCTCGACGAACCGTTCGGTGCGCTCGACGAAGTCACGCGCCACGAGCTCGACCTCGAGCTGCGGGCGCTCTGGGAGCGCGAGCGCTTCACCGCGGTCATCGTCACGCACTCGATGCCCGAAGCCGTGTTCCTCGCCGACCGCGTCGTGGTGTTCTCGCCGCGGCCTGCGCGCATCGTGGCCGACATCGCCACGCCCGCGCTGCCGCGCGGCGAGCGGTTCTGGACCGACCCCGCGCTCGGCGCCTGCGTGCGCGAGGCGAGCGATGCGATGCTGGCCGCGATCGCGGAGGCCAGCCGATGAGCGCGCGCGCGCCGTCCCGCGTGGCGTCGGTCGTGTCGCCCATCCTCGCGGTGGCGGCGGCGGTCGCGCTCTGGTGGTTCGTGAAGTGGGCGTTCGGCTTCAAGGACTTCGTGCTGCCTTCGCCGAAGGGCGTGCTCGCCGCGTTTCTCGCCGATCCGAGGCCGTTCGTCACGGGCTGCCTCGAGACGGCGACGAGCGCCCTCCTCGGCTTCGCGATCGCCGCGATCACAGGCGTGCTGGCCGCGAGCCTGCTCTCGCTCTCGCGCGCGGTCGAGCGCAGCGTGTATCCGCTCACGCTGCTCTTCCAGATGGTGCCGCTCATCGCGATCGCGCCGCTGCTCGTCGTGTGGTTCGGCTACGGACGGCCCGCGATCGTCGCCAGCGCGGCGATCATCTCGGTCTTCCCCGTGATCGCGAACACGCTGCACGGCCTGCGCGCGCGCGACGAGGGGCTGGGCGAGCTCTTCGCCGTGCTCGGCGCGGGGCGCTTCGCGACCTGGTGGAAGCTCGCGCTTCCTGGCGCCGTGCCTTCGATCGTGACGGGCCTGCGCATCGCGGCGGGCCTAGCCACGATCGGCACGATCTCGGGCGAGTTCATCGCAGGCGAAGGCGGCGAGCGCGCGCCGCTCGGCATCATGATCATGACGGCGCTGGCCGCGGATCGACGCGACCTGCTCGGTCGCCTCGGCCGCTGCGGCCGCGAGCTGCTCGCTCGCTGCGGCGTTGCCCTGCGTGGTGCGGTCGATCTCGTGCATGCTCGACGAGACGCTGCGGATCGCGTCGCTCTGGTCCTTGCTCGCCTGCGAGATCTCGCCAAGCACCTCGGCCACCTCGCGCGAACCTCCCACGATGCGCGTGAACACATCCTCGACATCGGCGACGAGCCGCACGCCCGATTCGGCGCGCGTGCCCGACTCCTCGATCAGCGAGGCCGTGTCGCGCGCGGCCTCGGCCGAGCGCATGGCGAGGCTGCGCACCTCCTGCGCGACGACCGCGAACCCGCGCCCCGCTTCGCCAGCACGAGCGGCCTCGACCGCGGCGTTCAGCGCGAGCAGGTTCGTCTGGAACGCGATCTCGTCGATCACGCGGATGATGCTTGCGATCTTGTCGCTCGAGGTGCGGATGCCGCCCATCGCGTCGACGAGCTGCTTCATGCGCGCGGCGCCCGCGTCGGCGTCGGCGCGCGCGCGTCCGGCGACCTCGGCGGCGCCGCCCGAGCTGCGCGCGGTCTGCGACACCATGGTCGAGAGCTCCTCGATGCTCGCCGCGACCTGCTGCAGCGTGGCGGCCTGCGTGCTCGCGTCGTTCGCGATCGTGCGGCTCGTCGCGTTGATCGTCTCGGCGCCCGTCGAGAGGGTGTGCGTCTGCTCGCGCACGGCCTCGACGCTGCGCGCGATCTTCGCCGCGAACGCGTTGAAGCTCCGCGCGAGCGAGCCGAGCTCGTCGTCACGCGATGCATCGAGGCGTCGGCTGAGGTCGCCCTCGCCCGACGCGATGTCCTCGAGCGCGGCGCCCACGGCACCGAGCGGAGCGAGAATCGAGCGCGCGATGAGCACGGCGAACAGCGCACAGAGCGCGGCGGCCACGCCACCCGCGGTCAGAAGCGCGGTCGCAAGCGACGCTGCGCGCGCCTCGGCGGCCTCGCTCTCCGCAGCCATCGCCTTCGTGCCGATGGCATCGAGCTCGTTCACGGCACCGATCAGCGCGACGGCCGCGGTGCGGTACGCGATCTCGGCGACGCGGCGCTCGCGCGTCGCATCGAACATCGCCTTGAGGCCCGTCTCGAACTGCCCGAACATCGCGCGGTAGCGCGCGCTCATCGGCGTCGCCGCGTCGTCGGCGCACGGCCTGTCGAACGCGCCCGTGCCGAGCATCTCCTCCGACGCCTCGCGCTGGAACCCAAGACCTTCCTCGACGCCCGCGCGGCACGAGGCCTCGTCGGCGCCCGCGATGTAGCGCTGCAGGTGGTAGAGACCCGTCAGCATGCCGATGTTCGACTCCATGCCGCCGTCGGCCGCCGCCCACGAGCGCGCGATGCCGCCGTTCCAGGTGAACGGCGTGTCGGGGTTCTTCTCGATCTCCTCGACCTGCGCGTCGCCGATCTCCTCGACCTCGCGGCCGAACGCGACGAACGCCGTCGTCGCGGCGTCGAACGCGTCACGCGCCTCGACCCACGCGCGCTGCCGCGCGAGCAGTTCGCGCGACGCGGCGCCGTACTTCGCATGGAGCGCAGGCACCTCCTTCACCGCCTGGCCTGCACCGTGCGAACCCTCGATCGTCGCGAGCAGTCGCTCGGTCTCCTCCGAGGCCTCGGCGACGGCGCGCGTGTCGGCCGACCCCTGCGAAAGGAGCTCGGCGACATGGCGCATCTCGTTGCCCACGCTGGTCGCCGCGTGCATCGCATCGCTCGCGACGGGCCACGCCTCGTCGGTCACGCGGTGAATCGACTGGTTGAGCGAGCGTACGCCCCACCACGCGCCGAGGGTGCATGCGACGGCCACGATGCCGCAGGTGGCGAAGCCGATGGTCAGACGGGTCGAGATATGCATGATGATTCGCTGACTGCGGCGGGATCGCCGCGGGAAGATTGCGTGTCGTGGCGGTTCGAATCAGAAGACGATGGTGCAGCGCAGCGCGGCGACGAGCGAGTCCTCGGCGGCGCTGCTGCCCGACGGATCGAAGTACCACTGCAGGTCGGGCTTCACATGGAACCACGGCGTGACCTCGAAGTCGTAGAAGACCTCGAGGGCCGTCTCGCTGGCGTCGAAGCCCGCCGCGGGCGCATCGGTGAAGTCGACGACCGAGAGATAGACGCCGCACGAATCGCCGTCGCGACCTGCGAAGGTGCCGGCCAGCGACAGGCCCGCGCCGATGTGCTGCCGCACGGCGCTGACCTCGTCGTCTGCCAGGCCGTACTGACCGAAGAGCCAGAGGCCGAGTCCGTCGTCCTCCGCGGCGGCCGCGCCTTCAGCCGTCTCGCCCTGCGCGGCATTCGGCGACCAGAGCCGCCCCTGCGCGATCGCGTAGAAGCCGCCCGTGCCGTCGTCGGTGCCGCCGCTGAAGGTGTCGAAGTCGCCCGTGTGCCACCACGCGCCCACGCCCGCGCGCAGGCCTGCCAGCGCGCCTTCCTCGACCTCGACGCCCGCCTCGGCGATCAGGAACCAGTCGTCCGATTCGTCGTCGCTGAAGAAGGTCGCGGGGCCGCGCGAGCCCGTCGGCACGCCGTCGACGGTCGCCGCGCCGTCGTACACGCCGAATCCGACATAGGTCGAGTCGGTGGGATAGACGAAGGCGTTGAGCGCCGTCGCGGGGTTCGGATAGGTCGGGAAGGCGAAGATCGTGGGCGTGAAGCCCGCGCTCGAGTTGATGAAGCCGCCCGCCGCGGGCAGGTACGCGAACTCCGAGTTCGCATCGACCTTTCCCGCCTTCAGGCGCACGGTGCGGCCCGCGAGCCACTGCTCCCACCACAGCTGCGAGAGCTGCGTGATGCTGCCGCCGATCGCGATGTTGGAATAGGCCACGAATCCGCCGTTGAAGACATCGCCCACGCCCGTGTCGGCGGTCTGGAAGTCGGCGAACACGGTCGCGCCTTCGATTCCTGCCAGAAGCTCGAGGTCGAACGACGCGTTCAGGTCGAGCAGGAAGCGGAACGCGCTGTCGCCGCCCGTCGAGCCCTCGGGGAACAGCGACCACTCGCTGACGAGCGAGCCGTTCACATCGATGCCGTGGTCCTCGAGCGCAACGCGTGGGCCGCCCCAGTCGCCTGTCACACGGGTCCAATCCGTCCAGGGCGACTTTCCGAACCACTCGCGCGCGCTGTCGCTCGGCGGGGCCTCGGGCTCGGCGACCCGCGTGCGGGCGCCCTGCTCCTGCCCAGGCAGGACGGGCGGCAGCGCGCCCGAAGCCGCGGGAATCAACTCCGCCGCGTCGAAGGCGTCGCCAACGCCCGCGATCGCGGGGTCGTCGGCCGACTGACCGAGCGCCGCAGGGGCGCCCGCGAGAAGCACGATGGCCGACAGTCGGCCGCACGAACGAACACAGCCATGACGAAGCACGAAACCCCCGGGCTCAGGCGCATGCGGCATGCATGCGACGCGGGGAGTTCGGCGCCCACCCCATGCGACTTCAGCCACTTGGACCGAAGCGGGGTGAATTCCGACCTACACTGCGCCCCCCAACCCCGAAAGCGACCCACTTTGCTCGCCCAGCACGCCGTCTTCAACCCCATCGACTACTGGCCGCTCCTTGCGGGCTTCGTCGGGGGCATAGTGCTTCTCCTCATCCTCGACCTCTTTGTGATCGAGAAGCTCGCGCACCCGCGCGGGCCCGACGGGCGCGCGCTGCCCGTTTCCGAGAACCGCTCGTTCCGCATCTCGCTGCTCTGGACCGCGATCTGCGTCGCGGCGGCCCTGGGCGTGGCGGTCGGGTTCCGCGCGTTCGCCCTGCACGAGATCACGGCGAACCCCCTGCTCCTCGACGGCACGCGGTACGAGGGGCTCGAGCCCGCGAAGGCGGCGGGCACCCTCTTCCTCGAGTTCCTCACGGGCTATGTGGTCGAGATGGCGCTCTCGGTCGACAACCTGTTCGTCTTCCTGGTCATCTTCCGCTACTTCGGGCTCGACCACGACAGGCAGCACCGCGTGCTCTTCTGGGGCATCGTGGGAGCGATCGTGTTCCGCGCGATCTTCATCGGGGTCGGCGTGGGGCTGGTGCAGTACCAGTTCGTGCTGATCGCGATGGGTCTCTTCCTCATCGTCACGGGCATCAAGGTGTTCCGCAGCGGCGAGAACGAGGTCGAGCCTGGCAAGAACCCGTTCATCGCGGGGCTGGCGAAGGTCATTCCGATCTCGCGCGAGTTCGACGGCACGCGCTTCTTCACACGGATCGACGGGCGGCTGTTCGCGACGCCGCTCTTCGTGACGCTGATCGTGGTCGAGACCACCGACCTCGCGTTCGCGGTCGACTCGGTGCCAGCGGTGCTTGCGATCTCGCAGGAGCCGTTCGTGGCGTTCGGCTCGAACATCTGCGCGATCCTCGGGCTGCGCGCCATGTTCTTCGTGGTCGCCGAGGCGATGCAGCGCTTCCATTTGCTGAAGTACGGCCTCGGCCTCGTGCTCGTCTGGGTGGGCCTGAAGATGACGCTGCTCCCGTGGCTCCTGAAGAGCGAGTCGAACCCGCAGGGCCATGTGCCCATCCTCGTCTCGCTCGGCGTGATCGCCGCGCTGATCGGCGGCACCATGCTCCTCTCGCTCGTGATTCCCGCGAAGCAGGCGGAGGCCGAATCCCCCGCCAAGGAAGATCCCGATGCCTGACGACCTGAACCTCGTCGACTTCATCCTGCACATCGATGTGCATCTCGAGGAGATCCTGAAGACGCACGGAACGCTGATCTACTGGATCGTCTTCGCCATCGTGTTCGTCGAGACGGGCCTCGTGATCATGCCGTTCCTGCCGGGCGACTCGCTGCTCTTCGCGATCGGCGCGCTCGCGGCCAAGAGCGGCCTCAGCGTGCCCGTCCTCATGCTCGGGCTGTTCATCGCGGCGGTACTCGGCGACTTCGTGAACTACCACATCGGCAAGTGGCTCGGGCCGCCCGCGTTCAGCGGCAAGTACCGCTTCCTGCGCAAGGGGCATCTCGAGAAGACGCAGGCGTTCTTCGCGAAGCATGGCGGCAAGGCCATCATCTACGCGCGCTTCGTGCCCATCGTGCGCACCTTCGCGCCGTTCGTCGCGGGCGTGGGCAGCATGAGCTACCCGCGGTTCCTCGCGTTCAATGTGATCGGCGCGCTGCTGTGGGTCGTCGGCTTCGTGGGCGCGGGCGCGCTCTTCGGCAACATCCCGTTCGTGAAGGACAACTTCTCGAAGGTGATCCTCGGCATCATCGTGCTCAGCGTGATGCCCATCGTGTACGAGTGGTGGAAGGCGCGCCGCACCGACGCGCGCACCAAGGGCGAGGGCTTCACCAAGGACTGACGCACGGGGCGTCGACGCATGCTGCGATTCGCGATCAAGATGCTCTTCGGCGACAGCGCGAAGTTCTACGGGATCCTGCTCGGACTCGGCTTCGCGTCGCTGCTCATCGCGCAGCAGGCGTCGATCTTCGTCGGCCTGATGAGCCGCACCTTCGCGTTCATCGGCGAGGTCGGGCATGTCGACCTCTGGGTGTTCGACCCCACGCAGTCGTATGTCGACGAGCCGAAGCCGCTGCGCGCGACCGCGCTCGAGCGCGTGCGCGGCGTGACGGGCGTCGAGTGGGCGGCGCCGCTCTACAAGGGCCTGCTCGTGGCGACGCTGCCTGACGGCTCGCGCCAGGTGTGCGATGTGATCGGGATCGACGACGACACGCTCGCGGGCGGGCCCGCCGAGATCGTCGCGGGCTCGCTCGCCGACCTCAGGCTGCCCGACGCGGTGATGGTCGAGGTCGGCTCGAGCCAGCAGCAGCTGCGGTTTCCCGCGGAACTGCCGCCTGGCGCCGTGCCTGCGCCAGGCCAGATGCTCGACCCGAAGGGCCCGAAGCGGCCCGTCGAGATCGGCGACATCATCGAGCTCAACGAGCGCCGCGCGCGCGTGGTGGGGCTCGTGAAGTGCTCGGAGACCTTCGTCGCGGCGCCCACCGTGTACACGGTGTACTCGCGCGCGATCACCTATGCGCCGCCCGCGCGTCGCGTGATGTCGAGCGTGCTCGTGAAGGCGGTCGACGGGCAGGACACCGACGCGCTCGCCGAGCGCATCTCGCGCGAGACGGGGCTTTCGGCGCTCAGGCCGAACGACTACTCGATGCGCACGCTCGGCTACTGGATGCGCGAGACGGGCATTCCGATCAACTTCGGCATCGCGATCGCGCTCGGTTTCTTCGTGGGCGTGGCGATCGCGGGACAGATGTTCTACAACTTCACGCTCGACAACCTGCGCTACTTCGGCGCGTTCAAGGCGATGGGCGCGTCGACGCCGCGGCTTCTCGGCATGGTGGCGCTGCAGGCGCTTGTCGCGGGCGTGCTTGGGCTCGGGCTCGGGCTCGGCGCGGTGAGCGCGTTCGGCCTCAACGCGGCGGGCGGCAAGCTCGCGTTCAAGATGCTGTGGCAGATCCCGCTCATCGCCGCGGGCGCGGTGCTCGTGATCTGCATCCTCGCCAGCGTGATCTCGATGTGGAAGGTCATCCGCCTCGACCCCGCCGATGTCTTCAAGGGGCCATGAACGGATGAGCGACGCACACCCCATCGCCATCCGCCTGCGCGGCGTGACCAAGACCTTTGGCAAGGGCGAGAGCGCCGTGCCCGCGCTGCGCGGCATCGACCTCGATGTGCCCGCGGGCGAGCTCACCATGCTCGTCGGCCCGTCGGGATGCGGCAAGACCACGCTCATCTCGATCCTCGCGGGCCTGCTTTCGCGCGACGGCGGCGAGTGCACGGTGTTCGGGCAGGATCTCGGCGCGCTGCGCCGCGACCGCCTGTCGGCGTGGCGGCGCGACAATGTCGGCTTCATCTTCCAGCAGTTCAACCTGGTGCCGCAGCTCTCGGTCGCCGAGAATGTGTCGGTGCCGCTCGTCCTGAAGGGCGAGTCGGTGGCGGCCTCGGTGCGCAAGGCGAACGAGCTGCTTGCCACGCTCGGCCTCGAGGGCCGCGGCAAGGGCGCGCCGCTCAAGCTCTCGGGCGGCCAGCAGCAGCGCGTGGCCATCGCGCGCGCGCTCATCCACGACCCGCGGCTCCTCGTGTGCGACGAGCCGACGAGCGCGCTCGACGCCGAGCTCGGGCGCCGCGTCATGAACCTGATCAAGGACCGCTCGCGCCGCGCCGACCGCGCGGTGCTCGTGGTCACGCACGACGACCGCATCTTCCACCTCGCCGACTCGATCGCCCATGTCGACGACGGGCGCATCGACCGCATCGAGCGCGGGCACCAGCACGCCGCGCCGAAGGAACTCCGACCATGAAGCTCCGACTCATCGCCCTGCCCATCCTCGCACTCGGCGGTTTCGCGCTCACGGGCCTCGCGGTGGCGAAGTTCAACACGCCGCCGAGGACGGGGCCCGCGCCCGTCGCGCCTTCGGCGATTCCGTTCGCCGACCGCGTGGCGGGCGTCGGCATCGTGGAGCCGTCGAGCGAGACGATCCTGGTCGGCACGCAGGTCGGCGGCATCGTGGCCAAGGTGCTCGTCAAGGAGGGCGACCGCGTGATCGCAGGACAGCCGCTCATCGAGCTCGACGCGCGCGACGCCGATGCGCGCATCGCGGCGGCGAAGGCGGCGGTCGCCGCAGAGGTCGCGCGGGTCGAGGCGGCCCGCGCGCGCGTGGCGCAGCTCAAGGCGCGGCCGCGCGCCGAGGATGTCGCCGAGGCCGCCGCGCTGATGGCAGCCCGCAAGGCGTCGCTCGCCGACGCGCGCGGGCGGCTCG
>JAJTGK010000013.1 GCA_021297815.1 Planctomycetaceae bacterium
GGGCGGGCGCAGTCGCGCGATGGTGCACCGCGAGCGCGGCCGCGTCGACGGGATCATGACGGGCATCGGCACCGTGCTCGAGGACGATCCGCGGCTGACCGCGCGCGGCACACGCGTGCACCGCGTCGCACGGCGCGTCGTGTTCGACCCTGCGTGCGAGACGCCCCTCTCGGCGCAGATCTGCGACGGAACGGCGCCGACCACGCTGCTGGTGGCGAGCGACCTCGACGCACGCGCGCGCGACCGCAGGCAACGGCTGGCGTCGCGCGGCGTCGGATGCATCGAGCTCGGACCAGCGCTCTCGATCGAGCCCGCCCTGCGCGCGCTTGCATCGGAAGGCGTGGCAACCGTGCTTGTCGAATCGGGCGGAGGGCTGACGGGGCGCCTGCTTGCCGAGCGGCTGCTCGACGAGGCGTGGGTGTTCGTCGGTCCGCTCGTGATCGGCGACACGGCGGCGCCAGGCGCGGTGCGCGGTCTCGACCCACGCGTGCTCGCGGCGATCCCGCGTGCGCGGCTCCTCGGCCTGCGCAGGCGTGGCGACGATGCGCTCCTCCACTATCGCTTCGCGTCGCCCTGACCGCCGCGCGTCAGTTGGCTGCGAACTCGAGTTCCGCCGCGGAAATCGGCAGGTCGATCTCGCCGTGGACGCGCAGCACGCCGTCGCCGTTCTCGAGCAGCGTGCGCGCCGAACCGCCCTCGGGCTGCTCGCGCGCGACCCGCACCGTGTCGAGCGCCTCGCCTGCGAACCCTCGCAGGACGATCGTCGCCACCGCGCGCTCGGCGGGGAACGCCGCGACCTGCACGCTGCCCGCGCGCGCCGTCGTCAGCGCACCGAGCAGCCGCTCGACCGCCTCCTTCGAGACGCGGCCCTTGCGAACCTCGGCGGAACCGCGCGCACCGAGTTCGGCCGTCCACGCATCGGTGCCACGCCGCAGCGCGAGGTAGCCACCCGCCGCATCGATGTCGATCGCGCCGATGTCCTGCGCGCGCACGGCGGTCGCGGTGGCGTCGATCAACCGCTCGTAGCGCGGAATAATCGTCGCGAGCGCCGTCGCGGGAACGCGCACCACGCTCGGCGTACCCTCGACCATGCCAAAGCGGTCCTGCGCACCGATCGACACGGGGTCGCCGATCAACAGCCGCTGCGCGGCCGAGCCTACGCGAACCTCGACCGTCGCCGAGGCAGGCGCGAGGCCGTAGATCGCAAGGTCCGACGGCGAATCGGTGACGAAGCCCGCCGACTTGGCGCGCTTCAGCGCGTCGACGAACTCCTCCGCCTGCACGCGGTCGGCGCGCGTACGCACGGGTGCCTCGAGTCGGTACGCGCGGCCGTCGCGTACGAGCCGCACCGTGTTCGGACCCGACGCGAAGACGGCCTCGTCGATCGCGGCGAGGTCGGGGAAGATCTCCCGCCTGCGGAACTCGCGCGGGTCGCGCTCGAGCACGATCTCATGCAGCGTGCCGTCGATCACCGCGATCTCGCCCGAGGCAGGCCGTGCGTAGGCGCGGCCCGCGAGGCTGCGCTTGCCGAGCTCGATGACAAGCGAACGCCCCGCCGCACCGCCCTCGCCCTGCTCGCGAAGCTCGAGCCGCCCCGCTGGCGGCGCAAGCCCGACATCGCGGAGCGCTTCATCGGTCGCGTCCACCGTGCGCACGGCCTCGGTCTTCAGCACGCGCGTGGCCAGCTGCCGGATCGACCACCCGTCGACGGGATGGCGGATCGGCTCGACCTGCCACCATCCGCCGTCGCGGAACTCGTACCTGAAACGCTGGCCTTCGCGCTCGACGACGACCTGCGCGAGCTTCTCGGGGTCGATGGCATCGGCGGCAACCAACGGCGCGCGCCCCGTCGCCACCGCCGACTCGTCGCGCGACAGCGCACGGATGCCAAGCGCGCACCCACCCGCGACCGCAAGCACGACGACGGTCCGCAACCACCTCATGCCGCGCTCCTTCGACGCAGGACGACAAGCCCGCCGAGCACGATCGGCCCAAGCGCCAGCGCGCCGCCGAACGCCACGATCCACGCGATGCGCGCGCCGCCGTCAAGCCCCTCGACACGCGACACCTCGCGCCCGCTCAGGCCCGCGTCGAGCAGGTCTTCGCGGCCCGCGAGCCACGCGGCCGCGGCAAGCAGCAGCTCGCGGTTTCCAGGATTGCGCAGCGCCATGCGGCCGCCGCCAAGGCTGTACGAAAGGTCCGCAACGCTCGTCAGCATCCAGCCGCCGCTCGCGACCACCGCGACGCGCTGATCGCCCGCCGCCGCGCGGCGCTCGGCCAGCACCGCGACAGGCACGGGCGCGTCGAATCGCTTCGCTGCAGGCACCTCGCGCACGCCGTCGCCATCGCCCTTCCAGTCGTCCGACAGCCAGCGGTCGGCCGACGGCGCAACCGTCACGACAGGCGTCGCGCGCACACCCGCAGGGCTCGGCTCGACGACACGCACGGCCATGGGCTGGTTGAACAGGATCGGCCGTCCGCGCAGCCGCGTGGAGAAGGGCGTGCCCTCGTCGGGCTCGTCGATGAGCTGCCACGGCTCCACGGCGGGCGTGCCGTCTTCCTTCGCGACGAGTTCGAGCACGACCTTGGTGGCCTCGACCCGCAAGCCGAACGGCTCCATCACCTCGAGCCACGGGTCCTGCTGCCCGAGCAGCGCGAGCATGCTGCGCCCGACCGTGAGCAGCACAGGCTCGCCCGCATCGACGAGCCGCCGCACCTGCTCGACGAGCAGCTTCTCCTCGCGCGGCAGGTCGAGCTGCCCCCGCTTCAGCACGGGCAGCGCGACGAACACCTGCGGACGCGCGGGGTCCTTCGCGGGGCGCTGCTCGCGGTTCGGGTTCCACTCGGTCGCCTTGAAGCCCGCGCTACGGAGCGCATCGACGACGGCGGTCAGGTCGTTGTGGTCCTGCTTCGCCTTGAAGAGCGAGTCCTTCTCGGCGTGCATGAAGACGACCTCGGGCATGCGGCCGCCCGAGATGCCGCGGATCGCGCCGACAAGGACTTCCTCGCCGCGGAAACCCCAGCTGTACGAGACGAGATCCTCGCCACGCGTCGCGAGCGCGCGCGGGAAGATGCGCCACTTCGGAACGACCGAGAGCCGCCCGTTGCCCGCGACGACCGCGGCCTCGCCCTGCAGGAGCTCGGTCGAGAGCGCGTCGGTGTCGAGCTCGGGCAGCGACTCGAGCTCCTGACGCGCCGCAAGCAGACGCTCGGCGAGCGCCTCGAACGGCTTCACGCGCGCACCGAGCACGCTGCGCACCGATGGCGGCAGCGACGCCTGCTGCCGCCACTCCTCGAAGAGCGTGGCGGCCGACGCGATTTGGTCGCCCCAGGTGCGAAAGCCCTGCGCAAGCGCGCTGCGCGCCCCCGCAAGGTCGGGAAGCGGCCGCGTGGCGCTCGTGCGCGAAAGCTCGACGATGCGCGATCGGAACTGCTCGCCTTCGGTCGCGAGCTGCGCGAACATGCCCGCCATCTGCTCGACCGCACGGCGCACGGGGCTGTCGGCGGGAAGCTGCTGCGCCGCGGCGCGCAGGCCCGCGGGCTGCCCCGTGCTCTCGGCGCGCAGCACATCGAAGGTCTCGAGCCCGCGTCGCACGGCCGCCTCGGTGCGCGCCATGTCGCCCGAGCGCAGCGAGACGAGCGACGACAGCGCCTCCTCGACGCGCCCGCGCCGTCGGGGTCGGCGGGGTCGATGCGGCGCGCGTCGAGGCGCGGGTTCGCCTCGCGGAACCGCTCGAGCACCTCGTCGATCTGCCGCAGCACCGCGGGGTCGCTCTCGCGCGCGTCGACGAAGAGCAGGATCTTCCAGTCGCCGTCGAGCCCCTCGAGCAGCGACACCGTCGATGGTGCCAGGCTGTAGGCGCGCGTCTTGGTCGCATCGAGCTCGACGCGCAGCGCGGGCTGCGAGGCAAGGCCAACCACCGCCGCCGCGGCAAGCGCGGTCGCGGTCACGAAGGCCGCGCCCTCGACGCCCGCAAACGCGCGCGACAGGCGCGTCGGCCCCGTGCGGTCGCGCACGCGCTCGAGCGACACGACCGCGAAGGAAAGCGCCACCGCGGAGATCGCGACGAAGTACACGACCGCCGCACTGTCGAAGAGCCCGAGCGTGAATCCCTCGAGGCGCCGCAGCGGGTCGAGCGCGGCCGCGATCGGTGCGAGGTCGATGGGAAGGACACCCACGAGGATCCGCGCGCCCGCGACCAGCGCAAGCCACGCGAAGAACGCGCCGAGGAACGCCACCGCCTGGCTCGAGGTCGTGCTCGAGACCGCGATGCCGAGGCACGCCGCCGTGAAGCCCGCGAGGAAGAGCCCGAGGAGCCCGCACGCGATCTCGCCGTAGTCGGGCGAGGCGTACATCTCGAGCGGCAGCGCCAGCAGCGCCACGGGCACGAGCGTCGCCGCCACGAGGATCGCCGCCGCGATCGCCTTGCCCGCCACGATCTGCGCGGTGCCCACGGGCCCCGCAAAGAGCGTCTCCCAGGTCTTCAGCCTGAACTCCTCGCTCAGGCTTCGCATCGAGATCGCGGGCGCGGTCGCAAGCAGCGCCCAGCCCGCGGCCAGCATGACCGTGCGCAGCGTCGCAGGCTGGCCGTCGTCGAAGGTCGAACCGAAGAACGACGCGGCCGCGACCAGGCCCGCAAGCGCAAGCACGATCCAGCCCGTCGGGCCGACGAACGCGCTGCGGACCTCGCGCGAGGCGATCGCGAGCACGGGCCGCACGCGGGACACGCTCATGGCGCCTCCCCCGCGGCCGCCGCGCGCACGATCGAGACGAACACATCCTCGAGGTCGGCCGACTCGGGCGCGAGCACGCGCGCCGCGATGCGCGCGTCGACGAGCGCGCGCGCCAGGGCGTCGGCCCCGCTGTCGGCGCGTACGCGGAACACGGTGCGCGTCCAGCCGTCGGCGAGCGCCGTCTCACGCGCATCCGTCACCAGCGCCGTGAACTCCGACGACCCCGCGAAGGGCCGCTCGGTCTCGGCGACGAACGCCGCACCCGCCGACGCGCGCGCGCGAAACGCCGCCATCGGCTCATGCGCCGCGATGCGGCCATGCGCCACGACCATCAGTTCGCTGCACACGCTCTCGACCTCGCTCAGGAGGTGCGACGAGAAGAGAACGAGCCGCGTCGCGCCGAGTTCCCGCACGATCGCACGGAAAGCCAGCGTCTGCGCGGGGTCGAGGCCGACCGACGGCTCGTCGAGGATCAGCACCTTCGGCTCGCCGAGGATCGCGGCCGCAAGCCCGACGCGCTGCTGCGTGCCCTTCGACAGCGTGCCGCAGCAACGGCTGCGGAACCGCGCGACATCGCAGCGTTCGAGCGCGCGTGTCGTCGCCTCGCGCACGAGCGCGCGCGGCATGCCCGCAAGCCCCGCGCGAAACGCCATGTATTCGTCGACCGTCAGCTCGGGGTAGAGCGGCGCGGACTCGGGCAGGTAGCCGACCGCCGCACGCACCGCGGTGCCATGGCGACGCACATCGAGTCCCGCGACCTCGAGGTCGCCCGAGTCAGGCACGAGCACGCCCGCGACCATTCGGATCGTCGTCGTTTTTCCCGCGCCGTTCGGGCCAAGGATGCCGCACACGCCGCGCGACGGCAGATCGAACGACACGCCGCGAACCGCGTGCGTGCGGCCGAACGACTTCGACACGCCGCGCGCCTTCACGCCGCACGGCGCATCGGTGCGCGCAGGTGCGGCCGCGGCGTCCTGCGCGGTGCGGGCGGTCATGCCGGGTCCTTCCATGGCGCGGCCAAATCCGACCTCCAACGATACCTGCGCCTTCGGCAGGCCCGACACGGCGTCGGAACCTCCCGCGGGCACCCATCCGACGCTCCTTTGCCGTTCGCACGGGCCCGGGAGCTTCTCCAGGCGGTCCACACGAACGCGGTCCGCGCCAGGTTCCCGAGTGTATCGCCCGCGGGTCGACGGCGGGACCGTGCCACGCGGCTCACGGCCTCGCGATCTTCAAGCCGAAACTACACTGCCTGCGCACGGAAGCCCGCGATGTCCACGGATGAACCAGCACCCGATGCCAAACCCGCCCCAGGCGGATCCTTCGTCTACGAGCTGAGGGGAAGCCGCCCGCTCCGCGATGCGGAGCGCGCGGCGCTCGCCGCCTTCAGCGTGCTCGACCGCGGCTCGGGCGGAACGCTCACCGATCCGGGGGCGCGCGCGCTCGACATGCTCGGCGAAGGCGTCGGCATCGTCGAGGCGAGCGGCGAGATCGTCTGGATGAACCACGGGCTGTCGCGGCAGGCGCCCGAGACCATGCGCCGCTTCGCCGACGCGTGCGCCGAGGCGATCTCCGCGTGGCGGCGCTCGAAGGCCGTGGCCGCGACGCTGCGCGCAAGCTTCCGCTCGAACGGCTCGTGGTACGAGGTCGTGATGACGCCGCTCGCGAACGGCGCGTCGATCGACTCCTCGGTTGCCCTCCTGGTCGACGCCACCGCGACGCGGCGCGTCCAGGACCGCCTCGATGCGATCGACCAGGCGGGTGCCGAGCTCCTGCAGTTCGACGCCGACACCGTGCGCTCGATGAACGCCGCCGAACGCCTGCGCGCGCTCGAGGGCCGCGTCGTGGCCGCCACGCGCAGCGTGCTTGGCTTCGACCACTTCGAGTACCGCATCACCGACCCGCGCACCTCGCAGCTCGAGCTCGTGTTCTGCTCGGGCCTCGTGCCGCTCGGGATCGGCGAGCGCATCTACGCGCGCGCCGAGGGCAACGGGATCAGCGGCATCGTCGCGGCCACGGGCGAAAGCGTGGTGTGCGCCGATGTGACGCGCGATCCGCGCTACATGCACGGCCTTCCTGGCGCGTCGAGCACCCTGACCGTGCCGCTTCGGCTCCACGACCGCGTGATCGGGGTGCTGAACGCCGAGAGCACCGCGCAGGGCCACTTCGACGACGAGGACCGCATCGGAGCCGAGCTCCTCGGCCGCTATGTCGCGCTCTCGCTCAACACGCTCGACATGCTCGTCGCCGAGCGCTGCGAGACGAACCGCACGATCGCGGGCAACATCGGCCGCGAGGCCGCGAGCCCGCTCGAGTCGATCGCGGTCGATGCGCGGCGGCTCCTCGAGACGGCGAAGGACGCCGACACGCAGGAGCTTGCCCGCCGCCTCATCGAGCATGCCGCCGAGGTCGACGACCGCCTGCGCAGCGCCACACGCGGCCCTGGCGGCGTGCTCGGCGCCGACGAATTCCTGCGCGAAGGCACGCGCGACCCCGTGTTCGCGGGCAAGCGCGTGCTCGTCGCCGACGACGAGGCCGCCATCCGCCGCACCGTGCATGCGGTGCTCGAGCAGCAAGGCTGCATCGTGTCCGACTTCTCCGACGGCCTGAACGCGATCCGCGCCATCAAGGCCGCCTCCGAGGCGGGCACGCCGTTCGACCTCGTCGTGAGCGATGTGCGCATGCCCGACGCGAACGGCTACGAGGTCTTCAAGGCGGCGAAGGACGCGACCACCGCGACGCATGTGATCCTGATGACGGGCTTCGGCTACGACCCGAACCACTCGATCGTGCGCTCGAGCCAGGAAGGCCTGCACTGCTTCCTCTTCAAGCCGTTCCAGGTGTCGCAGCTGCTCGAGGAATCGCGGCGCGCGCTCGAAGAGAAGTGAACTCGGGAACCATCGACCGCGAGGTGCGCTGATCTCGCCTACACGCGGTGCGCGACCAGCACGCGGTCGATGCCCTCGCCGTCGCGAAGCACCTCGACATCGCGCCACTCGCTCCCCGCGAAGAGCGCCATCGCGCCATCGCGGTGCTTCCACCCGATCTCGATGAGGACGAGGCCCCCGCTGCGCGTGCGGCGAACCGCCTCATGCGCGATGCGGCGCACGAAATCAAGCCCATCGCGACCGCCCTTGAGCGCGCTCGCGGGCTCGTAGTCGCGCACATTGCGGTCGAGCGCCTCGTACTCGGCGTCGGTCACATACGGAGGATTCGAGAGGACGAGGTCGAATGTCTCGCGCGCGTCGAGCGCGTCCCACAGGTCGCCCGCGCGGAAGTCGACCGCGGCGCCAAGCCGCTGCGCGTTGCGTCGCGCGAGTTCGACGGCCTCGGCCACCACATCGGTCGCGACCACGGTCGTGATCGCGCGCGCAGGCGACGCCTGTGCTGCGGCAACAGCCGGTTCGTCGCCAATCTGCACGACAGGCACCGCCTCGGCGGCCGCGCCCGCCTGGCCACCAAGCGGCCGGCACCCTGCGTCGGTCGGCCGCAGCACGGCCTTCAGGCCAAGCGCCACCGACACCGCGATGCAGCCCGTGCCCGTGCAGAGGTCGAGCACGCGCAGGCCTTCCGCGCGGCGCGCCTCGGGCAGCTCGCGGCAGAACGCAAGCGCGCGCTCGACGAGCGTCTCGGTGCACGGCCGCGGAATCAGCGTGCACGGCGCGACCTCGAAATCGCGCCCGAGGAACGGCCATCGCCCCACGAGGAACTGGATCGGCTCGTGCCGACCCGCCCGCGCGACCAGCGCACGGAAGCGCGCGAGTTCGTCGGCCGAGGGCTCGCGCTCGGGCTCCATGTAGAGCCGCATGCGCTCGACCCCGAGCGTGTCGGCGAGCAGGATCTCGGCGATCGCGCGCGGGCTGTCGACCTCGCGCTCCTTCAGGAAGCCTGCGACCCACGCCAAGAGCGTGCGAACCGTCCACGGCCCCTGCGGCGCGGGGCCGTTCCCCTTGTTCCCCGTCCCTTGTGCGGTGACTTCGTGTGCCGACATGCGTGCCTCCGTGCCCTCATGACGCGCCCGAGGCGCTCGTGTCGCGACGAGGGCGCATCCTACGGCCCTCCCGAGCGCGTCCTTCGCGGACCAACGCATTTCCTGCGGGTTCCCGCGCCCCACGGGCGCCTTGGTCGAATCCCACCGAATCTCCTCGAAACCCGAACCGAGCCCCGCGCCTTCTCCCCCTCCCGAAACGCACCGCTCGGATAGGATGCGCCCCCTTCGAAACGCCCCGTCGCGCCCAGAGGACCCCATGACGACCGTCTCTCCAGAGCTGTTTGCATCGCTCGCCCGCGAGGCCACCGCCCGCGGTGTGTTCGCCAAGGTTGAAACCCTCGCCGACCGCATCCGCTGCCACGCCAAGGACTGCGGTGAGCCGGCGTGGTACGAGCTCGCCGCGTCGCCTGCGGGGCTCGTGGTTCGCTTCGCCACGCCCGACCGTTGGCTCAGCGAGTCGATCGAGAGCGATCTCATGCACTTCGGCGACCCGATCGAGGAGCTCGTCGAAGAGGAACTCGCCGAGTTCGGCTGGCGCGGCAAGGTGCCCACGGTGAAGCACTTCCGCAGCGACGACCGCCTGTACACCTTCGAGAACCTCGTGCCGACGGGCGACGAGCGCCTGCCTGCGCTCTTCCTCTTCGCCTACGAGGCCGCGTTCCGCCAGCTTGGCGATGTCGGCGGCGGCGACGACGAGGACTGAGCAAACCACGAAGGGAACCACGGAAAAAGGGATGGCGCTCAAGGTCCTCATGCTCGGCTGGGAGTTTCCCCCGTTCATCACGGGAGGTCTCGGTACGGCCTGCTACGGCCTGACCAAGGCGCTTGAGCGCCAGGGCGCCGATGTGACCTTCGTCCTGCCGAAGTCGGTCAGCGCCGAGATGGCCTCGCATGTGCGTCTTGTCACGCCTGGCGCGGTCGTCGAGCGCTCGACGGGCCGGCTGCCCGCCGCCGCTGCGCCGACGCCGCCCGCGAAGGTCGCCGAGCCGAGCAAGGACGCCCCCGCGTATGTTCCGCCGAAGCCCGCGTCGCTCGCGGCGCCTGGCACGATGACCGTCGACGAGCGCGAGACCTGGACGCGCATCGTCGCCGAGTTCGAGACGACCAAGTTCGTCACGATTCCCGGCGAATACCCCTCGGTCTACGACTCGGCCGACCCCGCGCCCACGCGCGTGGCCGAAAGCGTGCGCATGATGCGCGAGGCGGGCTGGAGCATCGAGCGCATCCGCACGCTTGCGAAGTCGGGCGCGTTTCCCGAACTCTCGCGCGACCCCGTCGAGCGCGCGGTCGAGAGCGCGCTGCCCGAGACCGCAGGCCGCCCGAAGCCCACGACCACCGCGGCCGGCGCCGACGCCGCCGACTACTCGGGCGACCTCCTCGGCGCCGCCGACCGCTACGCGCGCTTCGCCGCCGAAGCGACGCGCGGCATGCAGTTCGATGTGATCCACGCGCACGACTGGCTCACCTACCCCGCGGGGCTCGCCATCTCGCGCCTCTCGGGCAAGCCGCTCGTCGTGCATGTGCACTCGACCGAGTTCGACCGCTCGGGCGAGCACCCGAACCAGCAGGTCTACAACATCGAGCGCCGCGGCATGCACGGCTGCACGCGCGCGATCGCGGTCAGCATGCTCACGAAGAATGTGTGCATCAACCGCTACGGCGTGGCGGGCTCGAAGATCGATGTCGTGTACAACGGCGTCGACCTCAACCCGATCGACGCGGGAATCCAGCCGATCCACTCGAAGGACAAGATCGTCCTCTACTTCGGCCGCATCACGCTGCAGAAGGGCCCCGAGTACTTCATCCACGCCGCGAAGAAGGTGCTCGAGTACATGGACGATGTGAAGTTCGTCGTCGCGGGCTCGGGCGACCAGGCGCAGCGCATGATCGAGCTCGCGGCCACGCTCGGCATCGGCAACAAGGTGCTCTTCACGGGCTTTCTGCGCGGCCGCGACATCGCGCGCGTCTTCTCGATGGCCGACCTCTATGTCATGCCGAGCGTGAGCGAGCCGTTCGGCATCGCGCCGCTCGAGGCGATGAGCCACAATGTGCCCGTCCTGATCTCGAAGTCGAGCGGCGTGAGCGAGGTGCTGATGCACGCGCTCAAGGTCGACTTCTGGGACATCGAGGACATGGCCGACAAGATCATCGCGGTGCTGAAGCGCCCGCATCTCTCGGCGCAGCTCGTCGAGCACGGCGCGTTCGAGATCCGCGGCATCAACTGGGACGGCGCCGCGATCCGCACCGCCCGCGTCTACGAGCGCGCGATCACGGCGGCGGGCGGGCGCACGAGCTACTGAACCTCGCGTTTCCGCGCCGTTTCATGCGGCCGCCCGAACGCGGCGCGGATCTATACTGCGCCCTTCCATGGCGCTGTTTTTCAAGTCGAAGAAGCCCGTTCCCGCTCCCGCCCCCACTGCGACCGCACCCGCGGCGCGCGACGAGGGCGTGGTGTCCGCTCCCGTCGACCCCGCGGTCGAGGCGCGCACGCTCGCGATCGGCGGCGACTTCCTCGAGCGCGCGCGCGGCGCGAAGACCTCGATGCTCGCCGTGTGGAGCGAGGGCCTGATGGACTGGGCCATGAAGGACGAGGCGTTCAAGGTCCAGATCTTCCGCTTCGTCGACTGCTTCCCCACGCTCAAGGACAACGACGCGGTCTACGACCACCTCACCGACTACCTCGCGCAGCCTGGCGTCACGCCGCCTCCGTTCGTGGCCACCGCGCTCAAGGCGGGCGTGGTGATGAAGGGCGTCGTCACGAAGACGATGTCGTCGCAGATCACCTCGATGGCGCAGAAGTTCATCGCGGGCACCGACGCCGCGACCGCGCTGCCCACGCTGCGCGGCATCTGGGATTCGGGCCTCTGCTTCTCGGTGGATCTTCTCGGCGAAGCATGCGTGAGCGACGAGGAGGCCGAGGCCTACCGCCGCAAGTACCTCGACCTGATCGAGAACCTGCCGTCGACCGTGGCGAGCTGGGGCGCGAACCCGCGCCTCGAGAGCGACCACCTCGGCGCGATTCCGCGCACGAATGTGTCGATCAAGATCAGCTCGCTCTCGGCCCGCGTCGACCCGATCGACACCGAGGGCTCGATCCGCGGGCTGCTTGAGAACATCGGGCCGATCCTCGAGGCGGCGAAGAGGAAGGGCGTCTTCGTCAACTTCGACATGGAGCAGTTCGCGCTGAAGGACCTCACGCTCGAGCTCTTCATGCGCGCGTGCGAGAAGCATGATTTCCAGGCGGGTCTCGCCATGCAGGCGTACCTGCGCTCGGGCGACGACGACGCGCGGCGGATCATTGAATGGTCGAAGCGCACGGGCCGTCAGGTCACGGTGCGCCTCGTGAAGGGCGCGTACTGGGACTACGAGACCATCCACGCCGAGCAGCAGGGCTGGCCCGTGCCCGTGTGGAGCCGCAAGACCGACACCGACGCGAGCTTCGAGCGCATGGCGGCAGCGTTCGTGGCGTCGACGCCTGCGAAGGCGGGCGAAGGCGGCGTGAAGCTCGCGCTCGGCAGCCACAACGCGCGGTCGATCGCGGCCACGCTTGCGGCGCTCGAGAAGCGCGGGCTGCCGAAGTCGGCGCTCGAGCTGCAGATGCTCTACGGCATGGGCGACCAGCTCAAGGCCGCGGCGGTCGAGATGGACCTGCGCCTGCGCGAGTATGTCCCGATCGGCGAGCTCATCCCAGGCATGGCGTACCTCGTGCGACGCCTTCTTGAGAACAGTTCGAACGAGTCGTGGCTGAAGGCGGGTTTCAAGGACAACGCGTCGGCCGACAAGCTGCTCGCGAGCCCCCACCGCCGCTACCAGACCGACCTTGGCGTCGACCGCATCGCGAAGGCGCCCGAGCGCCACGCGCTGAGCTCGTCGCCTGCGGGCGTGGGCAACGGTCGGCCGTTCTACACCGAGCCGATGCGCAATTTCGCGGTGAAGTCGGTGCGCGAGCAGTTCGGCACGACGGTCGGCAAGGCCGCGGTGCCCGCGGTCGCGAACTCGGGAACCGCCGACGACGCGAAGCGCGCGGTGGCAACGGCGCACGCGGCGTTCGAGTCGTGGCGCGACACCGACTACGCGGTGCGCGCGGCCGTCCTCGTGAAGGCCGCCGACCTCATGCGCGCGCGGCGCGACGAGCTGTCGGCCGTCATCGTGAAGGAATCGGGCAAGGTCTGGCGCGAGGCCGACGCCGATGTGTGCGAGGCGATCGACTTCTGCGAGTACTACGCGCGCGAAGGCGCGAAGCTGTTCGCGGCCGAGCGGCTCGGGCAGTTCGTCGGCGAGCTCGACGAGCAGTGGTACCAGCCGCGCGGCGTCGCGGCGGTGATCGCGCCGTGGAACTTCCCGCTTGCGATCTGCTGCGGCATGGCCGTGGCGGCGCTCGTCACGGGCAACACGGTCGTGGTGAAGCCCGCCGAGCAGACGCCCGGCATCGCGCGCATCCTGTGCGAGGTGCTGTGGCAGGCGGGTGCGCCGAAGGATGTGCTGCATTTCGTCGCGGGTCCAGGCGAGACGGTCGGCGCCACGCTGGTGCGCGACCCGCGCGTGGCGCTCATCGCGTTCACGGGCTCGAAGGCGGTCGGGCTCGACATCGTGCAGGCGGCGGGCGTGGTCGCGCCCGGCCAGGAGTTCGTGAAGAAGGTCGTGTGCGAGATGGGTGGCAAGAACGCCGTCGTCATCGACACCTCGGCCGACCTCGACGAGGCGGTGCTTGGCGTGCGTCAGAGCGCGTTCGGCTTCTGCGGGCAGAAGTGCTCGGCGGCGAGCCGCGTGATCGTGGTGGGCAGCGCGTACGAGCCGTTCCTGCACAGGCTCGTGGGCGCGACCCGCGCGCTCGTCGTGGGCGACCCGACGAACCCGGGCACCGACATCGGCCCCGTCATCGACGAGGAAGCGGCGCGGAAGATCCGCTCGTACATCGAGATCGGCAAGTCGGAAGGCCGCCACGAGCTCACGCTCGAGATTCCCGCGGGGCTCGAGGCGAAGGTCGGCAAGCCGTTCGTCGGCCCGACGATCTTCAGCGGCGTGAAGCCCGACGCGCGTATCGCGCGCGAGGAGATCTTCGGCCCCGTGCTCGCCGTCATGCACGCGAACGACTTCGACGAGGCGCTCGCCATCGCGAACTCGCCCGAGTACAAGCTCACGGGCGGCGTGTTCAGCCGCAAGCCCGCGCACCTTGCGCGCGCGCGGCGCGAGTTCCGCGTGGGCAACCTGTACCTCAACCGCGGCATCACGGGCGCGCTCGTCGGGCGGCAGCCCTTCGGCGGCTTCGGCATGTCGGGCATCGGTTCGAAGGCGGGCGGGCGCGACTATCTGCTGCAGTTCGTCGAGCCGCGCGCGGTGTGCGAGAACACGATGCGTCGCGGGTTCGCGCCTGGCCTCGAGTGAGCGAACTCGGGTGCCTGACGAGCGGGATTTTTCTCGTCGGAAAAAAGGTGTGAAAGTCGGGCTCGGGTGCTGGGCGCGTTTAGAACCGCGCGCATGCAACGAGTCCTGACATTCGCATTGAGGGGAATCGACGCCCTGCCCGTCGAGATCGAGTGCGACGAGCGGCCGCCGAGGCGGTCGAGCGGCACCGACGGCGGCGAGGAGCCGCGTGGTGGCATTTCGCTCGTCGGTCTGCCCGACGCGTCGGTGCGCGAGGCGGTGACGCGGGTGCGCGCCGCGCTCTCGAACTCCGAGTTGCCCACTCCTCGCGGCACCTGCACGGTGAACCTCGCGCCCGCCGACCTCCGTAAGGAGGGCCCGCTCTACGACCTGCCCATCGCCCTCGCGGTGCTGCGCATGCAAGGCGTGCTCGACGACGGGTGCGACGAGATGTTGGCGCGCTTCGGCGTGGCTGGCGAACTCGCGCTCGATGGGCTGCTGCGACCGATCCGCGGGTCGACCAGCTTCGCGGCGTTTGCGCGCGACCAGGGGCTGCATGGCATCGTCGTACCCAAGGCGAACGCGCCCGAGGCCGCCGCCGTGCGCGGCATCTCGGTGCACGGCGTCGCGAGCCTCGGCGAGGCGGTGGCGTTCTTCGCACGGCAGATGCAGATCCCGCCCGAACGCGAGCCCGACGAGTGCCCCCCGCCCTTCGGTTCGGCGGTCGACCTCGCCGATGTGCGCGGGCAGGAGGCCGCGAAGCGCGCGCTGGCGCTTGCCGCGGCGGGCGGACACAACGCGCTCCTCATCGGCCCCGCGGGCAGCGGCAAGACCATGATGGCGCGCGCGATGCCCGGCATCCTGCCGCCGCTCACGCCCGACGAGGCACTCGAGGTGACGCGCATCTACTCCGCGGTCGGTGCCGTTCCTCGCGGCGCGGGGCTCATCCGCGAGCGGCCGTTCCGCGCGCCGCACCATACGGCCAGTTCCGCGGCCATCGTGGGGGGCGGCAGCGTGCCGAGGCCGGGCGAGGTGAGCCTGGCGCACCACGGAGTGCTCTTCCTCGACGAACTGCCCGAGTTTCCACGCGTCGCGCTCGAATGCCTGCGCGAGCCGCTCGAGGACGGCTTCGTCACCATCGCACGCGCGCAGGGCACGCTGCGATTTCCCGCGCGCACCATGCTCGTCGCCGCCATGAATCCCTCGCACGCGGGCGGCTTCGCCCATTCCGCCAGCGAACGGCGCGCACAGGAGAAGTACATCGGGCGGCTCTCGGGGCCTCTGCTCGACCGCATCGACCTGCATGTCGAGGTCCGCGCGGTGCCGTTTGCGGCGCTGCAAGGTGCACGACGCGGAGCGAGCAGCGCCGACCTGCGTGCCAAGGTGCTCGAGGCGCGCGGGCGAATGGAACTCCGTCAGGGTCGCGGCATGCCGAACGCCAGGCTCGCAGGGCGTGACCTCGACCGCGTGGCCGCACTGGAGTCCGCCGCACAGCGCATGCTCGAGTCGGCGATGCGCGACCTCGGCCTCTCGGCGCGCGCGTACGACCGCATCAGGCGGGTCGCGCGCACGATCGCAGACCTCGATGGAGTCGATGCCGTCGGCGAAAGCCAGATCGCGGAAGCGCTGCACTACCGCGTGCTCGACCGCATGCGCGCGGCAGAGGCCATGCGATGACGCAACGGTGCGCTCAACGGATGGCGACCTTCGCGTGGGAACGACGAACCGCCAGTCGGACGCTACGCTGCAGACGCCTCGAACGCGACGATGCAGGCCGGGCGATACACGCCGCGCGCGGACTACTGGCCATCGCCGCGTGGCTTGCGTCGCACGCGCTTGAACTCGCTTCCACGCCCGTCGTCGTACTCCCAGACCGTGACATCGACCGTCTGCACGCCCCAGCGCATCGCCTCGGCGTGCGTCGGGAAGAGCACATCGAGCCGGTCTCCCTTGATCGCGCCGCCCACATCGAGCACGGGCACCACAGCGCCTCCGTCGTAGCCAGGAACGCTCACGAGCGAGCCGAGCGGCAGCACCTTCGGATCCGCGGCGACCAGGAACCCACCGTTGGTGAGCACCGAGTGGCCACTCGCGGTGATGCCATCGGCGCTTGCGCCGCAGCTGCGCTCATCGGGGCTGTACGCGGTCACCTTCATGCGAATCGTGCGGGCGGCGCGCACGGGCCGACCGTCGAACTCGCGTCGCTCGACGGCGCCTTCCGCGTGCATGGACGCACCCGCTGCGAGACCACCCTCAGCGAGCTCTGGAAGAATGGACACGGGATGGGTCTCGTGCGAGAAGGCGCTCCGCCACCCGAGCCGTGCGCCCGGCGCGCGCGCGTCAGCTGGCGCGCCTGTGAAACCGCGGTCGTTGGGCGTCGTGAAGTCTGCCGTTGCCGCCGGCCCCACCGACACCGAAGCGCTGCGCGCCCCTTGCCCCGTGCCGACGCCCAGCGCGACGAGCGAACCAGCCGCCGAGACGATGATCATTCCAGCGAACATCCCACGCCGACGCGCGGCGAGCGCATGCCATGCCGACGCCGAAGCGCCGACGCGGCTGGTCGAGTCTCCATCCATCCTCGGGGCGCCCGCGGTGCGGACCTCGTTTTCCATAGTAGCCCTCATGCCGTCCCTGCCAAGCCCGCATGGCAAGACATCGCCCCGTTGAAATCACCTTCGCGCCGAATCCTCTCGGCACCAGCGGGCTCACAGCGCCCTTCCGCCGCGGGGAGTCGGGTGCACCGACGGACCTGCTTCGAAACCGATTCCCCCCAACCCGTAGACTGCCTCGATGGACCTCTCGCAAGCCCTGTTCGTCGCACCCATCGGCCTCGCCGGAGGCCTCGCGGGGGGCATGCTCGGAATCGGTGGCTCGGTGGTCATGATTCCCCTGCTCACCTTCGCCATCGGACCGAACCAGCACCTCTATCAGGCAGCCGCCCTGATCGCGAACCTGCTTGTCGCCTCGAGTTCGGCGCTGAAGCACCGAGGAAAGGGCACGATCCGTGCAGATCTCGCCCCACGCATGCTTGTCGTGGCGGGCGCGCTTGCCGTCGCAGGCGTCCTGGTGAGCAACCTCGTCGATGCGACGCGCCTCATGGCGCTCTTCGGGGGCTTCCTGATCTATCTCTCGGCCACCGAACTCGTGGCGATGGTCCGGTCGCGGGGGAAGCCCTCCGACGAGCCTGCGCCCGACCAGGTGCGGGCCGCTCCCGCCGCGCCGATCGCGGGCCTCGGGGGCTTCGCGGCGGGCCTTCTCGGCATCGGCGGCGGGGTGATCATGATCCCCCTGCTTCGCAAGTTCGCGCGAATCCCCCTGCGGCAATGCATCGCAACGAGCGCCGTGGTCATGCTCGGTTCCACCGCGGTCGGAGCGCTCGCCAAGAACCTGTCCGTCTCGCGGCTCGAGGATCCTTCGGGCGCTCCCCTGACCCTTGCGCAATCGCTCACGCTCGCAGGCATGCTCGCCCCGACCGCCCTGCTTGGCGGCTACATCGGGGCAGGCATCTCGTACCGCATGCCCATCAAGGCGCTGAAGGCGGTCTTTGCCGTGCTGCTCGCCTTCGCAGGTGCCCGCATGGTCATGGCCGGCCTTCGCTAGGCCAAGGCGACAACGAGAGGCGAGCAAGCCCCGCTCGGGCCGATGCGCGCGCAGCCCTTCCGACGGAGCGGACGATCAGCGTCCGAGGCAGCCCGCGTGTCCCTTCGGAACGACCTGGCCCCAGATCGCGATCTCGCCCTGCTGCGAGTTGGTGTAGAAGACCACACCTGCATAGAGCAGGCCTGTGAAGTCGGCGTTCGGGGTCAGGCGCACCTTGACGCGCGTGATCTCGCCCTCGACTTCCGAACTCACAAGCTCCGCCTTGACGCTGCTCGAGGTGCTCGCCACGGTCACGACACGCTGGCCCTCGGGGATCTTGCTGAGCTCGACCACCACTTCGGGATTCGCGCCCTGCTCCACGCGACCGAAGGTGTGTCGGTAGTCGGTGAAGCGGAGCGGCGTGAGCTTGACGGTCGACTCGTGGCGCACGAAGAGGTCGACCAGCGGCGAGTCCTCGCGGTCGGTCTCGATCACCCAGTAGCGCGGCGCCTTGTTGGGCTCGAAGTCGCGGTTGAAGTCCCACTCGAGCAGGTACTGGTTGCGGGGCGCATCCTTCGCGGGGTCGAAGCCGACGAGGTTCGGCTTCTTGCCACCGACCGCGCAGATGCTGAATGGCTTCCCGTCGATCGACTCGATCACGGTGCGCCCCGTCTTGGGATTGCCTTCAACGACATTGAGGTAGGACGGGCTCACGCGGATGGGCAGCGAGACCTCGTTCTTCATCTGCACGACCAGCACCTGCGAGTAGCCGTCGATGAGAATCTTGATGTCGGCGCGCTTGCCACCCGGCGCCGACTGGGCCTTCATGGCTGTCTTCAGTTCGACGAATCCGCCAGGCGGGATCTTCTTGCCCGAAAGGTCGTCGCCGAGCGTGGTGCACTTGCAACTGGGTTGAACGGTGAGGATTTCGAGTTCCTTCGTGCCGTTGTTGACCAGCTTCACCACGCCCTCCTTGGTCTCGGAAGGCTTCACGATGCCAAAGTCGAGCATCGGCGGGTCAAGCGTGATCGGAGGAAGTTCATCCTTTGGTTCTTCGCTCGCAGGCGGCTCCGCTGGTGCCGCCTGCTGCGTCACCGCGGGGGCCGATGGAATGGCCACCGGTGCCGAAGTTCCCGCAGGGGTTGCCGCCGAGGACGCTGGTTGTGGCGCCGCACCATCGCCCTTGCCGCAGGAGCCGAGGGTAAGGAGGCCCGAGACCGAGATGGCGGCCGCGAGAAGCCCCATGGAGATGGAGGCTGAGCGCCTCGAGGGCGCGGCGGGACGGGTGGCAAACTGGTCGAGCATCATGGGTTGGGTTCCGAAGCGCCGTTTCCGGCAAGGGCGCGGATTCTAGCGGCAGGTCGATCGACGGCTCCAAGGGCCGCCTTGGAACGAGGGCGTACCCTCCGTCGTCAGATTCGGATGCATCACGATCCGTCGCCTGCAGGGCATCGCGGAAGGCGAAGCCCATCAGATCGCTGCATCGGTAAGGCGCTCAGGGGCACCCGCGAACCCGCCCCTCGCTCTTCCGCGCAACCTCGCCGCCCCTGCGACGAACCCTGCGCGAGGCTGAAACCGCGTTTTTGAGCTATAGCGGCCATTCCGATCGCCCGACCTGGTGGGGCGGCGCAGATCGTGATGGCAATTCCAAGAAAAATCGTTCCAGTGATTTGCACCGCCCTGTTTTCGATGCACATTGTTCTTGAGTTGAACGCGCCCCCGCGAGAGACTCCTCAAAGTGCCCTTTTCCCTCCCTCCGCCCCCGGACCCGTTCCGGGGGTCTTTCTTTTTGCATTTCTCACCGCTTCCTGCCGTGCGCGAACGCCGATGGGATCGGCCGACCCAAGGCCGTCTGCTACATTCGCCTTCCTTTCCGACCAGCCAGACTCGAGGACTCGACTTGAACAGCACTGAACTCACCCCCGGCATGGCCATCAAGATGGATGGCAAGCTCTTCCTGATCACCGAGACGGAACACCGCACCCCCGGCAACCTGCGGGCCTTCGTCCAGATCAAGATCCGCGACCTGAAGTCGGGCTCGCTGATCGAGAAGCGCCTGCGCTCGGGCGAGGATGTCGAGCAGGTCGATCTCGACCGCCGTCAGATGGAGTACCTCTACGACCAGGCCGGCAAGTCGGTGTTCATGGACCTCGAGAGCTACGACCAGGTCGAACTCTCGAAGGAAGTGGTCGGCGACCTCAACCTGTTCGTGCTGCCCAACACGCAGATGATCGTGCTCTGGTGCGACGGCAAGCCGATCTCGGTCGAGCTTCCGCTCACCGTGATTCTCACGATCACCGACACGCCTCCAGGCATCAAGGGCGCGACCGCGACGAATCAGCTCAAGGAAGCGACCTGCGAGACGGGCCTCAAGACGCGCGTGCCGCCGTTCATCACGACCGGCGAGAAGATCATCATCAGCACGGCCGACGGTTCGTACCGCAGCCGCGCCTGATCGACGCCGTCGATCTCTGAACGAATGCAAACAGCGCAGGCGCCCTTCACGGGCGCCTGCGTTTCATTTCATGATGCATGACGACCGGTACCTGCCGATCACGCGACCGCTACGGGCGTGCGCGGCCTTGCGGAGCGCGCCGAGAAGAGCGACACGGCGACGAGCGTGGCGAAGCCAAGCGGCACAGTGACGATCGCGGGCTGGCTGAACGGCACGAGCGCGCTCGCCACCGCGTCGGCGGCGCTGTAACCGTACACCTTCTCGAGCGTATCGGCCGAGCAGAGGATCCACGCGAGGCTCGCGATGAGCCCCACCGACATCGCGGCGATGACGCCTTCCTTCGTCGTGCGCTTCCAGAAGAGCAGCATGACGAGCGCAGGCAGATTCGCGCTCGCCGCGATGTTGAAGGCCCATCCGACGAGGAATGTCACATTCATCTTCTCGAACGCGATGCCGAGCGCGATCGAGCCGAGGCCGAGCGATGCGGCAGCGATGCGCCCCCATCGCACCTGCCCACGGTCGTCGAGCTGCACGCGGAACACATCCTTCATGAGGTCGTGCGCCACGGCGCCCGCGCCCGCCATCACAAGCCCGCTGACCGTCCCGAGCACCGTCGTGAACGCCACCGCCGAAATGACCGCGAACAACCCCTCGCCGAAGGTGCGCGCGAGCAGCGGAGCGGCCATGTTGCTGTCGGTCGGGTCGAGCGCCCCGCTCGTCATCGCGCCGATTCCGAGGTAGAGCGTGAGCACATAGAACGCACCGATCGCGCCGATGCCGACGACGGTGCTCTTGCGCGCGGCCGCCGCGTCCTTCACCGTGTAGTAGCGGATCAGGATGTGCGGCAGGCTCGCGGTGCCGAGGAACAGCGCGAGCATGAGCGAGATGAAGTCGAGCTTCAGCCAGGTGCGGTCGTCACGCACCCCCTTGAAGGTGGGGTTCGCGCCAGGCAGGAGGAGATCCGATCCCTTGCGCTCGATGGGCGTGAAGGTGGTCTCGCCTGTCGCGCCCGTTCCCTTCTGCCATGTGGTGATGGTGGAGCCCGCGAAAGTCTCGATGTACGCGATCGGCCCGAGCGGACCCGTGGCTGCGGCGCCGTCGGGCAGGGCGGCCACCGAGCCGAACCCCGTTCCATGCGCGGCGCGCAGCCGCGAATCGAGCTGATTCGTCGCCGAGATCGGCGCACCATTCACGCTCGTACCGTCGGCCGACTTCTCGATGCGCTGCACCGCGTCGGCGGGAATCGGCGTGCTCGGCACCGCGAAGCCGCGCTCGAGAAGCAGCGCCACCACGACACCACAGATCACGACGAGCAGCGTGCCCTTCACGAACTGCACCCAGGTCGTGCTCACCATGCCTGCGGTCGCCACGATGAGGGTCACCGTGGCGCCCACCATCGCGACGCCCGCCCAGTGCGGCAGCCCGAGCAGCGGCTTGACCAGCGCTCCCGCGCCGACCATCTGCGGGATCAGGTAGAAGAGCGAGATGACGAGCGTCGAGACCGCCGCGACGAGCTTCACGCCGCGCGACTGGAACTTCGCGTTCAGCGCATCGGCGAGCGTGTACTTCCCGAGCCGCTTGATCGGCTCGGCGATGACGAAGAGCGCGACGATCCACCCCGCGAGGTAGCCGATCGAGTAGAGGAACCCGTCGTACCCGAAGAACGCGATCATGCCGCAGATGCCGAGGAAGCTCGCGGCCGACAGATAGTCGCCCGCGAAGGCGATCCCGTTCACGAACCAACCGACCTGCCCATGCGCGGCGAAGTAGCCGCCCGAGGTCCGTGCGCGCGAACCAAGCCAGAAGCTCAGCGCGAGCACGGCCCCGACGAACGCCGCGAACACCACGATGGCGAGCGTGCTGGTCTCGTAGATCACGCGGCCTCCCCGCCTTCGTTGGCATCCGCCCCAAAGAACGCGTACGCAAGCGCGAGCACGAACGCCCCGACGATCAGGCCGATGCCCGCCACGACGCCCCACGGAAGTCCGCCAACCGCCGTCGTCGCAAGCCCACCGTCGGGCTTTCCGCCCGCGAAGGTGCCGAACGCCGCCACCCCCACGAACGCGGCATAACAGGCGAGATAGACGAGGAAGAGCACCGCGCCCAGGGACTTCCTCGCCTTCATGACGCCGCCCCCTGGTTCGCGCCCGAGGCTGGCGCAGAGAGCTGCGTCAGCGCACGCTCGGCCATGCGCCCGATGATGAAGATCACGAGCACCGACGCCGCGATGCCCGACCAGAACGCCCATTTCGGTGCGCTCTCGTACACGCTCAGGATGTCGACCGCTCCCGACGAGCGCGCGGCCGACGCAAGGAAGCACACGACCGCGGTGCGCGGCAGCATGCCGAGTGGCGTCGCCGCCATGGCGAGCCAGAACGGCACGCGAGTCGCGCCCAACGCGTAGTTCGTGATCGCGAACGGCGAGTTGGGCGGCAGGCGGATCAGCGCGATCACCAGGAATGTTCTTCCGATCGAGCCACGGGCGAGCGCGTCGCGGATCACGCGCCCCCTCGGATGCCGATCGATCCACGAGTCGACGCTGCGGCCCGTGACGAGGCGCGAGAAGAGGTAGCCGATGGCCGCCCCACCCGTGAACCCCATGATCGCGCCCGTCAGGCCCCATTGCATGCCGAACACCCAGCCGCCGAGGAACGCTTGCGAATAGGTGGGCAGCAGCCCGAGGCCAGCCGTGATCATGAAGACTGCGACATATGCCCAGAACCCGTGGCGCAGGTCCGCCTCGAGGAAGGTGGCGATGTCGCGAAGCTCGACGAGGATGTAGATGCCCGCAAGCGGCGGGAAGGTGATCCACAGCAGCCCGAGAACGCCGCTTGCGATCAGTCGGAGGTCGCGCGGACGCGGCTGCCCGACCTCGGAGCCCCGTGGGGGCTGCGAAGCGGCAGGCTCGTGGGATTCGTGCATGCGGGCAAGGTACGGAACCCTTCCCACCCCCGCCACCCGACAGTCACCCCGATGCGGCCGCCGAACCCGCGCAATCCACCCATCCGAACCCGATCCCCCTCCCCCCTTGTGCGCTTTCGCCGCTTGGATTGCCGATAGGAACCCGCCTGAGGGCCCCTCGGAACGAATCGCCATGCTCGAACTCGCCCGCCACAAGACGCTGTTCCTCGCTCCGCTCGCCGCCGCGGTCTGCCTCGCAGGCGGCTGCGTCACGCGCTCGCAGACCTTCGAAGGCTACTCCGACGACCAGTTGTGGACGGCCATGGTCGCCACCGCCAAGGCGCCGCAGTACGACGACTGGAAGCTCTCCGAGAACGAGGTCATGATCGACGAGGAGGGCCGCCGCCTCGAGATCTACCGCATCGTGCGCCGCACGCTTGTCTCGCCGCACGCCGATCCTTGGAAGGAAGAGCTCGAGTGGCGCATGCAGGTCGTCCTTGGCCGCGACTGGGACGGCACCACGCCGACCGTCGACTTCACGGCCCGCCAGCTCACGGTGCCCGCGTGGGTCTGGGAGGAAGCCGACCGCTACTTCGCGCAGATGCGCACGCTGCTTGGCCCCGTGAAGGCGCCCGTGGAAACCGCGCCCACCTCCGATCAGATCATGCCTGCGCCGCTTCCCGCGGAGCCCGCGGCTGCACCGGCCCAGCCCGCGGCGGAACCAGCCGCCGCGCCTGCTGCGGAGCCGCCGCCAGAGCCGCTCCCAGAGTGACCCGTACCGCCATCGACCCGACTCGCGACGCCCCCTGTGGGCGTCGCGTGCGTTTGGTCAGGCGAGGTTCGTGTAGACCTTCTGCACATCGTCGTGGTCTTCGAGCACATCGACGAGCTTCTCGACCTCGGCGATGAGGCCCTCGTCGGCCTCGACGGTCTGCATCGGAAACCAGGTGATCTCGGCGCTCTCGACCGCGATGCCCGCCTTCTCGATGGCGTTGCGGACCGCCATGAGGTCGTTGGGCGCGCAGAGCACGCGAAAGACGCCTGCGTTCTCGCCGTCGGAATCGCCCTGGATGTCCTCCGCGCCCGCCTCGAGCGCGCAGTCCATGAGCTTCTCCTCGGTCGCACCCTCGACGATGACCTGCCCCTTCTGCGAGAAGCCGAACGAGACCGAGCCTGGCACGCCGATCTTGCCGCCGTTCTTGTCGAAGATCATGCGGATGTCCGCCGCGACCTTGTTCGCGTTCGTGATCAGGCACTCGACGATCAGCGCGACGCCGCCGGGCGCATAGCCCTCGTAGCGCGCGGGCTCGTAGCGCTCCTCGGATCCTTCGCCCGAACCCTTCTTGATCGCCTTCTCGATGGTGTCGCGCGGCATGTTGGCCGCACGCGCGGCGTCGACCGCGAAGCGCAGCGACGGGTTGAACGCGGGGTCGCCGCCGCCCTTCTGCGCGGCCACGATGAGCTGACGCGAGACCTTGCTCCAGACCTTGCCGCGCTTCTTGTCGACGGCGGCCTTGCGGTGCTTGATGTTCTTCCAGGCGCTGTGTCCAGCCATGGCTCGTTCCGTGATTGGCGGGGAATTCCGAGGATAGCGCGTCAGCGCAGCGCGCGGCAGTCGGCGACCGCGGGCGGTTCGCCACGCGCGATCTGCTCGAGCTTCCGCCGTGCGCGCTCGACGATCGTGCCGTAGTTGCGGCGGATGTACTGGGCGGGGTCGACGAGCTCCACGCCGAACTCGCGCCGCTGGTACTCGACGAGGTTCTTCGCAAGCGGCTCGGGCGGGTAGCGCAGCTGCGCGACCTGCTCGATCTGCCGCCAGCAGCGGATCGCACCCTCCTGGTCGCCGTCGCGCCAGAGCGCGTCGCCAAGGTGGTCGAGCGTGGCGAGCGACGGGTCGTTCGGCTTCAGGCGAAGCGCCTGCCGGAGGAGGCTGATCGCGCCCGCTCCTTCGGGGCCATCGCGCAGGCGGCCCTGGTGGTAGCGCAGGAACCCGACCGTATCGAGCACCGCGGGGTCGTCGGGCGCAAGCGTGGCGGCCTTCTCGGCCATCGCCACGGTCGCATCGCCGATCGTTCCGCGGTCGATCTCGATGTACGCCAGGTTGTTGAGCGCGTTCGCAAGCGCTCCATCCTCGGCGACGGCCTTGCGCAGGAGCGCCTCGCTGCCCGCCTCGTCGCCCACCATGCTGAAGGCGCCCGACGCCCGCACGAGGATCTCGGCAAGTGGAACGGGGCGCGACATCGCGATCTCCTCGTCGCGGCGGAACGGTGCGGCGCCTTCGGCCACGAGCGCGCGCACGAAGCGCTCGATCTCTTCGGCGTCGGCGCCCGCGGCGGCGAAGAGCGCGGTCGCGCTCGTGCCAAACCTGCTGCGCGCGGCGGTCGAGAAGCGCGGCTCCGCGGCCAACGCCGCCGCGACCTGCGCCGCGGCGTATGGATCGGAATCGAACTCGACGAGCTCGCGGAGGATGTCGGCATACGCGGGGAACGCCTCGACGCCTGGCGGCTCGAGGAGGGGCGCGATGCGCGCGGCGACCGACGGCAGCGAACTCGGCGCGATCGCGATGGCTGCGCGGCTTGCGGCAAGGAGATCCTCGGGCCTCGCGTCGCCAAGGCGCGAGATGCACGCCTCGAGCAGCGGCCCTGCCGAACTCGCGGCGCTGCGATCGGCTTCGGCGACCGCGCCAAGCGCCCCAAGGAGCGCGCGCGCGGAAAGCCCTGAGGACACCGTGAACGGATCGATGCCCGCAAGCACGGATGCCGCGCGCGCCATGTCGTTGGCCTCGACCGCGAGCTTCGCCTGCGCGGCGAGCGCGGCGGCGGTGCGCGGGCGAGCTGTCGCCCGCAGAAGGGCGTCGGAGGTGCGCATGGCGGGCGTCGCCGTCGCAAGCGCGTCGAAACGCGCCGACAGCGGTGCCGCGGGAATGTTGTCGGCGCGTCGGCCCGCAGCTGCCGCCACACGGCGGCGCGACGGGTCTGCAGGCGACTCGCGCATGATGTCGGCGGTCCATCGTGCAAGCGCCCGGCGGTCGGCAGGCGTGGCCGCACCCTCGACCACCGCGACGGACGAGGTCCGCGTCGCGTCGAGTTCTTCGGCAAGCGCGCGCAATTCGAGCGAGACGGGAAGCCGCAGCGTGTCGATCTCCGCCATCGCGCGGCGCACGCGCGCCACGGGGTCGCGCACCGTGATCGCCGCAAGTTCCTCGTCAGCTCCACCCTCGGAGGAAAGTTCCATCGCCAGTCGCGAGGCTGCGTCGATCGCGACGGGCGCCCGGCTCTGCGCGATGCGACGCAGCGTCGAGAGCGCGGCCTCGCGCTGCTCGACATCTCCGAGCGAGGCGAGCGCCGCGATCATCTCAGCGCGCGCGTCGAGCGAATCGCCGGCGAGCGCCTGCAGCGCGCGCACGCGCGCAGGCTCCGCACGCCCGAGCGCGAGCCATGCCGCCGCGACGACACGCGCGACAGGCGCCGCCGCGGGGTCTTCGTCGACATCGGCGACAAGCACCTCGTCGGAAAGCTCCGCCGCAGCGAGCGCGCAGGCGGCCAGCGCCGCGGGCGACGCACGGTCGCGCGCGCGCGCCGCAGCGGCGACCGCGTAGGCGTCCTCGGGAAATCCGTAGCGCGAAAGCATGCGGCTACGCAGCGCATCCGCGGCAGCCTGCGGCGCCGCCGACGCGAGCGCGGCCATCAGTTCATCGATGTCCACCCCTGCCCCGAGGAGCGCCGCCGAGACCGCATCGAGGTCGACGGGATGCGCCGAGGCGAGCCATGCGCCCAGTTCCGCGGCACGCGGCGCGTTCCGCGACGAGAGCACGACGCACGCATGACGAAGCGCGGCGCGGTCGACGATCGAATCGCCGAGCGCCCGCTCGAGCACGCGACCTCCGCCGCGCGGATCGAGCAGCGCGGCCACGAGTGCCGCGCGCAACGGCGTGCCTCCGACGGGTGGTTGCGCCGCGCGCTCTGCGAGCTTGGCGCGCGAATCGGGCGGGACCTGCGTCACGCAACGCACGAAGCGCGCGAGCCGTGCGTCGTCTTCGGGAAGCGCGGCGAGCGACGCCAAAGCCTCGGCGGCGGATTCGACCATGCGCCCCCGCCGCGCACGCAATGCATCGAGATGCAGCGCGGCGAGCATCGAGAGCCCGTCGGCAGGCTCGGAACCTTCGACCGCGCCCGCCACCGCCCGCAGCGCCTGCTCGGCCTCCGAATGGCGCCCGAGCATGTCGAGCGCGTCGGCGCGCATGATTGCGAGCGCCCGAACCGCCGGTTCCTGGCCGGACCGCGCGAGTGCCGCCGCGTCGAGCGCATCGAGCGCCGCACGCGCGCGACCAAGGGCGAGCGCCGCGACCGCGGCCTGCTCCTCGAGTTCACCCACGGCGGTCGGAAGCGGGATCACAGCGCCGCGCCGCGGAAGCGGATCGGCGCCGAAGAACCACGCCAGCGCGCCAAGGGCGTTCTCAGGGCGGTCGGACTGCGCCGCCGACAAGCCATCGAAGGCGAGCACGATGGTGTTGCCCGCATCGATCGCGCGGATCGCCTCCACCGATTGGCGAAGTTCGGCCAAGGCTCCTGACGAAAGCTGAGAAAGCAGTTGGACCTCGAGCGGCTCGACGCGCTCAGGTGCGAAGCGAGCGGCCTCGCGAGCGGCGGTCAGGGCCGTCTTCGCATCGCCGCGCGCGAGCGCCTCAGCCGCCATGCTCAGCATGCGCGACGCATCCGCAGGAAGCTCACCCGCAGCAGGCGGCAGCGACCGCGCACGGCGCAGCGACTCCACCCGCTCCTCCGCGAACCCTTCAGGCTTCCCCTGCATCGCCTCGGAAAGCCGCGCCTGGGCGCCGAACTCAAGGCAGGGTGCGCCTTCGGCGGGAACGACCTCGGCCGGAAGGTTCACGGCGCGCGGTTCGCGCACCGATGCGCACGAGGCGAGCACGAGCACGCACGCGAAACCGAGCCAACGCGCGGCGAGCGCCCCGCCAGACGCACGAAGACGCGCCATGGTGCGCGCCATGAGGGCCGAGTGCCCGTCGGGCGCCGGCGCGAGGAGTGTTGGTTCGACGGCTCGCATCATGCAGGCACCCCTGCGGCCGAGGACCGCCGAGGGAGTTCGTCACGGGCGTCAGCTCCGACGCGTCCCGCTTCGCGACGGCTTCGAGCGCGCCGACTTCGCAGACCCCTTCGAACGCTTCGGGCCCTTCGCCTGCGTGGCCTTGCGCTTGACGGTCTTCTTGGCGCCAAGCCGCTTCTTCGACTCGAGCTTCTTTCTGGCCTCGAGCTTCTTCTTGGCCTCGAGCTTCTTCTTCGCCTCGAGCTTCTTCTTGGCCTCGAGCTTCTTCTTCGCCTCGAGCTTCTTCTTCGCCTCGAGCTTCTTCTTCGCCTCGAGCTTCTTCTTGGCCTCGAGCTGCTTCTTCGCCTCGAGCTGCTTCTTCGCCTCGAGCTTCTTCTTGGCCTCGAGCTGCTTCTTCGCCTCGAGCTTCTTCTTGGCCTCGAGCTGCTTCTTCGCCT
>JAJTGK010000112.1 GCA_021297815.1 Planctomycetaceae bacterium
AGGATCCGGCACACTTCCCCTGTGCGGCGCACATTCTCGGCGCGATCCTCTGCAGAGAACCCGAGGTTCCTGTTCAAGCCATGGCGAAGGTTGTCCCCATCGACCCGATAGCAGAGCCGCCCGGCCGCGACGAGGCGCGCTTCGACAGCGACTGCGACAGTGCTCTTGCCCGAGCCCGAAAGGCCCGTGAACCAGACCGTCGCCCCCCGCTGCCCGAGCAGCCGCTCGCGGTCCGTCCGCGAGACGCTGCCCGCGTGCCAGACCACATTCGGCGATGAGCGGGGTGATTCGTCGTGCATGATGCGGTTGCTTGAAGGACCCCGTGGCCCGACTCCGCGGACGATACCCTATCGGCCCACGACCCGCCTATGGACCCCCGCCGCCTGACCCATCTCCGCGAGCTCGAGGCCGAGAGCATCCAGATCTTCCGCGAGGTCGTGGCCAGCTTCGAGCGGCCCGTGATGCTCTATTCGATCGGCAAGGACTCCGCGGTGCTGCTGCACCTCGCGATGAAGGCCTTCCACCCTTCGAAGCCGCCATTCCCGCTGCTGCATGTCGACACCAAGTGGAAGTTCAAGGACATGTACCGCTTCCGAGACGAGTATGTGGCGAAGGAGCTCGGTCTCGATCTCCTCGTCCACTCGAACCCCGAGGGGCTGGCCGCGGGCATCAACCCGATCACGCATGGCTCGCGCAAGCACACCGATGTGATGAAGACCCAGGCGCTCAAGCAGGCGCTCGACAAGTACGGCTTCGACGCCGCGTTCGGCGGCGCGCGCCGCGACGAGGAGAAGTCGCGTGCGAAGGAGCGCGTGTTCAGCTTCCGCGACCGCCAGCACCGCTGGGACCCGCGCAGCCAGCGCCCCGAGCTCTGGAACATCTACAACACCGAGGTGAACCGCGGCGAGTCGATCCGCGTGTTCCCGCTCTCGAACTGGACCGAGCTCGATGTGTGGCAGTACATCTGGCTCGAGAAGATCCCGATCGTGCCGCTCTACCTTGCGGCGCCGCGGCCCGTCGTGTACCGCCACGGCGTGCCGATCATGGTCGACGACGAGCGCCTGCCGCTCGAGCCTGGCGAGAAGCCCGAGATGAAGGTGGTGCGCTTCCGCACCCTCGGCTGCTACCCGCTGTCGGGTGCGATCGAATCGACCGCGGCCACGCTGCCCGAGATCATCCGCGAGATGCTGCAGGCGACGCAGAGCGAGCGCCAGGGCCGCGTGATCGACCATGATGCCTCAGGCAGCATGGAGGAGAAGAAGAAGGAGGGCTACTTCTGATGCGCGTCGACGAGAACGCCGCCGAACGGGCCCTGATCGACTCGAACATCGAGGAGTACCTGGCGCGCCACGAGAGCAAGCAGCTCCTCCGCTTCCTGACCTGCGGCTCGGTCGACGACGGCAAGAGCACGCTGATCGGCCGCCTGCTGCACGACACGCACATGATCCACGAGGACACGCTCGCCGCCGCCGAGCGCGATTCGCGCTCGATGGGCACGCAGTCGGGCAAGCTCGACCTGGCGCTCCTCGTCGACGGCCTGAAGAGCGAGCGCGAGCAAGGGATCACGATCGATGTCGCGTACCGCTACTTCACGACCGCGGCGCGCAAGTACATCATCGCCGACACGCCTGGGCACGAGCAGTTCACGCGCAACATGGCGACGGGCGCGAGCACCTGCGACCTCGCGATCCTGCTCGTCGACGCGCGCCACGGCGTGGCGGTGCAGACGCGGCGGCACTCGTTCATCACGAGCCTGCTCGGGATCGGCGAGATCGTGGTCGCGATCAACAAGATGGACCTCGTCGGCCACTCGCAGGAGCGCTTCGACGAGATCGTGCGCGACTACCAGGCCTTCGCCGCCAAGCTGCCCGCGCGGCGCACGGCGTTCATCCCGATGTCGGCGCTCAACGGCGACAATGTCGTCCATCGAAGCGCTGCAATGCCGTGGTACACGGGGCCGACGCTCCTCGAGCACCTCGACGCGGCACCGCTCGGCGGGCGCTGGAACAGCGTGGATTTCCGCTTTCCCGTGCAGTGGGTGAACAGGCCGAACCTCGATTTCCGCGGCTTCGCGGGCACCGTGGCGGGCGGCTGCGTGAAGCCTGGCGACCGCGTCATGGTGCTGCCGTCGCGGCGCACCACCACGGTGTCGCGCATCGCGACCTTCGAAGGCGACTTGCCCGAGGCCACCGCCCCGCTGTCGGTCACGCTCACGCTTGCCGACGAGGTCGATTGCGCGCGCGGCGACATGCTCGTCCACCCCGGCAACGAGCCGCATGTCGGGCAGGATGTGCACGCGATGGTCGTGTGGATGGACGACCAGACGCCGCTCGTCCCTGGCAAGGAGTACCTGCTCAAGCACGGCCCGCACAAGACCCCCGCAAGCGTGACGCGCATCGCGTACCGCACCGATGTGAACACGCTCGAGCGGTCGGCGACCCCTGCGCTCGCGCTGAACGACATCGGGCAGGTCGTGATCCGAACCCAGCGGCCGATCGTGTACGACGCCTACACGCGCAACCGTCAGACGGGCGCGTTCATCCTGATCGACCGGCTCACGAACGCCACCGCGGGCGCGGGCATGCTGCTCGACCCGTCGAGCGTCGAGGGACATTGGGACGAGACGCCGCACTCGGGCGTGCTGTCGCCGTGCGATGAACGACGCGGGGCTCGTGGTGCTTGCGGTGTTCACCGCGCCTGAAGCCTCGGTGCGGGGCCGCGCGCGCGACCTCGTCGGCCCCGACCGATTCGCCACGGTGCATGTCTCGACGCCGCTCGAGGCCTGCCGCCGCCGCGACCCTGCGGGGCTCTATCGAAGCCATGCGTCGGGCGCGGTGCAAGGGGTTCCTGGCATCGACTTCGAGTACGAGGCGCCCACCGACGCCGAACTCGTCATCCCGTTCCATGAACTCGGGGCACCCGACGCCGCGCTGCGGAGCGCCGTGGAGCGCGTGATGGCGTTCCTCGAGGCGCGCGGCGTGATCAGGGACTAGGGCGCGGCCTCACTCCTTCACGACGCGCATCGCGATGAGATCCTGCACATCGACAAGGCCGACAGGCCGGCCGTCGCGGTCGACCACGGGAATCTCGTCGAGCCGCCGCTCCTGCACCATCTGCACGGCGTCGCGCACGAGCGAATCGACCGAGAGCGTCGCGGGGTGCCGCGTCATCACGCCCGCGATGGGCGCATCGAGGACCGCCAGCGCCCCGCTGTTCACATGCCGCCGCAGGTCGCCGTCGGTGAAGATGCCGCTCAGGCGGCCCGCGCCGTCGACGAGCACGATCGCGCCCGCGCGCCTGCCCTCGCCCGCGGCGCGCAGCGCGTCGCGCACGGTGCTCGTGTCGGGTACGGCCGCGAGGTTCTGCCCCACGCGGAAGCGCAGCACCTCGGTCACAGGCCGAAGGCCCGCGCCGAGCATGCCGCCAGGGTGATGCTTGTGGAAGTCGTCCTTGCCGAAGTCGCGCCGCTGCGCGAGCGCGAGCGCGATCGCATCGCCGACCGCAAGCGTGAGCGTGGTCGACGCCGTCGGCGCCAGATTCAGCGGGCACGCCTCGGTGATGTCGCCAAGATCGACATGCACCGTCGACGCGCGCGCAAGGCTCGACTTCGCCTTGCCCGAAAGACCGATGGTGGGAATGCCGTCCATCTTCAGGATCGATGCGAGTGCGACGACTTCCTGCGTCTCGCCCGACCAAGAGAGGAGCATCACCACATCGTCGGGGCGGATCGAACCGAGATCGCCATGCACCGCCTCGGCGGGATGCACGAAGTGCGACGGCTGACCGAGGCTCGAGAGGCTCGCCGAGATCTTCGCGCCGATCAGGCCCGACTTGCCCATGCCGCTCACTACGACATGACCCTTGCACGCCTCGAGGAGGTCGAGCGCCGCATGCAGCGAGGCGACCTCGCCGCGCTTCAGCCGCTCGGAGAACGCGAGGATCGCCTGCGACTCGGTGGCGAGGACCTCGCCGACGAACCCCGCCTCGACGCGTCGGTCGTGCGGATCAGCGGCGGATGCGGTGCGCGTGTCGGCCATGCACGCAGTGTACGGCGGGGCGAAACGCGCGATAACCGCGGAGAATCCTGCTAGATTGCCCGCGATGTCGCAGAACGACTGGCTCGTCCGCCTCCCCGTCTTCCAGGGTCCGCTCGACCTCCTGCTGTTCCTCGTGCGCCGCGCGGAAGTCGACATCCACGACATCCCCATCCACACGCTGACCGACCAATACCTCGAGTATGTGCGGCGGCTTTCCTCGGTCGACATCGACCTCGCGGGCGAGTTCCTCGTCATGGCGGCGACGCTCGTCGAGATCAAGTCGCGCTCGCTCGCGCCCGCAACCCCAGAAGAAGGCGACCCGTCGGCGGCGAACGCCCCAGGCGACGATCCGCGGGCGGAGCTCATCCGCCAGCTGCTCGCCTACCAGCGCTTCCGCACGGCGGCCGAGGTCCTCGAGGCGCGTCGCAAGGAGTTCGCCGAACGCGCCCCCGCGCGCGTTCGACCCGGCGCCGCCGACGCACCGCCCGAGGAAGAGGACTACGAGCTCGAGGACCTGCACCTCGGCGACCTGTACGCCGCGTTCGAGCGGATCGCCGCCTCGATCGACCTCACCCGCGTAGGCGATCACCGCGTCGAGTACGACGACACGCCGATCTCGCTTCACCAGGAGGACCTCGTCGACCGCCTCGTGCGCATCGAGGCACATCGCCTGACCCTTGGCAGCGTGTTCGATGGCCGCACGCACGGCGAGCGCATCGGTCTCTTCCTCGCGTTGCTCGAGCTCGTTCGCCAGGGCCGCGTGCGAGTGAAGCAGGACGACCTCGATGACGACATCGAGGTCACGCTGAGCGAGGAACGCGGGCCCGACGCGCCGTTTGCCGCGTCGAACTAGGTCGCGGGCTCACGCGCATTCGCGCATGTACGCCGCGGGCTGCTCCGATGGACGGATCCAGCACGCGCGATCGACGGGCGCCAGCATCGTGCACAGGTGGTCGAGGTACTGCTGCAGATCCTGCTCGCTGAAGCCTGCGAGCCACTCGGGCGAGGCCGAGGGGTTGATCTCCATGATCGCGTCGACGAGGGACTGCTTCGAAGCCACGGGTAACCTCCGAGGCTTCATGCATCGGCTTCGACGGCGGAAACCTTGAAATCCCGCCTGAGTTGCAGTTACCGCCCCGGCGACTGCGTACGGCCGAGGCGCTTGCTCACCGCCCCGACATGAGCTCGGTGAGCTTGCGCTTGAGAAGCGCCACCCGCAGCAGGCTGCGCACGCGCGTAAGCAGCTCGAGCTTGTTGACGGGCTTCGTCAGGAAGTCGTCGGTGCCGCTCTCGACGGCGCGCTCATGGTCGCCGACCTCGTGCAGCGCGGTGACCATGATCACCACGATGTCGCGCGTCGCAGGGTCGCCCTTGAGCTTGCGGCACACTTCGAAGCCCGACATCTTCGGCATCATCACATCGAGCAGCACGAGGTCGGGCTTGAAGCGATGCACCGCGTCGATCGCCTCGACGCCGTCGCGGGCCGTCGCCAGCACGCACGGCAGCGACTCGAGGTAGGCCTGCATGAGCTCGAGGTTCTGCTGGTTGTCGTCGACAAGCAGGATGCGCGCGTTCGAGAGGTCGCTGAGCGCGCTCTCGTCGATCGTGGGCTGGACGGAAGAGGACATGGGTGGATTCTAGCAGATCCCCCCTGTTTCCCGCCGCCTCAGAGCCCGAGGGCACGCGCGGCGAGGTCGACGGGATGCAGCGCCTCGCGGCCCGTGCCATCGTGGATCTGATGGCGGCAGCTGGTGCCTGGCGCGCAGACGACGGCATCGGGCGCGCGGCGCACCGCGGGAAACAGCCTGTCTTCGCCGATCGCCATCGAGAGTTCGTAGCGCTGCTCCGCGTAGCCGAAGCTGCCCGCCATGCCGCAGCAGCCCGTGTCGAGCACCGACAGCCGCTCGCCGAAGATGCGGCGCAGGAAGCGCGCGCTGGTGTCGTTGCCCCAGAGCGCCTTCTGGTGGCAGTGCCCGTGCAGCAGCACCTGATCGACCTGCGCAGGCACGCTCGGCCGCGTCGGGTGCGAATCCCATGCGGCGTCGAGGAACTCCTCGACGAGCTTCGTGCGGCTCGCGAGCGCGTCGCGGCGCGCACGCTTGTCGTGCGGACCGCCGATCGGAAGGAGTTCGCGCCAGTCGTCGCGGATCGCGCTCGCGCAGCTCGGCTCGAGGACGAGCACCGCCTCGGCCCCCGTCGACTGAACGAGCCGCTCGAGCGCGTCGGCCGTGCGCTCCACTTCGTCGCGCGCCTCGGCGAGCATGCCCGTCGAGATCAGGCTTCGCCCGCAGCAGCCGACATTGGCAAGCACCACGCGGTACCCGAACGCCTCGAGGAGCCGCACCGCGGCCTGCCCGATCCCAGGCTCGTTGTACGCCGAGAAGCAATCGCCGAAGAGGATGACCGTGCGGGTTCGCTCGCGCGGCGCGCGGCGGTCGAACCAGCCGAAGAGCGACGGACCGAACGCAGGAATCGACCGCCGCGGATCGATGCCCAGCAGGCCGCGCGCAAGCGACTTCGCGATCGGCGTGGCGTTGACCGCGTTCGCGATCGCATGGAACCGCGAGCCGAGCGCGTTGAGCCGCCGCACATGCCCGAACACCCGCGTGGCGAACGGCACGCCGTCGCGCGCGTGGCGCTGCGCGGCGTACTCGGCCTTCAGCTTCGAGATGTCGACATTCGACGGGCACTCGGTCTTGCACGCCTTGCACGAAAGGCAGAGGTCGAGCGTCGACATCGTCTCGGGGTCGCTCCAGCGCGCCTCGCCCAGCTGCCCCGTGACCGCGAGCCGCAGCGCGTTGCCGCGTCCGCGCGTGGAGTGGCGTTCGTCCTTCAGCGCGCGGTACGACGGGCACATCGTGGTGCCGCCCGACATGCGCCGGCACAGGCCCGCGCCGTTACACGACTCGACCGCGTGGTCGAAGCCCTCCTCGCGGTCGTAGCGGAAGAAAGTCTTGATCTCGGGCGCGTGCGCCTCGTGGCCATCGGGCGCGACGCGCAGGTTCTCGACGATGCGCTCGGGCGGCCCCGCATCGACGAGGTTGCCTGGGTTCATGAGGTTGCGCGGGTCGAAGACGCGCTTCACCTCGGCAAGTGCGCCGCTGATCACGGGACCAAAGTACTCGCCGAGGAGCGGCGACCGCACGCGGCCGTCGCCGTGCTCGCCCGAAAGCGCGCCGCCGAAGCGCGCCACGAGCGCGGCGATGTCCTTCGCGATGGCCACCATGACCTTGCGGTCGGCGGGGTCGTGGATCGCGACCAGCGGACGGATGTGCAGGCAGCCCACCGAGGCATGCGCGTAGTACGCGGCGGTGGTGCCGTGCCGCGTCACGATCGCGCGGAATTCCTCGACGAAATCAGGCAGCTTCGCAGGGTCGACCGCCGTGTCCTCGACGAAGGTGAACGGCTTGCGCGCGCCAGGCACGCCGTGCAGGAGCGGCTCGCCCGCCTTGCGCAGCTTCCAGGCCTTCAGCCGCTCGGCCGCGCCCGTGTAGGTCGACATCGACCCGCCAGGCACCGCGCTGCGCAGCGCGTCGAAGCGCGCGGGCAGTTCGTCGGCGCGCTCGGCGAAGTACTCGACATAGAGCACCGCGCCGAGCTTCCCGTGCGCGGGCTGCGGCATGAGCTCGACATACTGGCGGTACTCGGTGTTTCGCAGCGCGACATCGATCACCACATCGTCGACGAGCTCGACCGCCGCGGGCCGCGTCTTCAGGATCTCGGCGAGATGCGACAGCGACTCGCGCACGCTTGCGAAGCCGAGGATCGCGAGCCCGCGCTCCTTCGGGCGCGGCACGAGCGAGAGCTCGGCGCGCAGCGTGGTGGCGAGCGTTCCCTCGCTTCCGCACACGAGGTGCGCGAGGTTGACCTTGTCGAAGGTTCCCGCGGTCGAGCGCTCGAGCTGCTCGAGGAAGATGTCGAGCGCGTAGCCGTCGACATGCCGCAGGATCTTGGGAAACCGTGCGCGGATCTCGCCCGCGACGGGGCGCACGATCGCGGCCAGCCGCTCGGCGAGCGCGCGCTGCGCGGGGTCGCGGTCGCAGCTCCCTTCCTCGAGGCGATGCACGCTGCCGTCGGCGAACGCGACCTCGAGCGCGATCAGGTTCTCGACGGTGCGCCCGTACAGGATCGAATGCGCGCCCGAGGAGTTGTTGCCGATCATGCCGCCGAGCGTCGCGTGCGAGCTCGTGGCGACATCGGGCCCGAACATGAGCCCGAGCGGCGCGAGGTGCTCGTTGAGCTGGTCGAGCGTCACGCCAGGCTCCACCACCGCGCGCCGCGCCGTGGCATCGACCGAGAGGATCGCGCGGCAGTGCTGCGAGAAATCGACCACGACCGCGTCGTTCACGCTCTGGCCTGCGAGCGCCGTGCCCGAGCCGCGCGGCAGCATGGGCACGCCGCGCGCAGCGAGCTCGGCCACCACGCGCGCGCCGTCCTCAACCGTGTGCGGCACCACGACGCCGATCGGCTCGACCTGGTAGATGCTCGCGTCGGTCGCGTACAGCATTCGGTCGTGGCGACCGAAGCGGATGTCGGCGTGCGCCACGCGCCGAAGCGCCGACGACAGCTCGAGCCGCAGCGCGTCGCGGCCGTCCCCACGCTCGGCAAGCGGAAGGCTGGTGGAATGCGCGCGGGTCCCTGCGGCGTTCGCCATGGGCGCAGGATAGTGGCGCTCAGCCGGCCTGTCCGTGCGAAGGGTGCGGGTTCACGGCGCGGGCGCGTCGATGGCGGGCGCACCATCGGCCGCGGGCTTCGCGCACAGCGCCTCGAGCCGCTCGCGGAGCTCCCGCTGCGATCGCGGCGTGGAACCCTCCCACATGCCCGCGATCTTGCCGTCGGGGGCGATGAGGAAGGTCGTCGGGAACGCGCGGATCAGCCACCGACGCGCGGCGAGCCCGTCGAGGTCGAGCACGCACGCCAGGCTCGGCGCCCGCGCCTTGAGCACCTCGTCGATGCGCTGCTCGCGCTCCTCGCGCGTTCCCTGCTCGCCCGCGTTCACCAGCATCACCTCGGCGCGGCCCTCGAACTCCTTCGCGAGCTTCTCGAGCTCGGGCATGACGGCCCGGCACGGGCCGCACCAGGTCGCCCAGAAGTCGATCACGACGGGCTTCGTGCGCGCCTTCGCCAGGTCCCAATCGCCGCCACCCTTGCGCGGCAGCGCGAGTTCGGGCGCGGGCTCGCCTTCCTTCAGGCGCTCGACCTCCTGATCCTCGGCTGCGCCCTCGGAGCGGTCGACGAGCGCCGCGAGACCATCGACCTTCTGTCGCGACGCGACATCGAGCGCGAAGGTCGCGGCGTCGAGTGCGACCTTCGGCCTACGGCTCTTCGAGACGGTCTCGATGACGAGCGTCGACCCGTCGGCAACGAGGTCGCCGCCCTTGATCCGCCCGATCGAGCGCTCGACGAGCTTCGTGTCGGGGTCATAGGAGATCCGCAGTTCCTCGGTGCCGTCATCCGACTCGAGGACGAGCGTCTCGAGGACCTGCCCCTCGATCTCCTCGCTCTCGACGCGCGCAGGCACGACATTCGGAGTCTCAGGCAAGAGCTGCATCGCCACATCCGACGGTTCGTCCTCGCCGAGCGCGAGGGCGAGCTCGGGATACGGCAGCGCGCGGAAGGCGTTGAAGAGCGCGTAGAACGGCGACCCGCCATCGCCGACATCGAGGTAGGTCAGCGGGTTGCTCTCGTGCGTGGCCTTGATGCGGCCCTCGGCGATGCGCAGCGTGAAGCCCCGCAGCACGACCACCGCGCGGCGGTCGCCGCCGAAGACGAACTTCGCCTCGACCGCGGGCCCCTTCGCCGCGACCTCTTCCTCGCCCTCTTCGGCCTCTGCCGCCGACACGAGGGTGCGCACGGAGCACTCGACTCCGTCGTTCGCGCGGTACGCCGCGATGAGCGCCTTGAAGGCCGCTTCCGCCTTCTCTCGCGACGCAGGCGTCGCCGCGGGCTTGTCGACCGCGGGCGGCTCCTGCGCCCACGAGGGCGCCGCGATGCCGAAGGCAAGTGCCGGTGCAAGGACCGGTGCAAGTGCCGATGCAAGGGTCAGCGCGAGAAACGCTGCAGACGGGGCTGCGTGCCGCATGGAAGTCTCCGGATCCGCACTGTAAGGCAGCACGACGGCCGCCGCATGAAAAACCGCGCCGCGCGGGTCACGCGCGGCGCGGGAATCTGCTGTCAGCAGGGCTGAAGCCCGATCTCGGAAGGCATCGGCCGCGATTCGGCGGCCGACACCGCCGATCGTCAGCCGGCCTTCGGAGCGAGCGCCTTCTCGCACTCTTCCTTGGACGGTCGCGGGAATGCCCGTGAAGCCGTAGGCCTGGATCACCGCGTTGTCGGCGTCGACGAGGCAGCCGAACACAAAGGCCGAGCTCTTCCAGTAGCCGCCGACCTCGGTCATGCGCTCGTCACCCTGCTTCGACTCGAGGGTGTTGATGCCGTAGACCTCGATCGGCTTGCCCGACTCCTTCGCCCACTTGGCGAAGTCGTTCAGGTGCGGAAGGCCGCGCTTGCACGGGCCGCACCAGGTCGCCCAGAAGTCGATGACCACGGCCTTGCCCTTGAGGCCCTCGAGCGAGACATCCTTGCCGTCAAGCGTCTTGAGCGCGAAGGTCGGCGCGTCGGAGCCGATCTCGATCGGCGACGGCGCGAGCTCGTCGGGCGAATCGACCTGCTTCTTGCCTTCCTCGCTGAACGCGATGGCGTTCTCGAGCTTGTCGGCGACGACGGGGTTCATGCCGATCACGAGCGGGAACACGATGCCCGCGGGCGCGTTCGGCGGCGTCATGTTGAGGCGGCCACCCTTGAGGAGCGAGGTCTTCGCGTCGATCTCATAGACCGCCACGCCGTTCTCACCCGTCAGCATGACCTTGCCCGCTGCGGCATCGAAGCCCGAGACCTTGGCGCCGGGCAGGAAGGTGCCCGCGAGCTCGACCGCGACATCGGTGGGCTCGGCGCTGTCGAGGTACCACTTGGGCAGCGGAATGTCGAAGTTGCCGAGTTCCTTGGCGAGTGTCTTCGCCATCGAGCCGTCGAGCGCGTAGGCCACGAACTTCTTCGGGCTCTCGTCGCTCGAGAGATAGACCTTGCCGTTGGTGGCGATCATCTTCATCGGGCCGATCTCGAGGCGCGCGCCGTTCGCATCGCGGGCGACGCTGAACGACTGCTCCTGCTTGCGGCCCATGATCTCGACCGAGAGCGAGATCGTGTCCGAGATGGTCTTCGCGCCACGAACCGCGGCGGCGGCCTTCTTCAGCGCGTCCTCGCCCGCCTTGATCGCCTCGGGCGACTTCATGGCGTCGGTGAAGGAACCCGTGATGTCGGGCGCCTTCGGCATCTCGAACTGCGGCATCTCATCCTGACCGCCAGCGGGTGCGCCATCCTGCGCGAGTGCGGGGGCGGCGACGCCGAGGCCCGAGGCCAGGAGCGCGCACGCGAGCGAGCGGAACATGATCATGTGGTACTCCAGTCGGCGCGGATGCGCCTTCCGTGGGGCCAGGCCAGCGAAGCCAGGCTCCGCGCGAGGGTGGGTCGCGCGCGGCGCCTCACGAAACCTCGAGCGGCCCGATCCTGACCGCATCCGAGCGGCCGGGACAGGCACGAAGCAGCGATTCTACCCGCTCGCCCGTTTCGGGATCGCGGGCGAAAGGCGCTATTTCCGCGAGCGGAAGCAGCACGAACGCCCGTTCCCTGAACCGGGGATGCGGGACGCGAAGGTCGCCGTCGTCGACACGGCATTCCCCATGAAGGATGAGGTCGAGGTCGATCGTGCGGGCGGTCCAGCGGGTGGTGCCGCGCTCACGGCCAAGGTCGCGTTCGACCGTGAGGAGCGCGTCGAGCAGTTGGCGCGGACCGAGCGTCGTGCGCACCGCGACCGCGGCATTGAGGTAGCGCGGCTGGTCGGGCGGCCCGACGGGCGCGGTGTCGTACACGGAACTCGCCGCGCGGACTTCGACGCCTTGGATCTTCCGCAGCGCCGCGAGCGCGTGGCGCATCGACTGCAGGCGGTCGCCTAGGTTCGCGCCAATCGCGATGTACGCGTCGACGGGCTCAGGTGCGTTCGACATGCACGGCCTCCGATTCGCTCCAGAGAAGCGGCCGCGTCGGTTCGCCGAGAAGCGCGAACCGCGTGCATGCAAGCGCGAGATGCGCGGTGCGTCGGCGCACCGTGATGCGGTCTCCAGGGAAATGGAAGCGCCGCGCGTAGATCTCGCCGTCGCGGAGCGCGACCGCGACATACACCGTGCCCACGGGCTTCGCGTCGCTGCCGCCCGACGGCCCCGCGACGCCCGTGGTCGCGATCGCCACATCGGCGCCCGTGCGCGAAAGGCCGCCGCGCGCCATCTCGCAGGCGGTCTGCGCGCTGACCGCGCCGTGGGCGTCGAGCGTTTCACGCCGCACGCCGACATCCGACATCTTGCGTTCGTTCGCGTAGGTCACGAAGCCGCCGAGGTACCACGCGCTCGAGCCCGCGATGTCGGTGACCATGGCGCCGACGAGCCCGCCCGTGCAGCTCTCGACGGTCGCCAGCGTCAAATTGCGCTCGAGAAGCAGCCGCCCAACGACCGCGGCCAGCGGCTCGCCGTCGCGGCCGTAGATCAGCGACCCCGCCGCGCGTTCGCATTCGGCGACCGTCGCCGCAAGGGCCTCGCGCGCCTGATCGGCCGAACCTTCGGCGCGCACGCGGATCGACACGATGCCGTCGCTCGCGGTCGTGCCGACCGAGGGCTGCCTGTCGCGACGCATGAGGTCGCCGAGCCGCTCGGCCAGCACGCTTTCACCGACGCCGATCGTGTGCAGCGCCGCGGTGAGCACCGCGCGCCCTGGGCATGCGAGCGCAGGCTCGACGACGCGGGCGAACATCGGCTTCATCTCGTTCGGCGGCCCGGGCAGGCAGAAGACCTCGACCGCGCCAATGCGCGCGCCGATTCCAGGCGCCGTGCCGTTCGGATTGTCGAGCAGCCACGCGCCGCGCGGCCGCAGCGCCTGCCGCAGGTTCGACGCAGGCATCGCACGCCCACGGCGCTCGAACCAGCCGCGCAGGTGCTCGACGCCCGCGGGGTCGCTCTCGAGCTCCCCGCCTGCGTCGACCACATCGAGCAGCGCCTCGCGCGTCAGGTCGTCGAGCGTCGGACCAAGCCCGCCCGTGACGACGAGCGCATCGTGCGATGCGGCGAGTTCGCGCATCGCCTTCGCGAGGAGCATCCGCTCGTCGGCCACGGTGCGCCGCTCGCCGGGCATGCAGCCGATCCGCTGGAGCTCCCGAGCCAGCCACGAGGCGTTCGAGTCCTCGATCTGCCCGAGCACGAGCTCGTCGCCCACCGAAAGCACCGCCACGCGTCGCGGCTCGCTCGACGGCGCCGCGCTCACTCGGCCGCTCCGCCTGCGATCCGCGCATACTGCGCGCTGAAGAACGCGCCGAACCTCCTGCGCAGTTCGTCGGCGCTCGACGCGTCGGCGGGCCAGAGCCCTGCGTTCGCCCACTCGCCCTTCAGCCAGCCGTTGCGGATCGCGGCGCGGCCTTCGCGCGTCGCCATCGGGAACCGCTGCCCCGCGGGCCCATCGACCTCGGGCATGGCGTCGAAATCCTCGAGCATCGACTTCAGCGTCGCGTCGCTGACATCGGCCGCCGTGACGAGCGCGCGGTCCTTCGGGTACGCGGGATGCGCGCGGATCGCGCCCCATGCACGCGCGAGCTCGTCGCGGCGATCGGCGCACAGGGCGCTGAAGAGCGGCGCGATGAACGACCGCGCGTTGCGGTCGGGCGACGCCACGGCGCTCGCGAGCGTGAACGGGTCGACCTTGTCGAGGAACTGCGGCGTGAAACGCGCGATGAACGATCGGCGTACGGGCATGCGCCGCAACTCGAACTCGTGCGGGCCGAGCTCGCCATCGGCGCGCTCCTTGGCCTCGAACTGCCACAGCGCCTGCCCCTCGTCCGACAGCGCGAAGCGGATGAACTCGACCGCGGTCTCGCGGTTCGGCGCGTTCGAGAGCAGCGCGATCCGAGACATCGAGCGGGACCTTGGGCGCGCTCGACGCCACGCTGCGCGAGTTGGCGGCCATGCGTCGGATCACCTGCCAGCCGCGCTCCCAGCCAAGCCGCTGGATGATCGCCTCGAGCGCGGTGGTCACCGAGCCAGACTGCGCGGGGTTCACGAGCGTGACGCGGCCCGCGAGGCGCGCGTCGCAGAGGTCCGCCCACTCGCGCGGCTCGCCAAGCCCGAGCTCGGCCAGCAGCGGCTTGTTGTAGACGATGCCGAATCCCGACAGCGCGGTGCCGAACCAGTACTGCTCGGGATCGAACAGCGTGGCATCGCCGACCTTGTTCTCGCCGTAGGTCTCGGCAAGCCACTGCGCCTCGAACGCGACGGGCTGCAGGATGCGGCCCGTGCGCTTCTCG
>JAJTGK010000113.1 GCA_021297815.1 Planctomycetaceae bacterium
GCCGCCGCCGCCGCCGAATTCACCGCGCGGACGGAAACCGCCGCCGCCACCGCCGCCACCCGGACGCGGAGCGCGAGGCTGAGCCTCGTTCACGACGAGGGCGCGGCCTTCGAAGTCCTTGCCATTGAGCGATTCGATCGCAGCCTGACCCTGCTCCTTCGCACCCATGGTGACGAAGCCGAAGCCACGGGAACGACCGGTTTCACGATCGGTTCCGATGAACACATCCAGCACCTCGCCGTGAGCGGCGAAGATCTCGCGAAGTCCTTCTGGCGTCGTACGGTAGTTGAGATTTCCGACAAAGATCTTGAACATGTCTGGCCTCCCAGGCCAGGTCGCGCCATGCGTTGGCTCGTGCCTTCACGATGCCGAGCATGGCCGCTTGAAACTGTCGACGCGCAGGGGACTGACGGTCAGTTGTGCGGTCAAAGGAGGAGTATACAGGATTTCGGGTGCGTATACGAGGGTCGATCCTCAACCTCTTTGCAGGTAGACTGCCCCCCATGCCTTTTCTCGAGGTCAAGAGCCCCCGTTGGACCCGTCGAATCGACCTGATCTCGGACCCTGTTTCCGTCGGGCGGCTTCCCGAGAACGGCATCCAGTTCAACGACGACGGCCTCAGCCGCCAGCATTGCGTGTTTGAGCGCACCCCAGAGGGGTGGCAGATCCGGGACCTAGGTTCTCGGAACGGCACCAAGCTGAACGGCAGCAAGGTGACGGCTGCGGCGCTCGCGTCCGGCGACATCGTTCGGATCGGAACCCTCGAGATCCGCTTCGTGGATCCCGAGCCTGCGAAGCCCGAGGCCGCTCGCACGCCCGCGGCGCCTTCCCGCGCGACCGCTCGCCCGGGTGCCACGATCGACGCGACCCCGGCGACCCAGTCGCCCTACGAGGCTGCGATTCGTCAGGTCTGCGATGGTGCGATCTCGAAGCCATTCGGCGAATCAGATATCGCGCTCGTCGACGCCCGAGGCGCGGTGATGCATGCGGCGACAGGTGCGGGCGAGTCGAACGATGAGGACGAGGCTCCTGCGGAGAGCATCCACATCTTCAGGATGCTTCTGCTGACCTGCTTCCGTTCGCGCGCAAGCGACCTCCACATCGAGCCGCGCACCGACAAGGCGGTCGTCCGCATCCGCGTCGACGGAACGATGGTCACCGTGGTCGAGGATCTGCCGCTGCAGGTCTTCCGCCGCGTGATCGGCGTGACGCGCGTGCTCTGCCACTTCGACCAGAGCGTGAAGAGCGAGGTGCTCGACGGCCACTTCAATGTGACCGTGAAGGGCCGGCGCGTCGACTACCGCGTCAGCCTGACGCCTGCGGTGCACGGGAACAAGCTGGTCATCCGCGTGCTTGACCCCGCGAACGCGCCGAGCCGGCTCCACGAGCTCGGCATGCTGCCGTGGATGTACGAGAAGCTTCGCACCGTCTGCAATCGCGATGCGGGCCTGATGCTCGCGTGCGGCCCCACGGGCTCGGGCAAGACGACCTCGCTCTATTCGTGCCTCCGCGAGATCGATCTCGAGCAGCGCAACGCGATCACCATCGAGGACCCCGTCGAGTACCAGATCGAGGGTGCGACGCAGATCCCGATCGACGCGAAGCAGGGCCACACCTTCGGCGGCCTCCTGCGCTCGATCCTGCGGCAGGACCCCGATGTCATCCTCGTCGGCGAGATCCGCGATGTCGAGACCGCGAATGTGGCGATGCAGGCGGCGATGACGGGACACCTCGTCTTCTCGACGGTGCACGCGCGCGACACGATCGGATCGATCTTCCGCCTGCTCGATCTCGGCGTCGAAAGCTACCTCGTGGCGAACGCGCTCGACATCGTGGTGGCGCAGCGTCTCGTCCGCATCCTGTGCGGCACATGCCGGCGACCCGTGAAGCCGACGCCGCAGCAGCAGATGAGGATGGGCAAGTCGCTCGGCGGCATGCCCGACATCTACGCTCCGTCGGGCTGCCAGTATTGCCTCGATACGGGCTTCTACGGACGCCGAGCGATCTTCGAGGTGCTTGAGTTCAACGACGCCCTGCGCGATGTGGTGCTGAAGAAGCCCACGATGCAGCAGATCCGCGAGGTGCTGGCGACGGGGCTGTTCACATCGCTGCAAGGCTACGGCTTCCAGATGGTGGCGAGTGGCATCACCAGCTATGAGGAGATCGAGCGGGTGGCGAGTTCCGACGCATGACGGCGGAAGACCCGTTTGCGCTGCTCGGGCTCGCGAGGCGCTTCGACCTCGATGCGCGCGCGTTGCGTGCGGCGTGGATGCGCCGCATCGCCTCGGCGCACCCCGATGCCGAGGGCGGCGCGGCCGAGGCGGCGCGGCTCAACGAGGCGCAGCGGGCGCTGGCTGATCCGCTGTCGCGTGCGGCGCTCCTGCTTCGGCTCGGAGGTGCGCCCGCGACGGACGAGCGCGCGTTGCCCGACGGTTTCCTTGTTGAGATGATGGAGTTGCGCGAGGCGGCAGACGAGGCGCTGGGCGACGATGCGCGCCGCGATGCGCTTGCGGCCGATGCGCGGGCGCGTCGTGAGGCGGCGCTTGCCGAGATCGCCGAGGCGTTCGCGGAGGCGCCAGCACCGCTCGACGCGGTCACCGCTCGGAGGGTGCGCGTCGGCGTGAATGTGGTCCGCTCGTTCGACCGCATGCTCGAGCAGCTCGAGCGCGAGCGGGGCGGGGAGGCCGCGCGGTGACCGTGCTGTCGGCCGAAGGAGGCCCCTGGTTCGGGCTGACGCAGGACTTTGCGTGGCCCGAGTTCGGCCCCGCCGACATCGCGCTCGTCGCGTCGCTGGTGCCGCTTCTTGCGACGATGGCGTTCTTCTCCTTCATCGAGGCGACCTACTTCGCGCTCACTCCGGGGGAGCGCATGGCGCTGCGGCGCTCGCATCCCGTGTCGGCGCGGGCGATCGACGCATTGCTCGCGCATCCGCGCGTGCTGCTCGTGAGCACGATGCTCGGGTCGCTCGTCGCGAGCACGGCGTACCTGGTCGTGAGCACGGTGCTCGTCACGCGCTTCGAGCACTCGATCGTGTTCTCGGTCGGCGTGGCAGCGCTCTCGGTGTTCGGCATGGTGCTGTCGGCCGAGGTGCTTCCGAAGATCATCGGTCTTGCCGACCGTTCGCGCGCGGCGAGGTTCGCCGTCGCGCCGACCGCGGTGTTCACGGCGTTCATGGCGCCGCTCGCGGGGGCGATCGACCGGTTCGTGCTGGCTCCGATCGGCCGGCTGTCGGCCGCGGGCTCGCCGCCAGGGGTGGTCGATGCCGCGGAACTTGCGGCGCTTCTCGAGCAGTCGATGCACGAGGGCTCGATCGACCTGCGCGAGCGCGAGGCGATCGAGGGCGTGATGCGCCTGCGCCGGCTGCGCGTGCGCGATGTGATGACGCCGCGGGTCGACATGCACTATGTGGCGCGCGGGGCGAGCGACGCGGAGATCCTCGAGGTCGCGGCGCGCTCGCGGCTCACGAGCCTGCCTGTGGTCGGCGACGGTGCGGACGAGGTCGTCGGGATCCTGCAGCTCAAGCGCTACCTCCTGCCCGCGCCGCGGCCCGCGCGCGAGCAGTGCATCGAGCGCCCGCGGTTCGTGCCCGAACTTGCGTCGCTCGAGCAGCTGCTCGAGCATTTCAGGAAGACGGGCACGAAGTCGGCGATCGCGGTCGACGAGTACGGCGGCACGGCGGGCATCGTCTCGCTCGAGGACTGCGTCGAGGAGATCGTGGGCGACAGCGCGGTCGCAGGCGAGCGCGCGGTCGACGCACCGACCGAGATCGCGCAGGGCGTGTGGCGCGTGAGCGGCGAGATGGGTATCGCGCGCTGGTCGGACATCTTCGGTGCGCGCGTCGTGTCGCCACGCGCGAGCACGGTGGCAGGGCTCGTGATGCAGCGGCTTTCGCGCATCGCGCGGCCTGGCGACCGCGTCGACATCGGAAACCTACGACTCGAGGTCGAGGCGATCGACGGCGCACGGATCGAGAGCGTGATCGTGTCGCTCGATGGGAAGGGGACGCCATGAGCGAATGGCGCGCCGACCTGCCCGTGTTCCTTCTGTTCGGGGCGATCGCATGTGTGAGCGTCGCGGCGGCGGGGCTGCTTGCAGGGCTCGAGACGGGCATGTATTCGCTGTCGCGCGTGCGGCTCTCGGTGCGCGCGGCGCGTGGCGACGCGTCGGCCGCGCGGCTCTCGCGCGAGTACGCGCGCCCGAGGCGGATGCTGACGACGCTCCTCGTCGCGAACGCGCTCGCCGGCTGGATGGCGAGCTTCGGCGTGTCGCAGATCTTCGACGGGCTTGGCTATGGCCCGCTGGCGGCGGTGCTGCTCGATCTCGTGGTGCTCGTGCCCGTGGTGTTCCTGTTCGGCGAGGTGCTGCCCAAGGACCTCTTCCGCGTGCACGCGGACCGATGGATGCCGCATTACGCGACGCTGCTTGTCTTCCTGCGCATCACCCTGACGGCGGTGGGAATCGTGCCGCTGGTCGGGGCGCTTGGTGCGTTCGCGGCCTGGGTGCTGCGCGCGCGCGGTTCGGACGGCGTGGTCGAGGCACGATCGCGCGTCGCGGGCCTGCTCGCCGAGGGTGCGGGTGCCGAGGGGCTGAGCGAGCTGCAGCTTGGATTCGCCGACCGCGTGTTCACCATGCGCGGCCTGGGCGTGGGTCAGGAGATGCGGCCGTGGCGACAGGTGGCGTCGATCTCGGCGCAGGCTGCACCTGCCGAACGCGCGAAGGCATTCGCCGCGAGCGGAGCGAGCCGCCTTCCCGTGGTTGACGGGACGGGCGCGGTCGTCGGGGTGGTGGCGGCCATCGACCACATCGCGCGGCCGGAGGAGCCCACCGCGGTTCTTGCGACCAAGGTCATGTTCCTGGCGCCGGGTGTGCCCGCGCTCGAGGCCATCCATGCGATGCGGCGCGAACGCGCGGCCATCGCTGTGGTGGCCGAACGGCCCGAGCGGCCGCTCGGAATCGTGTCGATGAAGGACTTGGTAGAGCCCCTCGTCGGCGATCTTGCCGCGTGGTAAATGGGTCGGACCTTCGCCCGCGCAGGCTTCGCGGACCATCGGGCGGGGCGGCGAGATCGTTGCGGCGGCGGGCAGGAACCGTTACACTCATCGACCCGCAAGGGAACCGGGCTAGTAGCTCAGCTGGCTAGAGCACACCCCTGATAAGGGTGAGGTCGAAGGTTCGAGTCCTTTCTGGCCCATGAAATGCGAGCGCAGCCGTCCATTGGGCGGCTGCGCTCGCATTGACACCGAATCGGCATGAGGTCGGCGGTCGAGGCCGCCACGAGGAGACGCGCATGGCAGGCGAGGGTCACGGTCAGTCTTCGGGTCATCCGGGTGCCGAGCCTCCGCGCGTCGGCGAGAACCTGCTGGAGCGCGTGCTGTTCGGCAGCCGCTGGATCCTTGCGCCGTTCTACCTCGGGCTCGTCTTCTCGATGGTCGCGCTGCTCGTCCAGTTCGGCCGCGAGATGCTGCATCTCTTCGAGCACATGATCGGCGCCACCACCGTCGGCGGCACCCTTTCGTCGGAGGCGCAGACCACGATCTATGTGCTGTCGCTGATCGACATCGTGCTCATGGCGAACCTGGTGATCATGGTGGTCCTGAGCGGCTACGAGAACTCCGTCTCGCGCCTGAATGTGGTGAGCGAGGACCGGCCGAGCTGGCTTGGAAAGCTCGATGCCTCGGGGCTCAAGCAGAAGGTGTTCAACTCGATCGTCGCGATCAGCGCGATCCAGCTCCTGCGCGTGTTCCTGCAGGCGGGGCAGGCGAGCGAGAAGGAACTGTGGGCCTCGGCGGCGATCCACATGGTGTTCGTCGTGTCGGCGCTGTGCCTTGCGCTCTCAGACCGTGTATCTGCGGGTGCGAAGAAGCCTGAGAAGTAGCGCGAAGCCCCGCCAACGGGTGAAAAACTCGGACGAAGCGGGGGTGTTTCCGCCGCGGCCTTCGACATGCGGGAGCCGCTATCATCTGCCCCCTTCCGCGTCGAAGCGCGCGGACGGATTCAGCGGATCACCGAACCACGGAGCTTGATGTCATGCGTCGCGCGAAGATCTCGATCATCGGAGCAGGCAACACGGGTGCCGCCTGCGCTGTCTGGGCCGCCTCCAAGGAACTCGCGGATGTCGTGCTGATCGACATCGCCGAGGGCGTCGCCAAGGGCAAGGCGCTCGACCTCTACGAGAGCGCGCCGATCGAAGGCTTCGATGTGAGCATCACGGGCGGCAGCGACTACTCGCTGATCAAGGACAGCGACATCGTCGTGATCACCGCGGGCATTCCCCGCAAGCCCGGCATGAGCCGCGACGACCTGATCGTGACCAACATGAAGATCGTGTCGGAGGTCGCCGAGAAGGTCGCGGCCAACGCGCCGAACTCGATCATCATCGTGCTGTCGAACCCGCTCGACGCGATGGTGTACACCGCATGGAAGGCCTCGGGCTTCCCGGCGCACCGCGTGCTTGGCCAGGCGGGCTGCCTCGATGTGGCGCGCTTCCGCGCGTTCCTGTCGCTCGAGCTCGGCTGCTCGGTCGAGGACATCCAGGCGCTGCTCCTCGGCGGCCACGGCGACGACATGGTGCCGCTGCCGCGCTTCACGAGCGTGCACGGCATTCCGATCGACCAGCTCCTCTCGAAGGAAGTGATCGACAAGTGCGTGCAGCGCGCGAAGGTCGGCGGCGGCGAGATCGTGCAGCTGATGGGCACCTCGGCGTACTACGCGCCCGCGTCGGGCGTGATCCAGATGGCCGAGGCCATCATCAAGGACAAGAAGCGCATCCTGCCGTGCGCCGCGTACTGCGAGGCCGAGTTCGGCGTCGCCCCTGGCGCGAAGGGCGCGGGCTACTTCGTTGGCGTTCCGTGCGTGCTTGGCAAGGGCGGCATGGAAAGAATCGTCGAGATCAAGATGACCGCCGACGAGCAGGCGCTCTTCAACGAGAGCGCGCAGCATGTGAAGGACCTCGTGAAGGTCGTGAAGGACCTCGCGGCCAAGCCGAACGAGGCTGGGCAGCCGAGCTTCCCGAAGCTCGTCTGACGCGAGATCGATCGAATCGTCCGACCGCCGCCCGCCGATCGGTGGGCGGCGGCGTTTTTACGCCGCCTGCGCGGTGAGCGCGCCCGTCGAGTAGTCGACGATGTGCTTGGCGATCTTGTCGAGGGGCGAGACGACCTGCACCGCGCCGCAGAGCGCGGCTTCACGGGGCATGCCGTAGACGACGCAGCTGGCTTCGTCCTGGCCGATGGTCAGGGCGCCCGCCTTGCGCATCGAGAGGAGGCCTGTGGCGCCGTCGTTGCCCATGCCGGTCATGATGATGCCCATCGCGTTCTTGCCTGCGTACTGGGCGCAGCTTTCGAAGAGCACCTCGACGGACGGCTTGTGTCGCAGGACGCGCGGGCCGTCGGCGACACGCACGCTCCAGCGGGCGCCGCTTGCGCCTGTGTCGCGGACGATGCGCATGTGGCGGTTGCCCGGGGCGAGCAGCGCCTGGCCAGGGAGTACCGCGTCGCCGTCCTCGGCCTCCTTCACCTTGATCTTGCAGAGGCCGTTGAGGCGATCGGCGAAGGCCTTGGTGAAGCCTTCGGGCATGTGCTGCACCATGACGATGCCGGGGACCTCGACGGGGAGCGCCGAAAGGACGATGCGCAGCGCCTCGGTGCCGCCGGTCGAGGTGCCGATCGCGATGAGGCGGGCGGTCGGGCCTTGGCGCGCGCCTGGAAGCGGGAGCGGCTTCGCGGGCGCGGCGGTGGCCGTGGCGTATGGGGCCGCGCCCAGGAGCGGGATGCCGATCGCGCCCGTGGCCCGCGGAGCGGCGTGATCGAGCTGCACACGATCGCGGGCACGGGGTGGAACTTCATCAGCTTGCGCAGGAAGGTGAGTCCGTCCATGCGCGGCATCTCGATGTCGAGCACGATGCAGTCGGGCTTGAGCTCGAGGATCTTCTCGCGCGCGGCGAATGGATCGGCGACCGCCGCCACGACCTCGACGCCTGGCTGGCGCGAGAGCTGGGTGTGCAGCACCTGGCGCACGATGGCGCTGTCGTCGACGATGATCACGCGGGCGTTGCGCGCGGTCGATGTGGTCCTTGGATCGGGCATCGGCGTTGTCTCTCGGGCGTGGCGCGGGTCAGGCGGCGAGGCGGTGGTGGCAGCGGATCTCGAGGCGCTCGCCTTCGGCGTCGAGCGTGCACGAGGGGCCGTTCGACTCGCCGCTCGAGCCAAGGCGCGGCAGGCCGAGCGAGAAGGTGCACTTCTCGCCGCCGAGCGCGTAGATCACGGAGCCGCCGAGGATGTTCGCGAGTTCGCGCAGCGCCTCGTCGCCCTGCGCGTCGGTGACCTCGACCGCGTCGCAGCCGAGGATGCTCGAGGCGAGGTTGCGCGTGAAGCCGCGGCTGGCGCAGAGGTCGACGCCGCCGTGCTCGGATCCGTGGAACTCGATCTGGGCGAAGACATCGGCCGAGGGCAGCGACTCGGGCGCGTCGCAGGGATCGGCGAGCACGAAGGCGGTGCGTTCGAGTGCGTCGATGGCGAGGCGGGCGAGCGTGTCGCCGTCGAGGGCGGCGGTGCCGGGGGTTCCGTCGGTGGGCATGGGTCGGTCCTTGTCGGGGGCGCTTGGAGAGTGTGGGGGCGATGCGAGCGTTCGGCGTCAGGCGGGCTTCACGCCGAGCACTTCGCCGATGAGGCGGCAGAGGTCCTCGGGCTCGAAGGGCTTGCGCAGCGTGTGCGCGACGCCGAGGTCGCGCATGCGGTCGAGGCGCTCGCGGTTCGCCTCGGTCGAGACGACGACGACCGCCACATCGGCGAGGTCGGGCCGCTTGCGCAGCTCGGCGGCGAACTGCTCGCCGTCCATGACGGGCATGTTGAGGTCGAGCAGCACGAGGTCGATCCAGACCGTCTCGAGGACCTGCAGCGCCTCGACGCCGTTGCCGGCCTCGAAGATGCGGTCTTCGGGCACGCCCGCGAGCTTCACGACCTTCTTGATGGCGGCGCGGAGGATCGGCGAGTCGTCGACGATGAGCACATGGCAATTCATGCGGTTCTCCCAAGTGGAATGCTGCGGCGGACGGTGGCGGGTGCGACCGCCGCGAGCACATCGGCCACGAGGGCCTCGAGCTCGTCGCGCGAAGTGTGGAGCCGGCCGCGCGCGCCGGAATCGAATGGGTACATGAGGCCGTCGTTTCCGACGCCGAGGCCCGCCCAGCGCGCCACGCAGTCGGCGGCGTGGACGATGTCGCTCACGAGGTCGGGGTGGTCGGCGGGCGGCGCGTGGTGGTGCGCCACCGCGCGCACGATGGGTGCGGGCAGGCTCCAGCGCGCGCAGAGCATCGCGCCGAGTTCGGCGTGGTCGGCGCCGAAGGCCTGGCGCTCGAGCGCGAGGAAGTCGCGGCCCGAGTCCTCGCCCTCGATCGAGAGCGCGTCGAGCGCCGACTCGCCTGCGACCGCGTCGATCGCGAGCTTGCCGATGTCGCGCAGAAGCGCGGCCACGAAGCAGAGCTCGGGGTCGGCGCCGTGCGTGCGGGCGAGCGAGTCGGCGGCGATGGCGCCGCCGAGCGCGGCCTGCGACAGCGCGCCGCGGCGCAGGCCGTACGCGCGGCCCGCCTCGGCGAGGTACGACGAGGCCTGCGACTCGAACGCGATGCGGCAGAGGTTGCGCGCGCCGAGCCGGCGGATCGCCTCGCTGAGGCCGTAGATGCGGCCGGGAAGGCTGAAGGCTGCGGAGTTCGCACGGCGCAGCACCGCGGCGGCAACGGCCTCGTCGTGGCGGATGATCCGCTCGACCTCCGCGAGGTTTGCGTCGTGGCCCCCGCCCGCGAGCAGCGAGATGAGCTGCACGCTGGTCGCAGGCATGGCAGGCAGCCGCTCGAGTGCGGCGATGGCGTCGTTCAGTGCGGCCACAGCGGCGTCTCCTTTCCCTGCGCACGGATCGAGATCGATCCGTCGGCGAGCCGCAGCGTCAGCGTGCGGCTGTGCTGGCCGCCCGTGTCATCGGCGGCGAGCAGGAGGTTGAGTTTCCAGAAGATCTTGCGCAGGATCGTGCGGTTGCGGTTGCCGATGCGGAAGTGGCCGTCGTCGGCGAGGACCTCGGCGCCGCCCGCGGCGCACACCACGAGCCGCTCGCGCTTCGCACCCGCGGCGATCACCTTCTCGAAGAGAAGCGGAATGCCGAGGTCGCCGAACATCGCGGGGTTCGCGGCGGCCTTCTCCTTGCTGACTGAACTCTCGGGCAGCATGAAGTGCAGCATGCCGCCGACCTTGGCGACGGGGTCGTACACGGTCACGCCGATGCACGAGCCGAGCGCGTAGGTGATGATGGACTTCGTCGCGTCGCGCGAGACCGCGAGGTCGGCGACGCCGACGACGACGCGGTCGGCGTCGGCCACGCGGCCGAGGGTGCCTGCGACGGGTGCCGCGGGTGGCGCCGCCGGGGGCACGGCGGTGCGGAGCGGGGTTGCTGGGATCCTGGACATCGGACTCCTCGATCGGGACCTGCGCTCACGCGCTCATCGGACATAGATGCTGGCGGCCGCGGGACGGAAGGGGACATCGAGGCCGCTGAGGGTCTCGGCGCTTCCCACCGCGAGGTAGCCGCCTGCGCGCACGACCGACCCCATGCGGCGCACGAGCGCCTCGCGGGTGTCGCGGTCGAAGTAGATCATCACATTGCGCAGGAACACGACATCGAACGGACCGAAGCCCTGGAACGGCTCCATGAGGTTCTGCCGCTTCACCTCGACGAGCTTGCGGACCTCGTCCTTCACGCGCCACTTGACGCCTTCGGGCGTGGTGACCTTGGTGAGGAACCGCGCGCGGCGCTCGGGCGAAAGGCCCGTGAGCTGCGTCTCGGTGTAGGTCGCCTCGCGGCAGGCGGCGAGCGCCTTGTTCGAGAGGTCGGTCGCAAGGATCTTGATGTCGAAGCGCGCTTCCGCGGGCAAGAGCTCGAGCGCCTGCATGGCGAGCGAGTAGGGCTCGGCGCCCGTCGAGCACGCGGCCGACCAGAGTCGCAGTCGCCTTCCTGGCACCGCGAGCGTGCCGCGCACGAGCGGCACATAGAGCTCGCGCTCGAGGAACGCGAAGTGCGCGGGGTCGCGGAAGAAGCTCGTGACATTCGTCGAGAGCAGGTCGAAGAAGAGGAGCATGTCCTCCTCGGACGGGTTGCGCTCCATACGCTTCATGAAGTCGTCGATCGTGCCGCCGCCCTGCTTGCGCAGGTGGGAGGTCAGGCGATTGGCGACGAGAGGGATCTTCTTCTCGCTGAGCGAGAGGCCCCAGCGTGCGCGTGCGATCTCGGCGATGCGCTTGAAGGTCGTGTCGGTGAGCTCGGGCATGGTGCCTCGCGGGTCTGGTGGTGCTGGCGGGACGGGTCAGGCGGCGCGGCGGTCGGAGGCGTCCTTCAGGGCGCCTGCGATCTGCGCGCGCTCGCGGGTGCCGATCACCTCGCCGATGTCGAGGAGGACGACGACCTTGTCCTTCACCTTGCCCATGCCCTGGATGTAGCGGAGCGGGATCTCGCAGCCGAACTCGGGCGCGGGCTCGACCGCCGACGGCGGGATGTCCTGCACCTCGCGCACGCTGTCGACGACCGCGCCCATGACGGTCTGCGCGCCGTCGCCGTCGCCTGCCTCGAGCACGATGATGCAGGTCTCCTTGGTCGCCTCCGCAGACGACAGGCCGAAGCGCTGGCGGAGATCGATGACGGGGATGATCCGTCCACGCAGGTTCATCACGCCCTTCACATACGGCGGCGTCTGCGGCAGCGGCGTGATGGAGATGAGGCCGATGATCTCGCGAACGCGCAGGATCTCGACGCCGAACTGCTCGTCGCCGAGGCAGAACGAGAGGTACTTGTTCTCGTTGGCGCCGCGCGATTCCCTGGTGGTTCCTTCGGTGGTGCGATCGATCATGGCCATGTGAAGCTCCTTCGCTTGCCCGTGTGGGCGTTGGTCGGTTGAGGTCAGTTCGAGGTTGTGCTGGTGGCGGCGGCGGCTTCGAGCAGCCCGCCGACATCGACGATGAGCGCGACGCGTCCGTCGCCGAGGATGGCGCCGCCCGAGACGCCGCGGATCTGCGGCTGGCTCTCGCCGAGCGTCTTGATGACGACTTGCTGCTGTCCGAGGATCTCGTCGACGAAGATGCAGGCGCGGCGCTTGCCGTTCTCGAGGACGAGGAGCAGCCCGTCGGCGAGGCGGTCGCACCCTTCCTTCAGGTCGAAGACGCGGCGCAGGCGGTAGATCGGAAGGAGCGCATCGCGCACCTTCGCGACCTCGCCCTTGCCGAGGACGGTGGTGAGGTCCTTCTCCTGCGGGCGGAACGAGCGCACGATGTTGAGCGTGGGCACGATGTAGCGCTGGGCGCCCACGCGCACCACCATGCCGTCGATGATCGCCATCGTGAGCGGCAGGCGCATCGAGAAGACCGAGCCCTTGCCGGGCGTCGAGTGGATCTCGACCGAGCCGCGCAGCGCCTCGATGTTGCGGCGCACGACATCCATGCCGACGCCGCGGCCCGAGATGTCGGTGACCTTCTCCGCGGTCGAGAAGCCAGGCAGGAAGATGTAGTTGAAGACCTCGGTGTCGGGGATCTCGTCGACATTGCGCGACGGGTCGATCAGGCCCTTCTCGAGGCACTTGCGGATGATGCGCTCGCGCGAGAGGCCGCGGCCGTCGTCCTCGACCTCGATCACGATCGAGCCGCCCGAGTGCGAGGCGCGCAGGCGAAGCGTGCCGTGGTCGGGCTTGCCGGCCTTGCGGCGCTCCTCGGCGGGCTCGACGCCGTGGTCGCAGGCGTTGCGGATCATGTGGACGAGCGGATCGCCGATCTCCTCGACGACATTGCGGTCGAGCTCGACATCCTCGCCCTCGACCTCGAGCTGGATGCGCTTGCCCGCCTTCGCGCTGACATCGCGCACGAGGCGCGCCATCTTCTGGAAGGTCGCGCGCAGCGTGACCATGCGGAGGCTCATCGAGGTCTCCTGCAGGTCGCGCACGATCTTGCCGAGGTGGGCGAGGTTGCGCTGGACGCGCTGGTCGTGCAGCTTGCCGACCACAGGGTCCTGGACGACCATCAGCTGCGCGATCACGAGCTCGCCGACGAGGTTGACGAGCGCGTCCATGCGCTGGGTCGAGACCTTGACGGTCTGGTCGGTCTTCGCGGCGCCGTTGCGGGTCGGG
>JAJTGK010000114.1 GCA_021297815.1 Planctomycetaceae bacterium
CACCGCCGCCGCCGCCCTGACCGCCCTGCTGGCCGCCCTGCTGAAGGGCCGAGCCGAGGTTGAAGTCGGGCGCGTTGTCGAAGTACGGAACCTCGAAGAGCAGGTCGCGGATGTCATAGACGATCGCGATGGTCTTCTTGCGCAGAGCCTCGTTCGAGCTGACGACGACGACGCCGTCCTCGATCGAGTAGTCGGGGCGCTCCGTCTCGTCGCCGAACTGCTCGAGCACGCGCTTGAGCGCGATCTCGACAGGGACATTCTCGAGGTTGAGCGAAACCTCGGAGTCCTTCTCGACATTGATGAGCTCGAGCGCCTTCCAGTCGGGGTAGAACGACGCGCCCGACACGGTGTTCATGTACGCGAACACCTGCTCGAGCGAGTTGTTCGAGAAGTTGAAGCTGTTGACCGTCTGGAGCTGCGCCATCGCGCGACGGTTGTCCTGACTCTCGCGGTAGCCGCTCGCGCCGTACTGGAGGCGCATGTCGCTGAGCTGACGCCAGTCCTCGGGGTACTCGACGATGCCCGTGAGCGACTGCGGGCCCACGCCCGTCTTGTTCGGCATCGGGGGAACCGTGCGGTCGAGGAGGTCGAGCGAGAACTGCCCGTAGGCCTCGCTGCGGCGCTTCTCGTGCGACGAGTAGGTGCGGTAGAGGCGCGCCGTCTTCATCGCGTCGCGGAGCGCGAGCGCCGAGGGGTTGTTCGGGTCGAGGAAGAGGATCTGCTCGACGACCTTGAGCGCGTCGTCGTACTTGAGCTCGAGCTGGAGCTCGCGCACGCGGCGCAGCAGGTTGTTGATCTCGGTCGTGCGCTTCTCAGCCTGCGCCTTCGCGTCGGAGGCCGCCTGGGCGCGGGCCTTCTCGCGGGCGTCCTGCTGCTCGGCGAGCTCCTTGTTGAGCTTGCCGACCTTGATCGCGTCCTGCATCGTCTCGAGGCGGGTCATCATGGCCTCGAAGTCGCGGGCGGCGAAGATGCCGCGCTCGCGGTCGAGACGCACCTTGGCAACAGCCACGGCCTGCGCGGCGCTGGCGTAGTCGCCGGCGGCCATCGCAGACTCGGCCTTCATGACATCGGCATCGGTCTGGACCCTGGCGCGCTGGCGGCGCAGCTCAAGGTCGGCGCTGATGTCGTTCACCATCGTGCCCTGGTCGAGCTGGGCCTGGCAGCGCTGCATGCCGCGCGAGGCCTCTTCGTCGCCTGGGGCGGCCGCGAGGACCTGCGACCAGAGGTCGATCGCCGACTTCCACTCGCTGCGCGACATCGCCTCGCGAGCGGCCGCGCGCATGTCTGCAGATGCGTCCTGCGCGGGAGCGGTCTCAGCGGCAGGCGCCGGTTCGGCAGCGGGCGCCGGCTCAGCAGCGGGCTCGGTCGTCGGCGCATCCTGCGCAAGCGTGCGGGTCGACCACGAGCCCATCCAAGGCGCCGTGCCCACGAGAGCGACCGCCACCAGTCCCGCGGCCGCGCGGTTGACCCGCGAGGCACCGAGCGTCGTGATGAAGTTCGCCTCGATCATCGTGCTGCGCTGCATTCGTTACTCCTGATGGCGCCCAGGGACGGGCGCTCGACTCTGACTCTCCTCGTGTCGGCCGCAGCCTGAACCCGTCGCGCAACGCGCGGACACGATTCATGTGTGCCATCCGAACGATCTCCTTGCGGTCGCCCACCAATGGGCGGACCGTTTGGAGAGTGGCGCAAGGTACTGCGGGGGGGAGCATCCCGCAAGGAGCGTTCCGCGACCTGCGCTATCGGTACCGCGCGGCCGAGGTGGCGAACCTTCAGCTCACCCGAAGTCTGCGGAAAGGCTCGAACGCCGCCACTTCTGCGGAAATCTGCGTTGAAAGCAGGAACCGACGGCGCAAACCGCCGGGCGAACGGACGCCGACCGTGGACATCCTGTCGATCCCGCGGCGTCGCCTCGCTTGCCGTGCGCGGTCAGACCGCGGCGAGCGCCGCCTGGGCGCGTTCCATCTCCGCCGCGCCCACGGGGCGCCGCGAGGCCATCATCTCGACGAAGACATCGAAGAGATACGCCGAGTCGTGCGGGCCGGGGCTCGCCTCGGGGTGGTACTGCACGCTGAAGATCGGCTTGGTCGTGTGGCGGAAGCCCGCCAGGGTGCCGTCGTTCAGGTGGATGTGGGTCGGTTCGCCCCCTACGGCGCGCAGGCTGGTCTCGTCGACGCAGAAGCCGTGGTTCTGGCTCGTGATCTCGATGCGGCCCGTCAGAAGGTTGCGCACGGGCTGGTTCGCGCCGCGATGGCCGAACTTGAGCTTCCAGGTCGTCGCCCCGAGCGCGAGGGCGAGCAGCTGGTGGCCGAGGCAGATGCCGAAGGTCGGGACCTCGCCCGCGATCTCGCGCAGCGTCTCGATGACCGTGTGGACGACCGCGGGGTCGCCGGGGCCGTTCGAGATGAAGAGGCCGTCGGGCTTGCGGGCGCGGATCTCGGCCGCCGTCGCGGTGTGCGGCAGGAACTCGACATCGCAGTTGCGCTCGACGAGGTGGCGGTAGATGTTGCGCTTCGCGCCGCAGTCGATGGCGACGACCTTGAACCGCGAGCCGGGCGCGCGGCCTGCGGGGGTGGGCTTCGTCTCGACGAAGAGCCCGCCGCGGGGCGCCCATTCGCCGAGGGATTCCTCGTATCGGCCGCTGCACGCGGGCGAGACCTTGGCGGCCAGGTTGGCCCCCGCCATCGAGGGAATCGCGCGGGCGCGCGCCACGAGGTCCGCGTCGCTCGCGTCGGCCAGGGCCACCGTCGAGATGATGCCGCGCATGGCACCGCCCGAGCGCAGCCGCCGGACGAGCGCGCGCGTGTCGATGCCGTGGATCGCGGGGACCCCCGCCTCCTCGAGCCAGTCCGACAGGGTGCGCACCGAGCGCTGGTTCGAGGCGATCTGCGACAGTTCGCGCACCACGAAACCCGCCACGCAGGGCCGCGCGCTCTCGATGTCCTCGGCCGCGACGCCGTAGTTGCCCATCTCGGTCGCGGTCATGGTCAGGATCTGACCCGTGTAAGAGAGGTCGGTCAGCGCCTCCTGATAGCCGCACATGGCCGTGTTGAACACGACTTCGCCGGCCCCTTCGAGGCCGACGCCGTCGATGTCGCGCAGCGAACCGCCGAACGCGTGACCGTGGAAGACCGTGCCGTCCTCAAGGGCGAGGCGCGCCAGTTTCGTGGTGGGCATAGATCCGAAGTGTAGCGCAAGGTATTCTCGCAGAACCGTGGTCTTGCCCGCGATTTCCATCCTCGCGGCGGCAGCGGCGCTCGCGGAACCGCGCGGCGCGCCGCTCCCTGTCGACTTGAGCCGTCGCGTCGACTTCAACCGCGATGTGCGGCCGATCCTGTCCGACCGCTGCTTCGGCTGCCACGGCCCCGACGCGGCGAAGGGGCGCAAGGCGGGACTGCGGCTCGACACCGCCGAGGGCGCCTATGCCGTGCTTTCGAGCGGGCTTCGGGCGCTGGTTCCAGGCGACCTGCATGCAAGCGAGGCCGCGCGGCGCATCCGTTCGACCGACCCCGACGAGGTCATGCCGCCGCCCGAACTGAAGCGGCCCCTCACCGAGGCCGAGCGCGACACGATCCTGCGCTGGATCGAGGAAGGCGCCGAGTACCGCCCGCACTGGGCGTTCGTGGCGCCCGCGATCCCCGCGGTGCCCACGGTGCGCGACGCGGCGTGGGCGCGCGACCCCGTCGACGCGTTCATCCTGGCGCGGCTCGAGCAGGAAGGGCTCGCGCCCGAACCCGAGGCCGACCGCGCCATGCTGCTGCGTCGCGCGAGCCTCGCGCTCACGGGGCTGCCGCCGACGCCCGAGGAGGTCGACGCGTTCGTCGCCGACACCGCGCCCGACGCGTACGAACGCCGCGTCGACGCGCTGCTTTCGACGAAGCGCGCCGCCGAGCACCGCGCGACGGTATGGCTCGACCTCGCGCGCTTCGCCGACACCTTCGGCTACCAGTCCGACGGCGACAGCTTCACCTGGCCGTGGCGCGACTGGCTGCTCGAGGCGCTCGCGTCGAACATGCCCTACGACCGCTTCGCCACGGCGTTGATCGCAGGCGACCTCGTGAAGGCCGGCTCGCGCGCCGAAACGCAGGCGAACCAGGTCGCGAGCGCGTTCAACCGCCTGCACCGCATGACCGAGGAAGGCGGCTCGATCTCCGAGGAATTCCGCCAGGAGGGGATCGCCGACCGCGTGTCGACCTTCGGCACGGCGTTCCTCGGGATCACGCTCGAATGCGCGCGCTGCCACGACCACAAGTACGACCCCGTGCCTACGCGCGAGTTCTACGGGCTCGCCGCGATGTTCGGGTCGATCGATGAGAACGGGCTCAAGAGCTTCGCGCACCACTTCAGCGCGCCACCGCCGTTCATTCGGCTCATGAACGACGCGCAGGCCGCGCGGGAGGCCGAGGTTCGCAGAAACTCCTTGCTCGCGGCCCTGAAGATGATGGATGCGGGCTTGAGCGCGATGAAGGCTGCCGCTGCGACGCTGCCGAACCCGCCCGCACCGACGGAAGTGCCCGCGCCCGCGGCGCGCTATTCGTTCGACGAACTCGCCGATGGCAGGACGCCGAACGCGATCGACCCCACGAAGCCCGCGACGACCGACCGCGGGCGACCCGAGCAGTTGGGCGAAGTGGCGCTGGTCGACGACGAGTTCCGCGGGAAAGCACTGCGTTTCGACGGCGATGGCGGCGTGTCGCTTGCGGGGCTCGCGGGCTTCACGCGGCATGACCCCGTGAGCGTCGCCTTCTGGATCAAGCCAGGCGAGCGCAACGCGCGCGCGGCGGTGCTGCACACCTCGGGCTTCTACACGAACGACGCCGACGGCTCGGGGCTCGAACTGCTCATCGTCGACGGGCGGCTGCGCTGGAGCGTGATCCACCTGTGGCCTGGCAGCGCGGCAAGCGTCGAGATGCGCGCGGAGCTCGCGGTCGGCGCGTGGACGCACATCGTCGCGACCTACGACGGAACCTCGATCGCGGGCGGACTGCGGCTCTTCGTGAACGGCGTCGACGCGAAGCCCGCGGTGCTGCGCGACGAACTCCGCGGAAACATCGCGGGCGCCACGATGGAGGTCGGCTCGCGCTCGCGCGACGCGGGGTTCCGCGGCGGCGCGATCGACGAACTCGCGGTGTGGCGCGTGGCGCTGACGCCCGCGGAGGCGGCGCTTGCGGCGGGAGCCGAGCCCGATGCGGGCGCGAATCTCGAGCACGCGGTCGCGCGCGCGACGGACGCGGAAACTGCGGCGTTTCGCGAGGCTTCGCGCGCCTACACGGCGTACCTCGACACGCTGCCCGCGTTCATGACGATGCGCGATTCGCCGCGCGCGGCGCAGACCTTCGTGCTCACGCGCGGCGCGTACGACCAGCCCGACCGCACGCAGCCCGTCGGGCCTGGCGCCGTGCGCGCCGTGCTTTCCCGCGAGTTTTCGCCCGACTCCAACCGCCTCGACCTCGCGCGCTGGCTCGTCGACCCCGCGAACCCGCTTGCGGCGCGGGTCGAGGTCAACCGATTGTGGACGCAGGTCTTCGGCCGCGGGCTCGTCGAGACCGCGGAGAACTTCGGCGTGCAGGGCTCGTGGCCCACGCATCCCGAGGTGCTCGATCTTCTCGCGCACGACTTCGCGCGAGGGCCGAACGCGTGGGACGCGCGCGCGATGCTGCGGCGGCTCGTCCTCAGCGCCGCGTTCCGCCAGGGCTCGTTCACCAGCGACGCGAAGCGCGCGAAGGACCCGCGCAACGACCTCCTCTCGCGCGGACCAAGCGTGCGGATGAGCGCGGAAATGCTGCGCGATTCGGCGCTCCTCGCGTCGGGCCTCCTCGTCGAGAAGTTCGGCGGCCCGAGCGTGAAGCCGTGGCAGCAGCCCGACCTCGTCGCGCAATCGGGCGCGAGCGGCGGCTACAGCGCGGGCTCGGGCGACGACCTCCACCGCCGCAGCCTGTACACCTTCCGCAAGCGCACGGTGCCGCCGCCCACGATGCTCGTCTTCGACGGCGGCTCGCGCGAGGCCTGCCAGCCGCGGCGTTTCGCGACGAACACGCCGCTGCAGGCGCTCGCGATCTTCAACGACCCCGTGTTCACCGAGTGCGCCCGCGCGCTTGCCGAACGCGCCACGCGCGAGGCGCCCGACCGCGACGCGCGCATCGCGCGCGCGTTCCGCCTCGCGTGCTCGCGCGCGCCGCGCGCGGCAGAACTCGACGCACTGCGCGAACTCGTCGCCGCGCGCGTCGCGAGCGGCGAACAGGACGAATTCGCCGCGCTTACCCTCGCCTGCAGCACGATTCTCGCGAGCGACGCCGCGATCATGTCGCGATAGGAAACCCGATGTCGACCCACCACCGACCACCGACCTACGACGAGCTGATGCGCCTCTCGCGGCGCCACTTCCTCGGCGCATCGGCGCTCGGGCTCGGCGGCCTCGCGCTCGGCGCGATCGCAGGCAAGTCCGCGGGCGCACCCCCCGCGCTCGCGTCGCCGCACCTTCCCGCGAAGGCGAAGCGCGTGATCTACCTGTTCCAGTCGGGCGGGCCGTCGCACCTCGAGACGCTCGACCCGAAGCCGAAGCTGCGCGAGATGCACGGCCAGCCGCTTCCCGACAGCGTGCGCGCGGGGCAGCGCCTCACGGGCATGAGCGGCTACCAGGGCGTACTGCCGATCGCGGGCTCGTTCACAGGCTTCCAGAAGCACGGCCGCGCGGGCATCGAGTTCAGCGACATCCTGCCGCACACGGCGAAGATCGCCGACGAGATCTGCGTGGTGCGCGGCATGCACACCGAGGCGATCAACCACGACCCCGCGATCACCTTCTTCTGCTCGGGCCACCAGATCGCGGGCCGACCGTCGATGGGCGCGTGGATGAGCTACGGACTCGGCTCGATGAACGAGAACCTGCCCGCGTTCATCGTGCTCGTGTCGAAGGACGCGAACCGCGACCAGCCGCTGTATGCGCGGCTCTGGGGCTCGGGGTTCCTGCCGAGCGAGCACCAGGGTGTGCAGTTTCGTGCGGGAAAAGAGCCTGTTCTCGCGCTGTCGAACCCCGAGGGCGTCTCGCCGCACGCACGGCGCGCGATGCTCGACACGCTCGCGAAGCTCTCGCGCGACGCGCTCGCGCACGAAGGCGACGCCGAGATCGACGCGCGCCTCGCGCAGGCCGAGATGGCGTATCGCATGCAGTCGAGCGTGCCCGAGGCGAGCGATCTCTCGGGCGAGTCCGACGAGACCTTCGAGCTCTACGGCCCGAGCTCGCGCGACCCTGGCACCTTCGCCGCGAACTGCCTGCTCGCGCGCCGCCTCGTCGAGCGCGGCGTGCGCTTCGTGCAGCTCTTCCACCAGGGCTGGGACCAGCACGGCGGCCTGCCTGGCGGCATCTCGCACCAGTGCCGCCAGACCGACCAGGCCTCGGCCGCGCTCGTGATGGACCTCAAGCGCCGTGGATTGCTCGAAGACACGCTCGTCGTGTGGGGAGGCGAGTTCGGACGCACCGCGTACTGCCAGGGCCGCATGACCGCCGACAACTCCGGCCGCGACCACCATCCGCGCGCGTTCTCGATCTGGATGGCCGGCGGCGGCGTGAAGGCCGGCCACGCGCACGGCGCGACCGACGACTTCGGC
>JAJTGK010000115.1 GCA_021297815.1 Planctomycetaceae bacterium
CCCGAGATGCACATCAGCGTGGTCGACTTGCCCGCGCCGTTGCCGCCGATCAGCGACACGATCTCGCCCTCGCGGACCTCGAGCGACACCTCGTGAAGCACCTCGACGGAGCCGTAGCCCGCCACGATGCCCTTCACCTCGAGAAGCGTTGCGGCAGCGGCGCTCATCCGAGCTCCTCCTTGCCGAGATACGCCTCGATGCACTTCGGGTCGTTCTTGATCTCGCTCGGCGTGCCCTCGGCGATCTTCAGGCCGTACTGCAGCACATGGATGCGGTCGGAGATCCCCATCACGACGCGCATGTGGTGCTCGATGAGCACCACGGTCGTGCCGCTGTCGCGGATCGCGCGGATGAGCCGCATGAGGTCGACCGTTTCGGTCGGGTTCATGCCCGCCGCGGGCTCGTCGAGCAGGATCACCTCGGGGCGCGAGGCGAGCGCGCGCGCGATCTCGAGGCGGCGCTGGTGGCCATAGGGCAGATTGCCCGCGGCGTCCTCGGCCTTGTCGGCAAGGCCGACGAACTCAAGGAGCTTCAGTGCGTCGGCGCGCGCATCGGAGCGCTCGCGGAGCGCGGAAGGCAACGCGAGAAGCGCAGGAAGGAACCCGCTCGTCAGGCGGCGGTCCATGCCGACCGTCACATTCTCGACAAGCGAAAGCTCGGGGAAGAGGCGGATGTTCTGGAAGGTGCGCGCGACGCCCGCCGAGGCCACGACATCGGGCGTGCGGCGCGTGCGCGACCAGATCACATAACGGCCGCTTGCACCGAGCACGAGGCCCACGAGGAGCGGGATCCAGGTGCCCCAGAGCCCGCCGCCGAAGAGCGCCGAAAGGAAGGTCGACAGCGACTTCCCCCACGGGAACGCCTGCTGGAACTCGTAGAGGTCGATGATCGACGCCTGCCACAGCGCCTCGACGCGGACGCCCACCGCGACGAAGAGCGCGGTCGCGAGCGCGGTCACGGCGCAGGAAACCACCACGCGCGCGTCGAGCGTGCGGCTCGGGTCGCGGCCCGCGACGAGCACGCGGCCTTCGGTCGGCTCGTAGACGCCTGTGATCGCGTTGAAGAGCGTCGTCTTACCCGCGCCGTTCGGGCCGATCACGGCGGTGATCGAGCCGGGTGCCACGGCGACCGAGACATCCTTGACCGCCGTCAGGCCGCCGAAGCGCATGGTGACCTTCTCGGCCGAGATCAGGGCGACGCTCACTTCCGCACCGCCTTCCGCGAGTGGACGATGCCGTCGGGCCGGACGCGCATCATCAGGACGAGCGCGAGGCCGAAGGTGAGATACTTGTAGTTGTTGGGGCTCGTGAAGACATTGCTCGTCGAGCCGATGCCCGCCTGCTGCATGGCGTCGGAGATCGCGGGGAGCGCGATGTTGTTGAGCCCGATCATCACGATCGCGCCGACGAGCACGCCCGTGATCGAGCCGATGCCGCCCACGATGACGATGCAGAGCGCGAGGATCGACACCTGGAAGTCGTAGTTCGCGGGTTCACCCGTCGAGCTGAGCACGCTCGCAAGCAGCGCCCCCGACACCGCCGCCAGCGCCGCGCCCGTGGCGAACGCCTTGAGCTTCGCCTTGTCGGGCTCGATCGCCATGCAGCGCGCGGCGAGCTCGTCCTCGCGCACGGCGAACCACTGCCTGCCCAGCCTGCTGAACTCGAGGTTGCGGCAGAGGAACACCACGACCGCAAGGATCGCGAGGTAGAGGTAGAACCAGCGCACGGGCGTCTCGCTCGTGATGTCGACGCCGGGCAGCGAGGCCGCGGGCAGCGGGTTGATGCCCTGCGTGCCCTTCGTGATCGCCTCAAGGTTCTTGAGCGCGTCCTGCACGATCTCGCCGAAGCCAAGCGTGACGATGGCGAGGTAGTCGCCGCGCAGGCGCAGGGTCGGCGCGCCAAGCAGCACGCCCGCCACGGCGCCCACGCACGCCGCGAGCAGCAGCCCGCCCCAGAAACCGAACTGGAACGGATAGATCTCGCAGGTCAGGATGCCGTACGCGTACGCGCCGAGCGCGCCGAACGCGGCGATGCCGAGGTTCAGGAGCCCCGTCCAACCGACCACGATGTTGAGCCCGAGCCCCATGATCGCGAACACGATGATGGTGCGGCCCGATGCGGCGTACGACGGAGCGACCAGCGGAAGCGCCGCGAGCAGCGCCAGCACGACCAACTGGCCGCGCGAGAACGGTGCGAACCGCGGGAGCACGGCCTTCATCAGACCTTCTCCCGCTGCTTGAGCCCGAGGAGGCCGCTTGGACGGAAGACGAGGATCAGGACGAGCACGCTGAACACGACCACATTGGTCCAGCGCGTCTCGATGTACTGGTCGCTCATCGCGCGGATGAGGCCGATCAGGACGCCGCCCACCATCGCGCCAGGCAGGCTGCCGATGCCGCCGAGCACCGCCGCGGTGAACGCGTCCATGCCCGCGCGGAAGCCCATCTGGAACGAGATCGTGTTGTTGTAGACCGACCACATCACGCTGGCCGCGCCGCCGAGGAACCCGCCGATCAGGAAGGTCGCCGCGATCACGCGGTCGGTGTCGATGCCCATGAGGCGCGCCGCGATCGGGTTCTGCGCCGTCGCGCGCATGCCGCGGCCGAGGCGCGTCTTCTTCACGAAGAGCGTGAGGCCGATCATGAGGGGAATCGTGATCGCGAAGATCGCGATGTCCTCGAGCCGCAGCACCACATTCGAGTCCTCGCCGAGGAGGTTCGAGCCCTCGAGGATCTCGGGGAAATCCTTGCTTGCGGCCGCCGCCGCGCCACCGCTGAACACATCCATGGGCACGCCGCCCCAGAAGAGCGCGACATTGACCAGGATGAAGCTCACGCCGATCGCCGCCACGAGCTGCGTGAGCTTCGGCGCGCGCCGCAGCGGCTTGTAGACGACCGTGTCGATCGAAAGATTGAGCACGCCGCAGAAGAGCCCGCAGCCGATCACGAGCCCGACGAGGAGCAGCCAGTTCGAAGTCTCGCCAAGCGCGCCAGGATCGATGATCGCCGCCGCGCCGAGCGCACCGACGATCGTGAGCCCGAGGAACCCGCCGAGCGTGAACACATCGCCGTGCGCGAAGTTGATCAGCTCGACGATGCCATACACCATCGTGTAGCCAAGGGCCACGAGGGCGATGATCATGCCGTTCGACAGGCCCAGAATGACCTGCTGGATGAAGACTTCGGTCTCGGTCATCCTTCGGTATCCGCCGTGCGCGTGGCCGCGGTCACTGGACGACCTTCACCGTCGTGAACTTGCCGTCCTTGACGGTGTTCACGCTGAAGGTGCGGTTGGTGGTGTCGCCATTCGCGTCGAAGCTCCAGGTGCCGAGGGCGCCCGTGAAGTCCTTGGTCTTGCCGACCTCGGCGAGCACGCTCTCGCGGGTCAGCTTGCCGCCCGCCTTGTGGATGCGCTCCATGGCGGCCAGCACGACATTCGCGGCCTCGTAGCCATACACGGCGTAGCCTTCGGGCTCGCCGCCGTAGGTCTTCTTGTAGCCCTCGTAGAAGTCCTTGCCCTTGCCAGTGAGCGCCTTCGCCTCGACGCCGCCGAAGGTGATGTAGCAGCGGCCCTCGAGCGCCTTGGCGCCCGCGGCGGCGATGAACGCCTCCTCGAAGCAGCCGTCGGGCACGATGAGCTTCGCCTTCAGGCCGCCCGCGACGATGTCCTTCGCGAGCTGGCCCGCGTTCGTCTGCGTGGTGCCGCCGTAGTACACGACATCGGCGCCCGCCTGCTTCATCTTGGTGACGAGGCTCTTGTAGTTCGAAGCCTTGTTGTCGATGCCGTCGAAGCCGACGACCTCGATGCCGAGCTCGGCCGCGCTCTTCTTGAAGACATCGGCGATGCCCTTGCCGTACAGCTCGCGGTCATGCAGCACATAGGCCTTCTTCGCGCCGAGTTCCTTCGCGTAGTCCGCGGCGACCGAGCCCTGCACATCGTCGGTCGGCACGACGCGGAAGTAGTTGATCTTGCCGCTCGGGCGGTAGACGGCGGGCTCGTTCTCCTCGCCGAAACCTTCCTTGGTCAGGCCAGGGTAGGTGTTGCCTGGGCTCACCATCACGATGCCCGCCGAGTTCAGCTTCGGCATCGAGATCTTGGACGCGCCCGAGTTGTAGGTTCCGATGTAGGCGAGCACCGACGAGTCGGCGATGGCCTTGTCGGCGTTCGCCGCCTCGACCGCGGGGTCCCAGTTGCCACGCTGCGGGCTGGCATCGTCCCAGTCCTCGTAGACGATCTCGATGTCGCCGATCTTGCCACCGCGCTCGGCGATGGCCATCTTGATCCCGTTGACCATGCTGGTCGTCTGCGCGTTGGCGCTGCCCGTGCGGGGCAGGCTCGAGACGATCTTCACGCTCTCCGCGGCCAGCGCGCCCATGGACACGCTGGCGGCGAGGACGGCGGCGGAGGCGCGGAGGAAGCTCTGGAACGAACGCATGTCGTGTCTCTCCTTGGAGGCTCCGGCTCGCGGAACCATCGGTGGTGTCCATGGGGTTGACCATGGCGAAGGAACCGCCGCAAGGCGGCCCGTCTGCGGGGTGGCGAATATAACCGTTCGGCCGAGTTTCCGCGCTGCGGAGCACGCGACTCACGGCTCGTCGGACGACTCGGGCCGCGGCTCCTTCAGGGACCGCTCGAGCGCGTCGAGTTCCGCGTTCGAGAGGCCCTTGCCGAGCGCCGCACGCGCGATGACCGCCGAGGCAAGCCCCGCCGGGTCGCGGCCCTCGAACGACGCGGCGACCCGCCGCAGGTCTTCCCTCATTCTGGCGGTCTTCCGTCCATCTCCGATCAGCGCGAGCGCCGCCTCGGCGATGCGGCCCGCACCTCCCGCGTACGGCACGAACTCGGGCACGATCTCGTCGCCCGCGATGATGTTCGGCAGCAGCTTGTGCGGCGCACGCAAGATGAACTTGGCGCCGAGGACCTCGAGGAAGCTCGTCCGATAGACGCCGATCATCGGCTTCGCCTGGCGAGCACAGTCGAGGCTGACCGTGCCCGAGACGCACAGCGCGAGTTCCGACCAGTCGATCGCCGCCTCGAGCACGCCCTCGCGGTTCGCAACCACAACATGCATCGCAGGCGGCAGGCGCCCGCCGAGCATCTCGCGGAAGAGCCGCGCGTTCGCATCGCTCGACGCCACGACCACCGCGACTGCGGCACGGTGGCGGTTCTGGATCAGCGAGAAGACCTCGGTCAGCAGCCGGCCGTTCGCACGCACCTCGCCCGAGCGCGAGCCTGGGAGGATGACGATCCGCGGCCCGCCTGGCGCGAGCTGCGCGCGCTCCTCGGCGATGCGCTCCGCATCGACCACCTTCGACAGCACGGGATGCCCGATGTACTTCGCGGTCGCGCCCCGCTCGCGGAACCAGCGCTCCTCGAAGGGCAGCAGGCAGAGCAGCACATCGCTCGTCCGCTTCACCTTGCCAAGCCGCCATGGCGCCCACGCCCACAACTGCGGCGCGACGAGGTTGACGATGCGCGTGCCCGATGGCTTGAGCCGCGCGGAGAGCGGCATGTTGGCGCTCGGCGAGTCGACTGCGACATGCACCGCGACGCGCCGCGACGAACTCCACTCGACGATCTCGTCGTGCAGGGCCTTGACCTGCCTGATCTTGCCGACGCCCGCGAGGCCCATCACGCCGTCGTCGGCGGTGCGCCCGACCATGGTCGCGCCCGCGGCCTCCATGCGGGGCCCGCCCCACGCGCACACCTCGATGCCCGGGTGGTCGCGCAGCAGCGCCTCGATCACGGGCGCCGCGTGGGCGTCGCCCGAGGGCTCCATCGCGGTGAAGAGGACAAGGCGGCGGTCGCTGGCCACGCGGGCAGACTACCGCAAGCACCCCCTCTTGCGCGGGGCCAAATCGCCCCGCCGCTCGGGTACCATCCCGCCCCCATGCTGAAGCGCACCCACATGTGCGGCTCGCTGCGCGCGAGCCTCGTCGGCCAGACCGTCACCATCTGCGGATGGGTCAACACCTATCGCGATCAGGGCAAGGGCCTGATCTTCGCCGATGTGCGCGACCGCGAGGGCCTGTGCCAGGTCGTGTTCGATCTCGAGCAGTCGCCCGCCGACCTCGTGAACCTGTCGCGCACCCTCCGCCGCGAGTATGTGGTGGGCGTGCAGGGCAAGGTGCGCATCCGCGCGGGCGGCGCCAACCCGAAGCTCGCCTCGGGCGAGGTCGAGATCGTCGCCGAGAAGCTCGAGCTCCTGAACCCCGCCGAGCCGCCGCCGATCCTGCCCGACGACCACGACGCCGACAAGATCGGCGAGGAGACGCGGCTCACCTACCGCTACATCGACCTGCGCCGCCCGCGCATGCAGCACATCCTGCGCACGCGCTCGCGCATCACCAAGTTCGCGCGCGACTACTTCAGCCAGAACGGCTTCCTCGAGATCGAGACGCCGCTTCTCATCAAGACGACGCCCGAGGGCGCGCGCGACTTCATCGTGCCCGCGCGCCTGCACCCAGGCAAGTGGTATGCGCTGCCGCAGAGCCCGCAGCTCTTCAAGCAGATCCTGATGGTCGCGGGCTGCGACCGCTACCTCCAGATCTGCAAGTGCATGCGCGACGAGGATCCGCGCGCCGACCGTCAGGCCGAGTTCACGCAGATCGACCTCGAGATGAGCTTCGTCGAGCGCGAGGATGTCATGGACATGATGACGGGCTTCGCGCGCGGCCTGTGGAAGGAGCTCTTCCAGTACGACATCGGCGAGGTGCCGCGCATGACCTACTGGGATGCGATGGAGCGCTTCGGCATCGACCGCCCCGACACGCGCTACGGCCTCGAGATCCGCGATGTGTCGGACATCGCCGCCAAGACCGAGTTCGGCGTGTTCAAGGACGCGCTCGCCAAGTCGAAGAACGGCCGCAACGGCGTGGTGAAGGCGATTCGCGTGCCCGCGCCCAACGACAAGCTGACGCGCAAGGTGCTCGACGGCTACAGCGATTTCGCGAAGACCTTCCGCGCGGGCGGCATTCCGTACACGAAGCTCGGCGCCAACGGCTTCGAGACGGGCGTGGCGAAGTTCTGCGAGCCCGTGAAGGCGGAGCTCGTGGCCAAGCTCGGGCTCGAGCCTGGCGATGTGGTCGTGTTCGCGGCCGACCACTACGACATCGCGACGAAGACCCTCGGCGAACTGCGCCAGAAGATCGCGCGCGACCTCGACATCGTGCCCGAGGGCAAGTGGAACTTCCTCTGGGTCGTCGACTTCCCCATGTTCGAGTGGGACGACGACGGCAAGCGCTGGGTCGCGCTGCACCACCCGTTCACGAGCCCGAACCCCGACCAGTTCGGCATCCTCGGCACAGATCCGGGCGGCTGCCTGTCGGCGGGCTACGACCTCGTGCTCAATGGCAGCGAGAGCGCGGGCGGCTCGGTCCGCATCCACGACCAGAAGGTGCAGGCGAAGGTGTTCGAGCTGAGGCACCGACAACATCCGCGATGTCATCGCGTTCCCGAAGACCCAGTCGGGCGCCGACCTCATGACCGACGCCCCGGGCCCCGTCGACCCGCAGCAGCTCGTCGAGACCCATGTGAAGAGCACGGTTCCCGACGCGGCGGTCAAGGTCTGACGCCAGTCGGCATGACGGCGATGGGCGCGCTCCGCTAGGATCGCGCCCATGTCGAACGCCGCCGCGCCGTCGTCCCATGGCCGCCTGCAGACGATCCTGCTCTTCGCGGGTCTTCTGCTCGGAGTCGCGGTCGGCCAGTGGATGCATGTCAACGAGGTCTCCGTCGGCGCGTGGTGGAACACCGCGGGCGAGATGTTCCTGCTGCGGCCGCTGCAGATGATCGTGGTGCCGCTCGTCGTGCTTTCGGTGGCGACGGGCATCGCGTCGATCGGCGATCCGTCGCGCCTCGGCCTGATCGGCAGCGCCACGATCGGCTTCTATGTGTCGAGCATGCTGATCGCGGCCACCCTCGGCGCCATCTGCGTGGCCTACTTCCAGCCCGGCGCCGGCTGGTCGCCCGCCGAGGTCGAGGCGCTGGTGCGGCAAGGCGGCGAGGCCTTCAACGCCGACGCGACCCGCGCGCAGCGCATGACCGCGGGCGAGTCGATGGGGCTTGGGGGCGCGTGGCAGTCGATCATCGGGTCGATCCTCCCGAAGAGCCCGCTTGCCGAGGCCGCCGCGGGCAACACGATCGGCGTCATCGCGTTCTCGATCCTGCTCGGGCTCGGTCTTGCGGCGGCGGGCGAGGCGGCGCGCCCCGCGCGTGCGGCGCTCGACGGGTTCCTCGCGGCGCTCATGGTGGTCATCCGCTGGGTGCTGTGGCTCATGCCGCTCGGGCTCTTCCTCTTCGTCGCGGGCGTCGTGGGCAAGATCGGCCTCGGCGCCGCATCGGGCCCCGTGGGCAAGTACTTCGTGGTCGTGATGGGCGCACTGCTCTTCCACGGTTTCGTGCTGCTGCCGCTCATGGGCGTTCTTCTCGGCGGCGGCAACTGCTGGAAGCTGATGTGGCGCGTGCGCCGCGCGCTGGTCACCGCGTTCTCGACGAGTTCGTCGAACGCCACGCTGCCCGTCACGCTCGAGGTCACCGCGAACGAGGGCGGCTGCTCGAAGCGCGCGACCAACTTCGTCGTTCCCGTGGGCGCCACCATCAACATGGACGGCACGGCGCTCTACGAGGCGGTGGCGGCGCTCTTCCTGTTCCAGTGGTTCGGCGTCGACCTGACCTTCGGCGACACGGTCATCGTGGTCATGACGGCCACGCTCGCCGCGATCGGCGCCGCGGGCATTCCGTCGGCGGGCCTCGTCACGCTCGTCATCGTGATCACGGCGGTGAATACGAGCCTCGCGGGCCGCGGGCTCGAGGCGATTCCGATCAGCGCGATCGGCATCATCATCGGCGTCGACCGGCTGGTCGACATGGTGCGCACCACCATGAATGTGTGGGGCGACATCGTGGGCGCGAAGGTGATCACGCGCCTCGCGCCCGACGAGGCCTGAAGCTCGCGCTCACGGCCTGACGCCCGCGCTTACGCCGAGCGCACCGCGCTCAGTGAATGCCCTGCTCCGCGAGCCAGCGCTCCGCGTCGATCGCCGCCTGGCAGCCCATGCCGCTCGCGGTGATCGCCTGGCGGTACTGCGCGTCGGCCACATCGCCTGCGGCGAACACGCCGTCGATGTTCGTGCGGCTCGTGCGCGTGCGCAGCATCACATAGCCCTTGTCGTCGAACTCGATGCCCGTTCCCTGCAGGAACTTCGTCGCAGGCGAATGCCCGATCGCGATGAAGAGGCCCTTCACGGAGAGCGTCGAGCGCTCCTTGGTCACGGTGTTCTCGAGGACGACGCCCTCGATGAAGTCCTTGCCGAGCACATCGACCACCACCGAGTTCCACACGGGCTCGGCCTTCGGGTTGTCGAGGATGCGCGCCTGCATGGCCTTCGACGCGCGGAACTCGCCGCGCCGATGGATGACATAGACCTTCGACGCGAACTTGGCGAGGTAGCTCGCCTCCTCCATCGCCGTGTCGCCGCCACCGACGACCGCAAGCGGCTGGTCGCGGAAGACGGGCAGCGCTCCGTCGCACACCGCGCACGCGCTCACGCCGCCGCCGTTCATGGCGAGGCGCAGCTCGTTCGGCAGGCCGATCCAGTTCGCGGTGGCGCCCGTCGCGATGATCACCGCGTGCGCGCGGATGGTCTCGCCCTCGCTCGTCTCGAGCGTGAACGGGCGCGCGCTGAAGTCGCACTTCACCACATCGGCGTGCGTGACGCGCGTGCCGAATCGCTCGGCCTGCTGCTGGAACAGGCCCATCATCTCGGGGCCCGAGACGCCGTGCGGGAAGCCAGGGTAGTTCTCGACCTCGGTGGTCAGCATGAGCTGCCCACCCGGAAGGACGGGTGCGGGGTTCGACGCAGGCACGCCGATCACCGCGCGCGGCTGCAGGTTGGCGCGGGCGCCGTAGATGCAGGCCGTCCAGCCTGCGGGGCCCGAGCCGATGATCACGAGCTTCTCGACCGAGTCCGAACCATGTGCGCTCATCGCGTTCTCCGCCTCGTTGTGCGCCTTTGGGCGCGTGTCACTCGCCACCCTGGCCGCGCGACAGCGCGCGCAGCGGCGGCCACACGATGAAGTCGCCCGTCACGCCGCCCGCGATGTGCTTGGTGGCGCCGTTGAATTCGTTGTCGCCGTTGCGGGCGTACAGCACGCAGCCCGTCATGGTGACGCGGCCGAACTCCTCGCTGTCGGTGCCCTTGTCGCGCGCCTCGAGGTACTCGTAGCGCATGCGGCCGTAGTCCTTGTCGTACGGGTCGAAGTCGAAACGCTTCGGCATGTAGACGGCGTAGGCCTTCTCGATGTCGTTGGGCCATTCCTCGAACTGCACCATGTAGGCGGCGAGGCCGCAGCCGAGCACGGTGCCGCACGACTCGACGATCAGGCGACGGCGGAGCTCGAAGAGCTGCGCGATGTCGCGCGCCGACAGCACGACGGCCGCGTACTTCACGGGGTTCGTGCGAGAAAGCTCGGTGGGCAGCGCCTGGATCGGGTCGTAGGCGCGCATGCGCCAGCGGCGCCACCAGTCGTCGTAGATCGCGGTGAGCTTCTTGTTGCTCGCCTCGAGGCTGCCGTGCTTCGACGCGATGCCCTGCCAGCGCTTCGACGCGCCAAAGCCCGTCAGCGGCGCGTCGAGCGCCTGCAGCTCGGCGAAGGTTCCCGCGAAGCGCTCCTCGTCGGGCTGGCCGCCCACGAACACGCTCGCGATCAGCGCCTCGGCCACGAGGCGGTCGCCCTCGGGCATCTCAAGCCGCTTCAGGCGCTCGTTGTCCGCAGCCTTGATGAACGGGTATTCCTTGGTGGCGAGCAGCTTCAGGCGCTCCACGCCCATCTTCTTCATGTAGGTGTAGACGATGTCGCGGTGCACCGAGAAGGCGTCGCACAGCATGGTCATGGCCGCGACCTTCTCGTCGAACATGCTCGCCTCGCAGGCCTGGCGAAGCACGCGCAGGTGCGCGAGGCCGACCTTGAAGGCGTCGTCGAAGCTGCCCGCCTCGCACAGGCGGTACATGTCGGCGACCACATAGGCGTTGATCTCGCCGATCGCCTTCAGGTAGGCGAAGTCACCCTTCGACTCGGTGCTCGACGCCCCGACCTTGGCGACGAGGCCGCGCTCGACGAACTTCGGGTCGACGCCCTCGGTGCCGTACGGCACGCCCAGCACCAGGCAGTTCTGCACCTCGACAAGCGCCTTGCCCATGGCGGCGTTCGCCTCGGCCCACTTGGCGACATCGGCCCAGCCGTCCATGCCCGGCCAGATCGTGGTCATGTTGAAGTCGGCGCCGATCTCCTTCGGCGGCTTGGTCATGTCGAGGTACGCGGTGAAGATGCGCTTGGCGCTCTTCGAGTCCTCGGTCACGCGCGCCAGCGGCTGGTTCAGCTTCTTCAGGAGGTCGGAGTCATCCGCCGCGTGCGCCGACGACGCCCCGAACAGAAATGCGCCCGCGGCCAGGGCCGTCAGGGCGAGGGTCGTCGCCCCGCGATGAACCCACGCGGAGGGGTGGCGGGCGGAGCATTGAACGGTCGAACATGATCGCGGCATGGGATGGATCCGTGGTTCCACAGGGTGCGAGTCCCGGCGGGCCGCGCAATCTAGCACGGAGGCGCGTTAGAGTGTCGCCCCCATGGCCCGACCCCGCTGCCCCGAGACCCTGAATGTCCTCCTCCTTGGCACCGGCGGCCGCGAGCATGCGCTTGCATGGCGCCTGAAGAAGAGCCGCCGCCTTGGCACGCTGTGGGTCCAATCCGATGCGAACGCGGGGCTGCTCGAGATCGGCCAGGCGTGCCCTGAGCCGATCGACGACACCTTCCGCCTCTGCCGCTGGTGCGAGCGAGAGAACATCGGCCTCGTCGTGATCGGGCCCGAGGGACCGCTTGCCGCCGACTACGCGACGAAACTCTCCGATGCGCCGCGTCGCGTCGTCTTCGGCCCGAGCAAGGCCGCCGCGCAGCTCGAGTGGGACAAGGCCTTCGCGAAGCAGGTCATGCGCGCGGCCAGCGTGCCCACGGGCGAGTCGCGGACCTTCACCGACGCCGACCAGGCGCTCGCCTATGTCGCCACACGCGTCGACGGCTGCGTGGTCAAGGCCACGGGGCTCTGCGCGGGCAAGGGCGTGGTCGTGTGCCAGACGGTCGAGGAGGCGCGCAAGGCG
>JAJTGK010000014.1 GCA_021297815.1 Planctomycetaceae bacterium
CGCGGCGGCGATGGCGACCACGGTGAACCACGCGCCACCCGCGCGGCCGAGGCTCAGGTTGAGCGCGAGCGCGCGCATCGCCGCCGAGACCTGCTCGAGCCGCGCGCGCGCGCCGTCGACCCAGCCGCCCTGCATGCGGTCGGCCAGCGTGGCCTGCGTCGACGAGTCGTAGGTCACGACGCGCGAGTTCCACAGGAACTCGATGCGGTCGTAGATCCAGCGGAATCGGTCGGCGAACGAGCGGTTGCGCTCCTGCATGGTGAGGAGCGTCTCCTCGGGCGTGGCGTCGACGGCGAGCCACGAGTTCGGCCCCGTGCGCACCTCGGTCCATGCGTGCGCGTTCGATTCGCGCACGATGTAGCCCGCCGCGCTGTCGTCGTACTCGAGCGCGATGTAGCCCGTGACCACGCGCGATTCGATGCCGAGCGAGCGCAGCACCGCGCAGAGGCCGCTCGCGAAGAACTCGCAGTGGCCCTCGCGCTCCTCGCGCAGGAAGGTGACGATCGGATCCTCGCCCTCGATGCGCGCGAAGTCCGAGAGATCGGTCGTGTAGCGGAAGTTCGCGCGCATCCAGCTGGCGATCGCGCGCGCCGTCTCGCGGTTCGTGGTCCATGTCGACGCGGGGTCGGCGGGGTCGGGCTCGGGAATGTTCGAGTTGCGCCGCACGGTCTCGAGGATCTCGCGCGCGATCGGAAGCACCTCGGCCACGGGAAAGCCGATATTGCGCGGCGCGGGGTCGACGCCGCCCGCCAGCGACTCGAGCGCCTCGGCCGACGGCTGCAGGTCGACCTTGAGCGCGTAGGTCCAGTAGCGGCCGACGCGCTCGGTGGACACATCGCGCAGGAGCAGCGTCGACGGGTCGAGCGACAGCGTGCGCCGCTCGTCGGTGCGCACGCCGACGGGCGCGTAGATCGTGAACATCACATCGGTCGCCAGCGACCGCATCTCGAACTCCGCGGTGTACGCCGACGCGGGCATGGCGGTGTCGCGCACGCCGATCGGAGTGAACGCGTCGTCGCCCGCCGCACGCAGCGTGCGCACGGGGCGGCGCGTGCGGCGCGCGTACCAGCGCTGGTCCTCGGGGTCGTAGCGGTCGAGCACCGCGCCGCGCAAAAGCAGCGGGCGCGGCGACTGCTGCAGCACACCCGCGGGGTCGCGCCAGCGCAGCGTGAACAGCTCGCGGCGGCTCTCGGAGATGCGGCCGCCGCCCATCAGGCGGATCTCGTCGGTGAAGCCCGTGACCGACGGGCCTCCGCGCGGCCCGCGGCCAGGCAGGTTCGAGAAGCGCGGGAACAGCACGAACACCACGATGCTCGCGGCGAGGATGCCCGCGATCATCGAGCCCGCAAGCCAGCGGAACTGCGGGCGCGTGCGGCGGCCGACCTCGATCTCGAGCGGCGGCGCGAAGCCATCGGATGCGCGACGCGCGGCGCGCGCCGTCTCGGCGCTGCGCGAAAGCCGCCACAGCATCGCCGTCCACACCGCGAGGCACGCGTACACGATGACGAGCACGCCGAAGAAGAACTGCACGCTGTCGAGGCAGCCCGCGACGACGAGCATGGTCGACAGCGCGAAGCGCTCGCGGTCTTCGTACGCCGAGCGCTGGGTGAAGAGTCGGATGACGAGGAGCCAGAGCAGGAATCGGCCAAGCGACCCGATCGCGCCCTCGAGTTCGCCCGTGGCGAGGAAGGTGAAGACGCTCCACGCGAGCACCACGAGGACGAACAGGTTCGAGATCCAGGTCGGCAGCGCGCGGCCGCGCGGACCTTCGGTCACATACCAGCTGAGCGTGACCAGCGTGCACGCGGTGAACAGCATCGCGAAGTCGAGCTGCGATAGCGAGAACGCCGCCATCGCCACCGCGACGAGCAGCAGGCTTGCGAGCCTGTGCTGGCGCAGGATGCTCATGCGCGCGCCCCGCCTTCGGCATCCTGCTCGCAGAGCGAGTCGAGCTGGCGCGCGGTGAAGTGCCACGACTGCTCGGGCGCGATGGAGGTGTCGGCGCGGTCGGGGTGGATCACGATGAGCGTCGCGCGCTCGTCGCTTGTCGAGAGGCCGTTTCCTGCGGCGCGCGGCGCGTCGAGGTCGAGCGCGGCGAGCGCGGACATCAGCTTCTCTCGATGGAAATGCCCGCGGCGCAGCGCCATCGGCGGGATCGGCAGCCCCGCGACCGACAGCGCATGCTCGTAGCCAAGCCTGTCGGCGAGCGCGATGAAGCTGGCGGCGAGCACGATGGCGCGCTCCTCGAACGCGCGCGCGTCTTCACCCTCCGCAAGACGCAGATCGGCGGTCGCGCGGCGTAGATCGAGCAGGATGCGCACGCGCGGCGGCACCGAGCGGCTGCGCTCGATGGTCGCGAGCCTGCCCGTGCCCGCGAGGCGCTTCCAGGCGATGTGACGCACGCTGTCGCCCGGTCGGTACTCGCGCACGCCGAAGAAGTCGTCGCTGCCGCCCGACTGCGAGGAAAGGCGCTGCCCGCCGAGGCCGCCTGCGGCGACGCGCGCGAGCACCTCCGCGCGCAGCGGCCGCACCTCGGGGTGGATGAGCACCTCGCCCGCCGAGTCGAAGCGCACGCTCTTGCGGATGATGCCGAAGGGAAAGCTCGTCCAGAGTTCGAACGCGGCGAGGCGCGCGCGGCCGCGGCGCGTCGGGCGAAACACGGCCTCGGCGTGCGCGGTCTCGCGCGGGCCGACATGCAGCGTCCAGGCTTCGGCGACGGGCTCGAGGCCTGCGGGCGTCGCGACCTCGCGCGCATGGACATCGAACGCAGGCAAGCGCCGCGCGGAGTTCGAGATGTCGTAGCGCACGAGAAGCGGCTCGCCGACGCGGCCGCGCCTCGGCTCGAGCCTGGTCGCGCGCAGCGGCATCATCATGAAGCCCGACACGAAACCCGACACGAGCAGCGCCGCGACGAGCGCGCCGAACACCCACACGAGGAGGTTGTTCGGCCTGCTTCCCGCGGCGAGGCCGAGCGCAAGCACGACGCCGACGAAGACCAGGCCCTCGCGGAGAAACCGCGTGCGGCGCCGTCTTCGGACGGGTGTCGCAGGTTCGGGCAAGCTCGTCGACGGCTCGGGCACGGGCGCATTGTTGCACGCACGCGCGCGGCGCGCCTCGGTTTCGGGCGCACTATCGCAGCGGCGTCTCGGGGCCGATCTCCGCGGCGTCGGGGCGCATGCCGTGGATGCGCCAGTCGGCGACCGACTCGAGCTCGAACGAGATGCGCTCGCCCGCGCGGCGGTCGAGCGACGCGAGGTCGTGCGCGAGGGCGCCCGTCCCGCCCGCGGCGTCGGCGGAATCGATGTCGAGCCACGCGTAGCCCTGCGGGGTCGGTGCGTCGGCGCCTGCCGCCTGCGCCTTCGAAAGGAGCACCTTCGCCGAGACGAGGTACGCGTCGGGCGCCGCGCGCGCGGCGAGCGCCTGCAGGACCGTCGGCCAGGTGCGTCGCGCAAGGCGGGCGCGCACATCGACCACGCGCTCGGCGATGTAGAGCGCCGCCTCGCCCTGTGCGAGCGCCGCAAGTTCGTCGAGCGGCGCCACCCACACCTTGCGGAACGAGCCACGCTGCCCGGGCGCGCAGATCGCGGCGCGCGGTCCAGGCGGAAGGTGCCTGCGGTCGCGCTCGCCGCCCGCGCAGCTCGGGTCGACCGTCTCGGCGGCCTCGCGCGCGGGCACGAGCGTGGCCTTCAGGTCGGGCCCGACCTCGAACGGCACGCCTGCGTGCGGAAACTCGGCGGTCACGAGCCGCGCCGCGGTCGCGTCGACGAGCTCGAGCGCGGTGCGCAGGAGTTCGGGCGGGACCTCGAGCATCTCGAGCTCGGGCTTGAGCAGGCGCGACATGCCCACGGTCGAGAGCCAGAACGGGCCCTTCGTACGGTCGCGCGCGACAATCTCGATGCGGTAGAGCTGGCGCTCGTCGACGAGCTCGCCGCGCGTGGCGAGGAGTTCGGCGGCGGCGGGCGCATTCCAAGTGGCGCCGAGCCCCGCGTCGTAGAGCAGGCGCAGCCGCGCGCCCGCCGACGCCGCCAGCGTCACGCAGAGCGCCGCGAAATCCTCGACGGGTCGACCCTCGTCGAGGATCGTCTCGAGCGAGAGCACCCAGCGCGCATCGGCGGCTTCGGCCGATGGAAGCTGCGCGGGGTCGGCACGCTCGCACCACACGAGGACGCGCGACGCACGACGCCCCGCGGTGAACGCGAAGCCCCACGCGACGCGCTCGTCCTCGATCGGCAGCGGCTCGACATCGCGCGGCTCGCCGCCAAATGCGCGGCCCGCGGCCAGAAACGACTCGCCAGGGTCGGGCATCTCGTCGCCCGCGAGGAACGCAAGAAGCGCGAACGGCGTGGGCTCGGCCACCTGCCACGCGGGCTCCTCGGGAAGGCCGATCTGGATGGGCATGTGCTCGCGGGCCATGGCGCGGATCCTACGGCCGCGCTGCGTGCGGTGCGCAGCGGCTCACTCGGCGAAGTACGGCGCGAACTGCACGGGAATGCGCGGCGCGTGGCGCCCGAGCACCTCGAGCGCCCGCGTGCGCCCGAGTTCTTCGGCGATCCGCGCCTCGCAGCGCGCGATGGCGCGCTCGTCGGCGTCGCGCACGCGCTGCCGCAGCACGGCGCCGACCGCGCCGCGCCGCGCGAGGTCGTCCCACGCTGCCGCCGAGTCCATGTCGGAGGCGCGGATCCACGACGCGCGCCACTCGTGCAGCGCACGCGAGCTCCGCGCGCGGACCTCGTCAAGCTGCGTGAGCTCGAGCGCGACGAGCAGGCGCGCATCGCGCTCGGCTGCCGCGGCGCCGCGGTCGTCGATACGCTCGGCGAACACGCGCAGGAACGCGATCGCAGGCGGCTGCTCGGGGTCCATGCCCGGCTGCGCCAGCGTGCGGAACCGCGCCAGATACGCGTCGCGCGCCTTGGTTCCAAGCGCACCGCCGATCTCGTCGGCGAGCGCAAACCGAAGCGCGACCGCGGTCGCGCCCGACGGCGGCGCGTACCACGCCTCGGCCGCGCGGCTGGGCTCCTCGGCGCGCGTCAGCGCGTGACGCAGGAAGCTCTCCACGCTGCGGAGCACGCCTTCGGCCGCGTCGGCGTGTGCGGCGCGCAGCGCTTCCGCGCGCGAGAGCACGATCGCCTCTGCCGCCTCGCGCACCTCGTCCGACGCGTCCATCGACTGCGCAACCTCCAGCGGGCTTACGGTCGCCTCGCGTGGAAGACCGCCGAACGCCAGCGCCTCGGGCATGCGCGTCGAGACGCCGATGAGCGAATGGAGGTCGAGGTCGAGCTGCGCCGCAGCGAGGCGCGGGTCGCGCGCATCCACGCCCGCGAGCGCCGCTGCCGCCGCGAGGACACGCGTGTTCGCCTCGCGATCGAGCGCGCGGATCTGTGCCGCGGAAACTCTCGTCGCGCGCAGGGCACGCCGCACGCGCTCGTCGACGGGCAGGCGGCCCTTCTCGCGCTCGCTTTCGCCAAACGCGCCGCGCATCGCCTCGATCTGCTCCGTGGTGCGCTCGAGCGCGCTGCGGCGCTCGGCGGCGGCCAGCGACTCGAACTCCACGAGCGTCTCGCCCTCCAGACGAAGCGTTTCAGCGAGCGCGCGAACGACGCGCGGCGACAGCGGAAACCCCGTCACGATGCGCAGGCCTTTGTCGCGCATCCTCCCGTCCTCGCCAAGTTCGTCGTCCGGCGCAGGCGTCTCCTGCTTCGGGCGGAGCAGTTCGTCGGCCGCGGCATCGGGCTCGATTCTGCCGAGCAGGACGCCAAGCGCCACGAACTCGATCGCCGCAGGCTCCACGCCCGCGATCTGCGCGCGAAGCACCTTGAAGAGCGGCTCCTGCAGCGCGAGCAACGCGGCGTAGGCCGCCTTGCGCTCGGCCATCGAGGCGGAAGCAAGCCGCGCCCGCAGCGCGGCGAGCGACTCGCCGTACGCCGCGAATGCCCGCTCGACCGCGGCCTTGCGCGGCTCGTCGCCAGCGTGGTTGCGCTCGAGCAGGCGCAGCGCGAGGTCGCGCGTGGCGCGCACGCCCGCGCGCCCCCGAAGGCCCTGATGCAGCATCACATCGTTGCGCTCGAGGAAATCGTCGCGGCGCTCCGCGTCGGCGATGGCTGCGCCGAAGCCGCGGTTCTCAGCGAAGAGCGCCACGCGCACGCGCTCGTCCGCGGCGCGCCGCGTGTGCTCGCGCAGCCGCTTCTCGACCGCCTGCACCGCGAGATCGGCCGCCTCCTTGCGCGACTTCGCCGCTGACGCTCCCGCGCCTTTCGCCGCCTGCAGCGCCGCGGCTGCGGCGACGACCTCGGCTTCGGCTGCCGCGGTCTCGTCGCAGTACTCGAGATATGCCTTGAAGCGCGCCGAAGCCGCGGACTGCGCGACGGGCGCGAGCCGCGCGTACGCCCCCGTCGCCGCCTCCACGATCGCCGCGTCGGGCGTGCGCAGCCCCTCGATGCCGAGCGTCTCGAGCGGACCAGGCAGACGCTGGCCGTGCGGCGCCCACTGCGAGGAAGCACGCCAGAACGCCGCGCGCGCGCGCAGCAATGCGACGAATCGATCGGCCTCGGCGGGCAGCCTCTCGTCGAGTTCGGCGACGAACGCCATCTCGGCCGATCCGAGCGCCGCCTGCACTGCGAGATGCCGCTGCCACATGGCGCGCGCGCCGCGCACATCCTTCGGGAACCCCGTCTGCTCGCTGTCCATCAGCGACGACACGAGCGGCTCCCACGATTCTTGCGCCACGCGCTCGAGCCTTGCGTCGTACAGCGTGTAGGCCGCATCGATCTCGCTCCACCACGCGCTGTCGAAGTCGGGCACCCACGCGGCGGTGTCGCGCACCTCGGCGAACGACAGCGGGTCGCCCACGCGATCGAGCTGGCAGGTGTCGACGGCACAGCCGACGAGCGCCGCAAGCGCGGCGGCGAGCGGGAGAATGCGGGCCATCGACGCGCGCATCGCTGCAGCGTAGCAGCGCTGCGCCTCACACCACGATGTTCACCATGCGGCCAGGCACCACGACGACCTTTTTCACGGGGCGGCCCGCGATCGCGGCCACGACATCGGCGTGCGCGAGCGCGAGCGCCTCGACCGCCGCGGCGTCGGCCTTCGCGGGCACCATGAGCCGCGCCTTGATCTTGCCCTGGATCTGCACGGGCATCTCGACCTCGTCGTCGACGAGCATCGCGGGGTCGGCCTCGGGCCAGGGCTGGTCGTAGAGCGAGATGCGCACGCCTTCGGCCGTGACGCCCGCGACGCCGAGCTTCGCGCCGAGCTCGTCGGCGAAGTGCGGCGCGAACGGCCACAGGATCTTCGCGAAGCGCAGCAGCTGGTCGCGCGTCAGGCCGCCCTGCGTCGGATCGGCCATGCCCGTCGGCCGCGTGGCCGCGTTCACGAGCTCGATCATCGCGGCGATCGCGGTGTTGAACGACAGCTTCTCGATGTCCTCACCAACCTTGTGGATCGTGCGGTGAAGGAGCTTCTCGAGCTTCGCGTCGGGCGCGGCCGCCGCGAGCACCTCGCCCGTGCGCTCGTCGACCGCAAGGCGCCATGCGCGCTGCAGGAAGCGGAACACGCCCACGATGTCGCGCGTGTTCCACGGCTTCGAAGCCTCGAGCGGCCCCATGTACATCTCGTACAGGCGGAAGGTGTCGGCGCCGTAGTCGGCGATCACATCATCGGGGTTCACCACATTCTTCAGCGACTTCGACATCTTGGCGACGATCTGCGCCACCTTCTGCCCCGTCGCCGTCTCGACGAACTCGCCTTCCTTCACCTCGCTCACCTGATCGGTCGGCACCAGCGACTTGTCGGCCCGCTGGAACGCATAGCTCGTGATCAGGCCCTGGTGGAACAGCTTGCCGAACGGCTCGGGCGTCGACACATGCCCGAGGTCGAAGAGCACCTTGTGCCAGAAGCGCGCGTAGAGACAGTGCAGCACCGCGTGCTCGCTGCCGCCGACATAGAGGTCGACGCCGCCCGCGTGGCAGGTCGCCGCGTCGAACTGCGCGGGAACGCCTGTTTTTCCGCTCTTCGCGCGATGCGAGAGCATCCAGTAGCGCTCGGCCTCGCTCGACACGAAGCGCGACGCGTCCTTCGCCGAGCAGTAGCGCAGGTAGTACCAGCAGCTTCCCGCCCAGCCGGGCATGGTGTTCGTCTCGCGCACGACGGGCGTGTCGCCCGCGAGGAGCGCCGCGTCGACGCCCGCGGCGGCCGCGGTCGTGTGCGTCCACTCGCGCGCCTTCGCGAGCGGCGGCTGCGGCGTGTCGCTTTCGACGGGCGAATAGTCGGCGAGCGGCGGCAGCGTGAGCGGAAGGCTCGCCGCCGACACGGGGTAGTGGTTGCCGTCGGCGTCGTAGACGATCGGGAACGGCTCGCCCCAGTAGCGCTGGCGCGAGAAGAGCCAGTCGCGCAGGCGGTAGTTGACGCGCAGCGCGCCGATCCCCTGCTTCTCGAGCCACGCGATGACGGCCTTCTTCGCGGCGGCGGTCGCGAGCCCGTCGATCGAGATCGCGGCGGCGTTCGCGCTGTTCACCGCGCGGCCCTCGCCCGCGGTCGCGGCCTCGCCCGTGAAGGGCACGCCGTCGATCTCGACGACCTGCACGATGTCGAGCGAGAACGCCTTCGCGAACTCGAAGTCGCGCTCGTCGTGCGCGGGCACGGCCATGATCGCGCCCGTGCCGTAGCCCATGAGCACATAGTCGGCGGTCCACACTGGAATGCGCGCGCCCGTCGCGGGGTTGACCGCGAAGAGGCCCGTCGCGCAGCCCGTCTTCTCCTTCGACGCCTGGCGGTCGATGTCGGAACGGTTCTTCGCCCACGCGGCGTACTTCGCGAGCTCCGCGTTGCCGCGCTCGATCGCGCGCGAGACCAGCGCATGCTCGGGCGCGACGACCATGTAGGTCGCGCCGAAGATCGTGTCGGGCCGCGTGGTGAACACGGTGAGCGGTTCCTCGCCGCCCTCGACCGCGAAGCGGATCTCGGCGCCTTCGCTGCGGCCGATCCATTCGGTCTGCAGCGTGCGCGTCATCTCGGGCCAGTCGACCAGCGCGAGGTCCTCGAGCAGCCTGTCGGCGTACGCGGTGATGCGGAACATCCACTGCTTGAGCGGCATGCGCACCACGGGGTGGCCGCCGCGCTCGCTGCGGCCGTCGATGACCTCCTCGTTCGCAAGCACGGTGCCGAGCTTTGGGCACCAGTTCACCGTCTGCGTGCCGAGGTACGCCAGGCGGAAGCCGTCGAGATGCAGCTGCCGCTCGCGCTTCGAGCATGCCGACCAGCGCCTGCGCGCGCCGCCCTCGACCGCGATCTCGGCGTCCTCGCGCGCAAGCCGCTCCTCGAGCTCGCGGATCGGCCGCGCCCGCTTCGCCGCGGGGTCGAACCACGACTCGTAGGCCTGCAGCCAGATCCACTGCGTCCAGCGGTAGTAGTCGGGGTCGATGGTCGCGAACTCGCGCGACCAGTCGTACATGAAGCCGAAGCGCCGCAACTGGCGGCGGAAGTTGTCGATCGCCTTCTTGGTCGTGACCTCGGGGTGCACGCCCGTCTGGATCGCGTACTGCTCGGCGGGCAGGCCGAACGCGTCCCAGCCCATCGGGTGGAGCACATTGAAGCCCTTCATGCGCTTGTAGCGGCAGATGATGTCGGTGGCCGTGTAGCCCTCGGGGTGCCCGACATGCAGGCCCGCGCCCGACGGGTACGGGAACATGTCCAGGCAGTAGTACTTCGGGCGCGTCGGGTCGAAGCCCGCCTCGCCAGGGTTCGGCTGGCGGTAGCCGTAGCCCGCGCCGTCGTTCCACCGCATCGACTGCTGCCAGCGCTCCTCGAGCGCGTTGGCGTACGCGGCGGTGTAGCGGTGCGGAAGCTCGTTGCCTTCGGCGATGGGCGCTGCGGACATAGGGGCGCGATTGTACGGAACGCCATCGATGGAAGAGGCCCGCGTGGAAACCACGCGGGCCTCGGGAAATCGCAGGGTTTCGCGCGCTCAGTCCCTCTCGGGCACCTGCGCGGGAATCTTGCCGCCCTTCGAGCGGTCGAAGTGCTGGATGTGCTTCAGCGTCTCGCCCACGAGGTAGAACGAGCCCGTGACGCACACGAGGTCCTCGCGGCTCACGGCGCGCGTGGCCATCTCGAGCGCCTCGGGGAGCGACTTCGCGACCTGGCTCATCTTGCCCGAGCGCTCGTTGAAGAGCTTCTGCAGGTCCTCGGGGTCGGCCGAGCGCGGGTTGCCCGCGGCGCGGGTGAAGATCACCTTGTCGGCGCCGAGGTTCACCTTGTCGATGAGCCCCGACACATCCTTGTCGCTGCAGCAGCCGAAGACGCACACCATCGAGTCGTACGGCACATGCGCGCCGACGCAGCGCATGAGCGCGCTGACCGCCGCGGGGTTGTGCGCGCCGTCGACGAGGACGCGCGGGCGGTCCCAGACGAGCTGCATGCGGCCCGTGACGCGCGTGGCGGCCAGGCCCGTCGTGAGCTTGTCCTCGGGGCAGTCGAAGCCGACCGTCTTGAGGTGATCGACGACCGCGAGCGCGAGGCCGCAGTTCGACGCCTGGTGCTCGCCCGGCATCGGCACGGGAAGGTGCTCGAGGCGCGAGGTCTTCGAGTAGAGGCACACGCGCGTGTGCGGGCCGAGGTCCTCGGTCACGCAGAAGCGCGCCGAGAAGTCGATGTCCTTGTTCACGATGCGCAGCTGCGCGCCCGTCTTCTCGGCGACCTCGCGGTAGACGGCCTCGACCGCAGGATCGCTCTCGAACACGAACGCAGGCACATCCTTCTTGAAGATGCCCGCCTTCTCGCGCGCGATCTCCTCGACGGTGTTGCCGAGGAGCTTCGTGTGGTCGAGGTCGATCGAGGTGATGACCGTGGCCTCGGGCATGATGACATTCGTCGAGTCGAGCCGGCCTCCGAGGCCGACCTCGACGACCGCGATGTCGACCGCCTGCTCGGCGAAGTGCTTGAAGCACGCGGCCGTGACCGCCTCGAAGAAGGTCGGCTCGACGCCCGCCTTCTCGGCGGCCTTCGCGACCTGCTTCATCGCCTCGGCGAACGCGGCCTTCTCGATCATCTGGCCGTTGATCACGATGCGCTCGCGCATGTCGACGAGATGCGGGCTCGTGTACACGCCGACCGTGTAGCCGCAGGCCTCGAGCATCGACGCGATCATGCCGACGGTCGAGCCCTTGCCGTTCGTGCCGCCGACATGCACGGTGCGGATCTGGCGGTGCGGGTTGCCGAGCTTCGCGAGGAGCTGCTCCATGCGCTCGAGCTTGAAGGTCGTCTCGTTGTACTTGACCGAGCGCATGCGCTCGAAGTCGGTGCGCTCGAGCAGGTAGCGAACGGCGGCCGAGTAGCCGTTGATGTCGGCGGCCGACTTGGGCGGCTTCGCCTCGCTGGCGCGGCCCGTGCGCATCTCGAGCGGACGCACCGTGGCGACCTCCTCGGGACGCGTGGCGCGCAGGCCGAGCTGCCGCGCGGGCGGCTGCTCGTTGTGGCCGCGCGGCGGAAGCGCGGTGGGCTTCGCGGGCGCCACGACGACATCGATCTTCTCGACGGGCTTCGTGGGCTTGGCGGGCATCACGGGCTTCGCGGGCGTCATGGCTGGCGTCGTGATGGCTGCCGGCGCGGGCGGGCTCTTCGTTGCGGCGGTCGCCTTCGGCGCGGGAGCGGGCGCGGGCGCTGCAGCCTGTGCAGGCCGCTTGCCGCCCTTCGGCACGGGCAGCTGCTCGAGCTTCGGCAGGCGCGACGGCGTCGCTGCGGCCGCGACGGCACGCGATGCGGCAACAACCGCCTTCTCGGCGGGCTTTCTCTCGCTCTTGGAACTCGCGCTGGGCTTCGGACTCGCGCCCTTGGTGGAAGCCGGGCGCTGGCTGGAGGCGGACTTGGTTGAACCGGAAGAGCTGCGACCGTTCTGGCGCGCGGCGGTGTTCTTCGGCATAGGTGGACAAGGATAGCGGGGACGCGGTTTCACCGCAAATTTTTGTATCTAAATATCGTTGTGGCAGCAGGTTGCGTCATACGCGCGTTGCGGCGGCCCGACGCCCCGCCCGTCGCCGCTCGGGTACCTTCCTCGAATGGACACCGAAGCCCGCAAGGAAACGCTCGCACTCGAGAGCTGGCGCGCACTCCGCATCCTGAGCGAGTTCGTCGACGGCGTCGAGACGATGTCGAAGCATCCGCCAGGCGTCGCGGTGTTCGGCTCCGCGCGGCTCAAGCCCGACCACCCGTCGTACAAGGACGCCGAGCGCTGCGGACGCATGCTTGCCGAGAAGGGCTTCAGCGTGATCACGGGCGGCGGCCCTGGAATCATGGAGGCGGTGAACAAGGGCGCGTTCGAGGTGAAGGGCACGAGCATCGGCCTCAACATCGTGCTGCCGATGGAGCAGCGGCCGAACCCGTTCCAGAGCGTCGACATCGAGTTCCGCTACTTCTTCGTGCGCAAGGTCATGTTCGTGAAGTACGCGCGCGGGTTCATCATCTTCCCCGGCGGTTTCGGCACGATGGACGAGCTCTTCGAGGCGCTCACGCTGATCCAGACGCTGAAGATCGTGCCGTTCCCCGTCGTGCTGGTGGGCACGAAGTTCTGGGAGGGGCTGATCGACTGGATGAAGAAGACGCTGCGCGACGAGTACGCGACGATCAGCCCGGGCGACTTCGACATGTTCTCGATCACCGACAGCGTGGACGAGGCCGTGCGCATCGTGTGGGAGGCGCACATCGGCCAGCGCGTGGTGGCGCCGTCGCTGCCGCGCTTCGAGCGCGACGACGAGGAGCGCGTGTCGGGCGACGGCACGCGCGGCGGCCCCCGCCACCGCCGCCGCAGCGGCGACGCGTGGCATGAGAGCGCGATCTGATGGCGGTGCGGCCCGAGGACCTGCCGATCCAGCGTGCGCGCGAGGAGATCCGCGCGTCGGTGCGCGCGGCGAACCGCCTCGTGGTCGTCGCGGCGACGGGCTCGGGCAAGAGCACGCAGCTGCCGAAGTTCCTGCTCGACCTCGACGAGGTGCGGGGCGACATCGTGGTGCTCGAGCCGCGGCGGCTGGCGGCGCGCATGCTGGCGACGCGCGTGGCGGCGGAACTCGGCGGAGAGGTCGGCGGGCTCGTGGGCTACGAGACGCGGCATGACCGCCGCGTGGGCCGCGACACGCGCATCCGCTTCGTGACCGACGGGCTCTTCGTGCGGCAGATGCAGGGCGACCCGTCGCTCGCGCGCGTGGGCGCGGTGGTGCTCGACGAGTTTCACGAGCGGTCGGTCGCGGTCGATGTGGCGCTCGGACTCGTGAAGCTGGCGCAGGAGTCGCGCAGGAAGGACCTGCGCATGATCGTGACGAGCGCGACGCTCGAGGCGCGCAGGCTCGAGGACTTCCTCGGCTGCCGCACGGTCGTCGCCGAGGGGCGCTCGTATCCCGTTGCGCTCGAGCATCTGGCGAGGGCCTCGCGCGAGACGACATGGGACCTCGCGGGCGCCGCGATCGAGCGCGTGCTCGACGCGTTCGCGCGCGGGCAGAGCGACGACCCTGGGCACCTGCTCGTGTTCATGCCTGGCGCGTACGAGATCATGAAGACCTGCGAGCGCGCGAAGGTCGCGCTGTCGCGCACGGGCGTGCAGGCCGAGGTGCTGCCGCTGCACGGCTCGCTGACGCCCGACGAGCAGGACCGCGCGGTCGCGGCCGTCGACCCCGCGAAGCGGCGGCGCATCATCGTGTCGACGAATGTGGCCGAGACGAGCCTGACGATCGACGGCGTGCGCACGGTGATCGACTCGGGGCTTGCGCGCATCCACCGCTACGACCCGCTGCGCGGGCTCGACACGCTGCGCGTCGAGCCCGTGTCGAAGGCAAGCGCAGAGCAGCGCGCGGGCCGCGCGGGCCGCACCGCGCCCGGGCGCGCGATCCGCCTGTGGAGCGTGGCCGAGCACGAGCGACGCGAGGCGCACACCGCGCCCGAGGTCGCGCGCATCGACCTCTGCGCGGCCATCCTCGAGACGATGTCGCTCGGCGTGGCCGATGTCGCGGGGTTTCCGTGGCTCGACGCTCCCGACGCGCGGCGCATCGACGAGGGGCTGCGCACGCTCTCCGCGCTTGGCGCCGTCGCGAACGGCGCGCTCACCGACACGGGCCGCACGATGGCGCGCGTGCCTGCGCACCCGCGGCTTGCCCGCGCGATGACCGAGGCCTCGCGCCTCGGCTGCGCGCGCCGCGTGGCGCGCATCGCCGCAAGCCTTTCCGACCGCGACCCCGCCGAAGGCGTGCCCGCGCTCACGCTGCTCGGGCTTCTTGACAAGGGCGACCCGCACGGCGATGCGCTTGTGCGCGAGAAGCTCGTCGAGGCCGCGGAATCGCGCGCGCTGCCCGCCGCGGCCGACCGCATGGCGTGCCGCGAGGCGGTGCTCGTCGCCGAGCAGCTCGCGCGCAGCGTGAAGGAGACGGGGCACGACGCGTCGAACGCCGCGGTCGACCGCGCGCTCGCCGTGGGTTTCGTCGACCGCATCGCCTACAAGCTCGAGGACGCGCGCCCGCACTGCGCGCTCGCCGGGCGGCGCAAGGTCGAGCTTTCCAAGGAATCGCTCGTGCGCGACGCGGGCTTCCTGATCGCGCTCGAGGTGCGCGAATCGGGCCCCGACCACGACCGGCTCGTGTCGATTCCCGTCGCGCACCCCGTGCCGCGCGCGGTGGTCGAGGCGGTGCTTCCCGAGGCGTTCTCGCGCCGCGTGGCCGCGGGCTGGAACAAGGAGACGCGCGCGGTCGAGACCGCCGAGGAGGAGCTCTTCCTCGACACCGTGGTCGCGCGCAAGGCGCGCCCCGCCGCGCCGTCGCCAGAGGTCGAGGCCGAGCTCGCCGCGCGCATCCGCTCGGGCGAGATCAGGCTCGAGGGCTGGGAGGAGCACTGCGAGCCGTGGATCGCGCGCGTGCGCTGCGTGGCGCAGTGGTTTCCCGAGCGCGGGCTGATCTCGTACAGCGATGAGGACATCGAGGTGATCCGCGCCGAGCTCTGCTCGGGCTGCGTGCGCGCGCGCGAGGTCGAGGCGAAGGCCGCGATCGACGCCGTGCGCGGCGCGCTCTCGTGGGACGACGCGCAGTTCGTCGAGAAGATGGCGCCCTCGTCGCTCGCGCTGCCGCGCGGATACCGCATGAAGATCGAGTACGCCGTCGGCGCCCCGCCGCGCGGCCGCGCGAAGATCCAGGACTTCTACGGCCTCGACGAGACGCCGAAGGTCGCGGGCGGCCGCGTGCCGCTCGTCGTCGAGATCCTCGGCCCGAACTTCCGCCCGCTGCAGATCACGCAGGACCTCGCGAGCTTCTGGCGCACGCTCTACCCCGAGATGCGCAACGAGCTGCGCCGCCGCTATCCGCGGCACGAGTGGCGTTGACGGTCACCCGCCGCCGAAGCGCTTGCGCACATCGCCGAGGAAGCGCACGATCTGCCCCTGCTCCTTCGGGGTCGATGCCTTCTCGACATCGCTCTCCCAGAAGTCGAGGAAGCGCATCGCGCCGCCTTCAGTCAGGCTCGGCATGCGGTCGGCGGGCCGCTCGCTCGCGCGCTGGCGGCCACGCTCGCCCTCGCGGCGCATGTCGGCGAGGCGCTCGTCGTCGCTCTTCTCGCCTTCCTTGCCCGTCGCGATGCGCTCGCCCATCTTCGTCCACTTCACGACCCAGTCGTCGATGAACTTGCCGCGGTCCTTCTCGGGAATGCGGAAGTACTCGTCGGCGCCGTCGGCCAGGATGTCCTTGGCGAGAAGGCGCGCGTTCTGCGTGGCCTGCTCGCGTGCTGGGCCCGAGAGACCCGCGAGGAACGCGGCCATCGTGGCGCTTTCGGCCTGCCCCATGCCGCGGAAGCGGTCGGCGAGGTCGCGCAGGAAGCGGATGCGCTCGTCGACAGGCAGCTTCGAGAAATCGTCGAGTGCGAAGTAGCCGAGCACATCGTCGACGGGCGAATCGAAGATCGACGGCGGCGGACGGAAGCGGACCTCGATCCACCAGTACGCGCCGAGCCCGAGCGCGCCTGCGAGCGCGAGCGCACCCGCGGCGAGGCCGATCTCGCGGCGGCGGTTCTCCCAGGCGTCGCTGATCGTGCCGTCGAGGCGGTCGCGGATGTCGGTGATGGATTCGATGAGCGACATGGCGGGCTCCCGCGTTCAGTTCTCGGCGACCTCGTCGGCCTCGCGCAGGATGCCGACGGAACCATCGATGTACACGGCGTTGCGCGGGTTGCGCGAGCCGATCTTGTGGCGATCCTGGCTGTCCATGATCAGCGCGACCGCGTTCGGGCTGCGCTCGTAGAGCACGCTGACAAGCTTCGCCTCGGCGTCGCGGCGCCTGCGCTCGCGCTGGCGCTCGGTCAGCGCCTCGCCCTGCGATGCGACGAGCAAGGCCGCGACAGGGATCTGCACCTGCGGCGTGTAGCGCAGCAGGCCGGGCAGATAGATGTAGCTCGTGCCCGTCGAGCGCGACTCCTCCTCGTCGTCGTCGGCCGCGCAGTACCAGCAGGTGCAGTCGACGCCCACCGTCTTCTCGAGCACCTCGACGAGCCCGCCGACGGGCCCTTCGGGCGTCGACGCAGGCAGGAAGTCGCACATCGGCAGCTGGCCCTTGATCGCGGCGCGGTAGGTCTCGACCGCCGAATGCAGCTGGCGCAGGTTCGCCTGGCACGCCACCGACTGCGACTCGCGGCGCACATTCGCGATCGCGGGCAGGACAAGGCCGAGGAGAATGCCGATCACGCCGATCACGGCGAGCATCTCGACGATCGTGAAGGCGCGGCGGCTGGATTGTTCGTGCATCCGCATGACGAGGCTCCAATGCTACCCGTGCATGGTGGCGCGGGCGGAGCCCTCTTCGCCCAAAAACGCGCCACCGATGCCTTGCGGCACCGATGGCGGGGGGAACCGTGCGAGGTTCTCATCGGGCCGGGAAGCCCGAAAAGGGTCGGTGAAGTCAGCGTCTGCGGCGCGCGACGATGCCCGCGAGGCCAAGAAGCGCGATCGCGCCAGGAGCGGGGACGGACACGACATCGATGTTGTCGAAGCCCCAGCCTCCGCCGAGCGATGCGTCGCCCACGAACGCGACGCGGACGAACGAGATCTCGAGGCCGCCGGCGCCGATGGCGAAGTCGTAGGCGCGCGAGTTCAGCGAGCCCGAACGCTCGTCGCCGAGGCCCGACGCCGTGTCGATCTGCGCGATCTGGTTGCCCAGCGCGTCATAGGCGGTGATGCGGAACATCTCCCGCCAGTCGAGGTCGAGCAGCGTGCCCGACACGGCCGTGACGCCCGCCCCGAAGGTCATGAGCATCGAGCCCGTGTTGATGCGGTGGCCGTCCTCGCGCGAGACGCGCAGGTACCAGTTGTCGCCCTGCACATCGAGGTCGCGGTCCCAGCCGAGGCCGTTCGCGTCGGCGAAGCCGAACTCGGTGTAGCCCCCGACGCCCGCGGTCTCGACGAGGCCGTCGTTGTAGTCCTCGAGGCGCATCGAGGCGTCGGCGAGCAGGTCGCCTGAAGTCTCCCAGCCGAAGACGACGGTGGTGCTTCCGACGAGATACGCCCGGTCGATCGAGATCGCCGAGTCGTCGCCGAGCGGCGTCTCGGTGGGCGTGCGGCCCCCGGTCGCCTCGAAGTCCACGCCCGCTGCGGCGGCCGAACCTGCGATGACTGCGGCGATCACGCCGGCGGCGAACAGCCGCGAAGCATTGAACGATTCCATGGTTCCCTTCCCTCTCCGGTTCTTTGGTTGTTCACGATGACGGCGCGTCGCCGCATCCCTCTCGCACGCCGCGCCTGCACCCCTCCAGGTGCGCGGCGCGGATGTCCTGCATTGCATGAGGCCACGGGATCGGGCGACTGCAAGCCAAGGGCTTCGCGTGCCGCAGCGAAGCGCCGCGGGGACCCCGCACAGACGCTCCAGATGGAGTAAACCAACCTCGGCTCAGCCGACCGCGACCGACGCTTCGAACACGCGGCCGCGCCGCACGCGGCGAACCGAGATCTCGGCGCCCTCGACGCGCAGCGTCTGGCCGCCCGCGGGCGACTTGCCGAGGCGTGCCTCGAGCCACACCGCGAACGGCTCCTTGCCGCCGGGAAGCGCGCCGCCCGTCGCGCGCGCGATCTCGTCCATGGGCAGTCCGCCGCCGAAGAGCCAAGTTCCGCCGCTCAGCGAGTGCGCGTAGCGCGGCAGGCGGTCGAACTCGTCGCCGAGGTCGCCGATGAGCTCCTCGACGAGATCCTCGAGTGTGACGAGGCCCGCGGTGCGGCCGTCGGGGCCCTCGGCGATCGCGATGTGCTCGTGTTCCTCGACGAAGACGCGCATGAGCGCCGTCGCGCTGTCGTCGGGCGACACGCGCGTGATCGGACGCATGATCCCCTTCAGGCTCGGGTCGCGCGGGTTCGCGCTCATGAAGTAGATCATCTCCTTGAAGTTCACATAGCCGAGCACGCGCGAGCGGTCGCTGCCCGCGGAGATCGGGAAGCGCGTGTGCGCGTCGAGGTGCGCCGCGACGATCGCGCGCGGCAGCGGCATGTCGTCGGAGAGCATGACCACCTGCTCCACGGGAATCATGAGGTCGCGCACGCGCTTCTCGGAAAGGCGCGCCGCGCCGAGGATGACGCGCTCCTGATGCGCGCCGATGTCCTTCGACATGCGCGCCATGGCGGCGAGCGCGGCGATCTCGTCGACGGTCGCGACCGGGCGCGCGCCCGCGCGGCGGCGGCCCTCGAAGGGTCGGTTGAGCCAGTGCAGCACGACGATGAGCGGCGTGAACACCACGACGAGCGCGCGCAGCGGCGCCGCCATCCACGGCGCGAGCGTGGTGTTCAGGCGCACGCCGATCGTCTTCGGAAGGATCTCGGTGAACTGCAGCATCACCAGCGTGAACGCGATCGAGAAGACCCACAGCAGGTCGTCGCCGAAGAGCTCGTCGAACTGCGCGCCCGCGACCGAGGCGCCGATCGTGTGCGCGGTCGTGTTCAGGATCAGGATGACCGCGATCGGACGCTCGATGTTGGCCTTGAACCCCTGCCACGCCGTTGCGGCCGACGGGTGGCGCGCCGACATCTGCGCGATCTGGCTCGGCGTCAGGCTGAGGAGCGCCGCCTCGAGCAGCGAGCAGACGAAGCTCACGCCGAGTGCGATCAGGATGGACAACAGGAAGATCGACATGACGCGCGGAGGATAGTGGCCGCGCCCCGGCGGCTCACGCGGCGAAGATCGCCTCGACGAAGCGGTCGGGGTCGAACGGCTGCACATCCTCGGGGCGTTCGCCCACGCCGACGAGCTTCACGGGCACGGCGAGCTCCTCGCGGATCGCGACCACGATGCCGCCGCGCGCGGTGCCGTCGAGCTTCGCGAGGAAGATGCCCGTCACGCCCGCGGCCTGCGCGAAGAGCCGCGCCTGCTGCACCGCGTTCTGGCCGCTGGTCGCGTCGAGGACGAGCAGCACCTCGTGCGGCGCGCCAGGGATCTTCTTCGCGAGCACATTGCGGATCTTGGTGAGCTCGCGCATGAGGTTGTCCTGCGTGTGCAGGCGCCCCGCGGTGTCGACGAGCAGCACATCGCTGCCGCGCGCGATCGCCGCGTCGGCCGCGTCGAACGCGACCGCGGCTGGGTCCGCGCCCGCCTTCCCCTTCACGATGTCGATGCCGAGCCGCTCGCTCCACACGGTGAGTTGCGCGACAGCGCCCGCGCGGAAGGTGTCGGCGGCCGCGAGCAGCACGCTGCGCCCCTCGTCCTTCAGGCTCTTCGCGATCTTCGCGACGCTCGTCGTCTTGCCCACGCCGTTCACGCCGACCACGAGCACCACCGTCGGCCTGCGCTCGGCCACCGCGATCGCGCGCGAACCCTCGGGCCAGCGCGCCTTCAGGCTGCGCTTCAGGTACTCGAGCGCGTCCTCGCCCTTCGCGACCTTGCCCGAGCGGAACTCGGCGCGCAGGCCGTCGACGAGCTCGCGCGCGGCCTTCACGCCGACATCGGCCGCGATGAGCCGCGTCTCGATCTCGTCGATCAGCTCCTCGCTGAGCGTGCGCCCGAGAAGCAGCGACCGCAGCTGCCCGCCGACGGCCTCGGCGGTCTTCTGCAGCCCGCGCTTGATCGCGTCGAACGCCGCGCGAAACAGGCCCATCAGCGCGCTCCCGCGCCCCGGGCCTTGGCCGCGCGGTCGAGCACGGCGTTCACGAACGCGCCCGACTTCTCGGTGGAGAAGGTCTTCGCGAGCTCGACCGTCTCGTCGATGGCGCGCGCGATATCGTCGCCTGCGTGCGTGAACGCGTACCAGCCGAGACGCAGCAGATTGCGGTCGATCACGGGCTGGCGGTGCACGGGCCACTCGGCGGTGAACGGCCGCATCACGGCGTCGGCGTCCTGGCGGTGCTCCCACACGAGCGACGCGAAGGTCAGCCCCGCCTCGATCAGTTCGGCGCGGGCGCGGGCGATCTCGGGGTCGCGCGCCTCGACGCGCGCCGATGCGAGCCGCATGTCGGGGTTCTCGCCGTCCTCGTCGATGTCGGCCGCGCTCTCGAGCGCGGTGCGCACGCTGTCGAGGTCGCCCGCGAAGCCCGAGTCGAACTGGTAGAGCGCGAGCAGCGCGAAACGCCGCTCGGGGCGCACGCGGCCCGACTTGCCGCGCGAGGGAGCCGCATCGGAACCGCTCATGCGGGCCTCCCGAGCGGAAGGCGCGCGACGCGCGACACGGCCTGCGCGGCGACGAGCGCCGCCACCATGGCCTCGGCGCCCTTGTTGCCCTTGGAGCCGCCCGCACGGGCGCGCGCATGCTCGATCGACGGGCAGGTCAGCACGCCGAACGCCGCGGGCTTGCCCGTGGTCGACGAGATCGCGGCGAGCCCGTTGGCCACCGCCTCGCAGATGTAGCGGTCGTGCGTCGTCTCGCCCGTGATCACGCAGCCGAGGCAGACCACGGCGTCGATGTCGGCGCGCGCGGCGAGCGCGTGCGCGATGGGAACGAGCTCGAACGCTCCAGGCGCGTCGACGAGCAGCAGGTCGTCGTCCTTGCCGCCCGCGTCGGCGAACGCCTTCAGGGCGCCCTCGCGCAGGCGCGAGGTCACCTCGTCGTGGTAGCGGCTGGTGGCGATCGCAACGCGGAGCCCGCGTGCATCGGGGGTCATGGGGACGGCTGTGTGCATGGGTTCGTCGCCGAGGCGGACGCAGAGGATAGCAGCGGCGTTGGGCGCGGGCGCGTACCATCGCGCCGTGCAGCGCGCCGTCCGACGACTCCTCGCGGCCATCGAGATCTCCCGCGTGTCCGTGGCCTTCGGCTCGGTCGCGAATGTCTGGCTCATGGTCCTGATCGCCCGCGCGAACGAGAAGGCGCCGCTTGGCGCTCCCGTGCAGGCGATGCCGCTCTGGCAGGCTCTCGCGGCGGGCGCGCTTGTGGCGATGGGCTTCCTCGTCTTCGGCGCGGCGCTGAACGACTTCCTCGACGCGAAGCACGACCGCGCGTTCGCGCCCGAGCGCCCGCTGCCCTCGGGCGGCCTGTCATCGCGGCGTGCGATGCAGATCGCTCTTGCGGCACTGCTCGCGGGCATGCTGGGCGCGATCGCGTTCGGGACGGGCGCCGCCGTCGCGGGCGTGGCGCTCGCGACCGTCGTCTTCATCTACGACGCCTTCGCGAAGCATGTGCCCGCGCTCGGCATCGTGCTCGCGGGCCTTGCCACGGCGCTTTCGATGGCGATTCCGTTCCTCGAGACGCCGCACGGGCTACCTATCTGGCTCGCGATGAGCCAGACGATGGGCATCGGCCTCCTGGCGTATGTGCTTGCCGACAAGCGCCCCAAGCTCACGCGGCGCGCGGTCGCGCTCGGAACGCTCGGCTGGCTGTTCTGGAGCGCCGTGGTGCTTGGCGCGGGTGCGCGCCAGCGCGGCGGTGAAGACCTCGTCGCGGCGCTCCTCGGCCCGTGGAGCGACCTGCGCACCCTGGCGCTGCCGATGGCGGCGATGGTCGGCTGCGGCCTCCTGTCGCTCTGGAAGGTGCGCGGCCTGCGCGGCCCGCGCGCGGCGGGCAAGCTCCTCCGCTACGGAAGCCTGTGGAAGGGGCTCGTGGCGGCGGCGTGGCTTGCCTCGCTCGGCATGCATGCGTACGCGGCGTGGATCGCGGGGATCTCGCTCGGCCTCTTCTCGCTGCTCGCCCTGCTGCGCGAGGCGGGACCGCAGCTCGCCGAACCCGCGGGCTGGCGGTCGTAACAGCCCGACGCCGCGCGAGCCCCGCGGCCGAACGCCCCTGTATCCTGCGCCTGTGCCTCGCGTGCAGTCACCATTCCGCCGTCTTGCGCCCACCGTCGGGCTTTCGCTCGCCGCCGTGGTGGCGATGGCCGCCAGCGCGCAGCAGGCGACGACCGCGCGACGCACGCTCGACGGCTCCGCGCTCGGCGGCTCGGTGCTGCCCGTCTCGCCGATCGACGGCGGCTGCTCGCTGTCGGCGCTGCGCGCCACGCGCTGGAAGGTCGACGACACGCAGCGCCTGCTGCTTGAAGGCGAGGTCCGCGTCGCGGTCGGCGGGTACTCGTTCACCGCGCGCCGCGCCGCCGTGTGGATCAACCGGCTTCCGATCGGCGCCGATGCCGTGACGCAAGTCGCCGTGTGGTTCGAGGAGGCCCATGAGCCGACCCGCCGCGCGGGGCTCGGGGCAAGCGGACGCGACCTCCTCGTGACCGCGACCATCGAGGGTTCGGTGCAGCTGGCCGCGGTCACGACCGCAGACCGCGTGCCGCCGCGCGATGCCTTCATCGCGGCGGCGGAGGCGCGGCTTTCGAGCCACTTGCGCTCGCTGCTCGAAGGCCCGCGCACGCTTGCCGCGCGGCCTTCCGTCGACGCGGCCTCGCGCGAACAGGAGGCGGCACCCGTCCCCGGCGCCCCGCTCTTGCCGCGCGACGCGGTGCGCGCCGTCGAGCGCCCAGCGTCGGTCGAGGTCGCGCTCGCGTCGTCGAGCGCGCTGCCCATCTTCGAGCCGAGCGGCACGGTGTCGTTCTCGGCCGAGTCGGTCGTGATCGACGAACGCGAGGACCGCGTCGTCGTCACGGGCATGGTGGAGCTCGAGTACCTCGCTGCGGCGACGAGCGCCGAGCGTCGGCTGCAGCTCGTCGCCGAGCGCGGCGTGATCTTCCTTTCGAAGGGCGCCGTGAAGGCGCTGCGCGAGGGCGGCCGCTCGCTCGAGGCGAAGGATGTCGAGGGCATCTACCTCGAAGGCGCCGTGCAGGCGACCGACGGCGAGTACGCACTGCGCGGCGCGAAGATCTACTACGACCTCGCCACGAACCGCGCGGCGATCGTCGACGCGGTGCTGCGCACCTACGACCGCAGGCGCGGCGAACTGCCGATCTACACGCGCGCGGCCGAATTGCGCCAGGTCGCGGCCGACCAGTGGACCGCCGAACGCGCGACGGTCTCGACGAGCGAGTTCTTCACGCCGCACCTCGCGATCGGCGTCGAGCGCGTCACCGTGACGCAGCGCGACGCGGCGCACCCCGAGGGCGCGGGTGTGTATGTGCGCGCCGAGGGCGCGGCGCTTGCCGCGAACGGCAAGGGCATTCTTCCGCTGCCTGGCTACGAGGGCTATGTCGAGCGGCTGCCCGTGCGTTCGATCGAGGTCGGCTACGAGGAGGACCGCGGCGTCGAGATCGGCACCGAGTGGGACCTCTTCTCGCTGGCGGGGCTTGCGCCCGTCGATGGGGTCGACGCCACGCTGCTCGCCGATGCGTTCACCGAGCGCGGTGCGGCGCTCGGCACGCGCGTCGAGCTCGGCGAATCGCTCGGCAGCGGCGCGGTCGAGCTCTACGGCCTCTACGACACGGGCGGCAACGACCGCACGAGCTCGGGCCTCGATGTCGAGGTCGACGCGGGCATGCGCGGCATCGTCGACGCGCAGTGGCAGCAGGCGCTCGCGCAGGGCGCGAACCTGCAGCTGCAGGCCGCGTGGCTCTCCGACGAGACCTTCGCGACCGCGTGGCGCGAGTCGGACTTCAACGCGCGCCGCGAGTTCGAGACAAGCGCGTACTTCAACGGCCTGAGCGGCAACAGCGCGCTGACCTTCCTCGTCAAGCGCGACCTGAACGACTTCATCTCGAACTCGTACCTGCTCGCAAGCCGCGGCTACACCGTCGACAAGCTTCCCGAGCTCGCGTACCGCCGCTACGGCGACCAGCCGTTCGAGGGCGTGACCTGGACGCAGCAGTGGTCGGCCGCCGCGATGTCGCTGCGCCCGACGACGGGCACGCCCGACTCGCTCGGCGTGCCGACGGGCGCGTGGGGCGATGCGATCGCGTCGAACGGCTCGATCGAGCAGGCGTACCTCGACGCGGGCTACGACGACCAGATCGCCACGCGCCTCGACACGCGGCATGAGTTCAGCGTGCCGTTCTCGAACGAATGGGGCACCTTCACGCCGTTCGCGACGGGCCAGGGCACGGCGTATCTCGCCGACGGCCTCGACGAGTACACCTCCGATGTCGATTCGGTGCGGCTGCAGGCGGGCGTCGGCGCGCGTGCCTCGATGCGCATCATGCGCGTCGATGAATCGGTGCAGAGCCGGCTGCTCGACCTGAACCGCATGCGGCACATCGTCGAGCCGTACGGCCTCGCGTGGGGCGGCTACGACTCGCTCGAACCAGGCGACCTGCCCGTGTACGACCAGGAGTACGAGGGCGCGGTCTCGCAGGGTTCGGCGCTGAACCTCGGCGTACGCAGCACCTGGCAGACACAGCGCGGCGGCGCGGGCGCGTGGCGCAGCGTCGACTGGCTGAAGCTCGACACGGGCGTCGTGATCAGCGACGAGGGCTCGGAGTTCACGCCCGAGCCCGTCGATCCGCTCGACCCGACCGCAAGCCTGCGCTGGGCGCAGTCGCCGATCCCCGCGTTCTTCTCGTTCCGCCCCGAGCTCTCGCAGTGGGGCAGCCATCTCTATGGCGCGTCGACCTGGCAGCTCTCCGACGCGCTGTCGGTGGGTGGAACCGCGAACTACCTGTTTGAGGACCGCGACTTCATCACCGACGAGGACTCGTGGCTGCCGAACCTCGCGCGCGCCTCGCTCGGCGTCGAGATGCGGCACAGCCCGATCACGAGCACCTTCGTCGAGTACCGCTACCTCGCGCCGACCCTGAGCGAGCTGCTGCAGGCGGGCGTCCTGTACCGCGCGGGCAAGCTCTACCTGATCGCCGTGAGCCCGCAGTACGACATCCGCGAGGGCGAGTTCCGCGCGGTGACAGGCTCGCTCACGCGCACCTTTCCCGACTTCGACCTCAGCGCGACGAGCGGCTACGACCTGATCGAAGACCGCACCTTCGTCGGCATCTCGCTGTCGATTCCCGCCGGCTCGCGCACGGGCGCAGGTGCGGCCTACGCCCCCGTCCGAGGGTCGCTGCGTTGAGCGCACGGCGCCCCCGCGTCCTCGCGATCAGCTCGCGCGGCGGCCACTGGGTGCAACTGCGGCGGCTCGCCCGCGCCTTCGAGGGCTGCGAAACGGTGTGGGCGAGCACCGATGCGGCGCTTGCGCCGCGCGTGGCGCCCGAGCGCTTCTTCAAGGTGCCCGAGGCGAGCCGCTGGGATCGCATCCGCCTTGTCTGGATGGCGCTGCGGGTGGCTTGGCTCGTCATTCGGCTTCGGCCTGCAGCCGTCATCTCGACGGGTGCCGCGCCCGGCTACATCGCGCTCCGTGTGGGGAGCCTGCTCGGCGCGCGCACGGTGTGGGTCGATTCGTTCGCCAACGCCGCGGAACTCTCGCTCTCGGGCCGGAAGGCCCTCGCGTTCGCAGACCTCACCCTGACCCAGTGGCCGCGGCTTGGCCAACGGCTCGCGGCGGGCGAGGCGCCGAAGCGCGGAATCGCCTACTACGCAGGGAGCGTCCTGTGATCTTCGTCACGGTCGGCTCGCAGCTTCCCTTCGACAGGCTCGTGCGGCCTGTCGTGGATTGGGCGCGCAGCCGTGGCCGCAATGATCTCGTGTTCCAGCACGGCGGCGGCGATGTCGATCTCTCGGGCTTCCAAGCCCACGCATTCGTCGGGCCCGAGGATGCCGACCGCCTGCTCGCAGCGGCCGATGTCGTCGTGGCGCATGTCGGCATGGGCACCGTGCTCACCTGCCTCGAGTTCGGCAAGCCGATCATCGTGATGCCGCGCCAGGCCGCGCTGCACGAGACGCGCAACGACCACCAGAGCGACTCCGCGAGGGAACTCGAGGGCCGCGCGGGGATCTTCGTCGCGTGGAACGAGCAGGAGCTTGTCGCGCTCCTCGAGCGCGCGGCGGAGCTCCGCGGCGGAAGCGCGATCTCCTCCGAGGCTTCGCCCGAGCTCATCGCGACGCTGAACGCGTACATCCGTGCGCCGAAGGCGTGACGACCACTCGTCGGGCGCTCCGAGCGGAGCACGACGCGAGTACCGCCGAAATCCCGACCCGCCTCAGCCGAACAGCTGGTCCTGCTGCGGTGGAAGCGTGAAGCCGACCGCGTCGGCGCCGGGGTGCGTGAGGCGCCTGCCCTGCCGCGTGCGCGCGAGGAAGCCGACCTGCAGGAGATACGGCTCGACCATGTCCTCGAGCGTGCCTGCGTCCTCGCCGAGCGTCGCGGCGATCGCCTCGAGGCCCACGGGTCCGCCGCGGTAGATGTCGGCGAGCGCGCGCAGGTACTTGCGGTCCATCTCGTCGAGGCCGCGGTCGTCGATCCCCTCGAGCCGCAGCGCCGCATCGACCGCCGCACGGTCGGCGCGGCCCTGCGCGCGCACCTCGGCGAAGTCGCGCACGCGGCGCAGCAGGCGCAGCGCGATGCGCGGCGTGCCGCGGCTGCGCGCG
>JAJTGK010000116.1 GCA_021297815.1 Planctomycetaceae bacterium
TTGCGCCAACCGAATCACGGCTTGACGAACCGTCGGCGCCATGCCGCGGCTCGGCAAGCGGCCGAAGGGGTAGGGCCACGGTCCGACTGCCTCGGTCGTCAAGACCGAGCGGCGGAAAGCCATTGGCGGTCGCGACTGCCGCTTGTGCGGGCACGGCGATTGGCGCGTGTCGGCGAACTTCGATGGCGACCCTTGCCCACCCGCGCGCGCGCGCCACACTTTCCAACCACCATGGCGCAGAAGCGCTGCTGCATGCCGATCGCACTACTTCTTGCCGTCGCGCCCGCGTTCGCGGGAGGTGTGGCGTCGTTCACCAGTGAGCACTCGGCGCGCGGCGTGACCTACAACATGATGTTCGCCCCGCCTCTCGCGAACCCGCAGGACGGGTTCGGCATGGCGGTGGCCGACCTCGACAACGACGACGACCTCGACCTCGTGCTGCTCGGGCGCATCGACGGACTTGTCGGCGTCTATGAGAACAACGGCGTGGGCGTGTTCACGAACCGCAGCACGACGAGCGGCATTCCTGCGACCACCGCGGGGTGCGGCGTGTCGGCGTTCGACTACGACCGCGACGGCGACCTCGACCTCTTCATCGCGCAGAAGAACCAGCCGTCGCGGATGCTGCGCAACAACGGCGGATTCCAGTTCACGAATGTCGCCGCGGCGGCGGGCGTGGAGGAGTCGCTGCCCGCGACGGGCTGCAGCGTGGTCGATTTCGACGGCGACGGCTGGCTCGACCTGCATCTCTGCACCTACTCGACGGCCGTGCGCAACCGCCTGTATCGGAACCTCGGCAACGGCACCTTCGCCGATGTCGCGCCTGCGCTCGGCGTCGATTCCGCGGGACTGAGCTACACCTCGGTGTGGTCGGACTACGACCGCGACGGCTGGCCCGACCTCTGCGTGAGCAACGACCGCGGCTTCGCGACCGTGCCGAACCAGATGTGGCGCAATGTGGCGGGCGAGTTCACCGATGTCTCGGCGCCGACGGGCATCGATGTCTCGCTGTGCTCGATGGGCATCGCGTGCGCCGACCTCGACGGCGACGCGCGGCCCGACTACTACTTCACGAATGTCCCCGACCCGACGCCGCCGCTCAACGGCGTGAATCCGCTGCTGCTCGGCAGCGCGAGCGGCGCGTTCACGCGTGCGGAAGGCCCTTGGGGCGTGTCGCACCTCAAGTTCAGCTGGGCCGCGATCTTCTGGGATTTCGACAACGACGCCGACCTCGACCTCTATGTGAACAACGAGTCGCTGCCGAACACGCTGTACAGGAATCCTGGCGCGCCCCCGATGACCGACATCGCGTCGGCTGCGGCGGTGACAGGCACCGCGAACACCTCGTATGTCTCGATGGTCGGCGACCTCGACCGCGACGGCGACCTCGACCTTGTCGTGAACAACTATGGCGGCGCCGTGCGGCTCTACATGAACCAGGAAGGCCAGCAGCGCAAGTGGCTGCGGCTGCGCGTCGCGGGCGAAGGCCGCGTGCGACATGCGATCGGCGCGTCGGCCACGGTGCAGGCCGTGGGCCCGAAGGGCGCGCAGCCCGCGCCGCAGTGGCGCGAGGTGCTGTGCGGCGGCAACGGGTATCTGGCGCAGGGCGACATGGCGCTGCACTACGGGCTTGGCAACGCGAAGGGCGTGCAGTCGGTGGTCGTGCGCTGGCCCGCGGGCGGAGCGGTGCGCACGCTGACCAATGTGCCGATCAACGCGGCGTGGGCGGTGTATCCGCCGTCGCGCCTTGGCGATGTCGACGGCGACGGCGCGGTGAACCTGGCCGACTGGACGCCGTTCGCGGCGTGGGGCCTTGGGCCGCTGGCCGCGGGGCGCGAGATGCTCGATTTCGACGGCGACAGCGATGTCGACGCAAGCGACCTCTCCGCGTTCTGGAGCCGCGCCTCGCTGCGCCGCGGCGACATGAACGGCGACGGAGCCGTGCAGGCCGACGACCTGGCCGCGCTCCTCAGCGTATGGGGCTCGTCGGGCAGCACGGCCGACTTCGATCTCGACGGCGTGGTGGGCGCGGCCGACCTCGCCGCGCTCCTGAGCAACTGGGGCTGATCGCGGCTAGCCCGCGCGCGTCGCGCGCGAGTAGACGACGCTCGTCACGACAAGCAGCAGCCCTGTGATCATGAGCGCGATCACGCGCCACAGCGGCTCCGCGCCCGCCATGTCGAAGACGAGCACCTTGAACGCGACCACGCCGAGAAGCGCGAGGCCCCACCAGCGCACGCTGCGCGTCGACATGCGGAATCCCGCGACGACGAGCGCCACGGCGAGCATGGCGATCCACACGCTGACCGCCGACTGCTGCACCGTGCGCGAGCAGGGGAATGGCGGCGACACCGACGGTTCGAAGAAGCGCGCGACGATCGCAAGCGACTGCGCCGCAAGCCCGACCGCGAGCATGCCCACGATCGGCCGCCAGTGCTCGGGAAACGCGCCGCGCAGCGCGACCGCCCAGAAGGCGAGGACGGCCGCGGCGAGGTTCGCGGGCGACAGGAGCCAGTGCGAGATCCACGAAACGCCCTCGCGCGGGAAGAAGGTGCCCGACCAGGCCGTGAACATGACCGCCACTGCGGAAGCCGCGACCGCCGTGATGCCGAGGGCCTGCACCGAGACGAAGAGCGTGCCGCGCGCGGCGATCGCAGCCATCGCGCCAATGCTCGAGACGGCGATCGCGGTCCACAGCGTCGCGCTGCGTATCGCCTCGCCGCCCGAACCGCGTGAAAGCACCTCGATCACGATGAGCGTGGCCAGCGCGCCAAGGCCGAACGCGAACGCCGCGGCGCACGCGGCATCACGGAAACGGTCGTCGCGCGACCGCTTGCCCAGCATGACGAGCGTCGCCACGAGCAGGCCCGCCACCAGCATGCCGCCCGACGGGCGCTGCATCTCGCCGCCGCGGTTCAGCGCGTCGCCCACGGTCGCGAGGAACCACCCGCCCGCGATGAGCGCGCACCAGAGGGTGCCGATGAGCTTCACGAGGACAAGCGTGCGGCCCGCGGTCATGGCCGCCACGGGAACGGCGAGCAGCGCCACGAGCGCGGCGTAGCCGTCGCAGGAGCGCAGGACGATCACCGTCCACATGACGGCGGCGCACGCGGCGAGGAAGCCTCCGCCGAGGAGCGGCCGCGCGTCGGCGGGGCGGCCGAGCGACCACGAGCGCGCGGCGAAGAGCAGCGCGAAGGCGACCAGGACGGGCGACCACACGCTGCTCGAGAGGCGAATCACCCACATCGAGTTCGAGCCGTCCGCGGGGAACCGCCACACGGTGCCCGCGCCGAAGAGAACCGCACCGAACATCGACATGACGACCGTTGCCAGCAGCGCAAGCACCGCCGACGCCATGCCGAGCCGTGCGAGAAGCCGCACATCGTTCCGTCTGCCAAGGTAGATGGCGGCTGCGCCGATCGCGGCCCACGCGACGGGCAGCGCACCACCACGCACCACCGAGCCGATCTGCGCGATCGCCAGCGCGCCGCCGATGGCGGCGAGCGCGCGCGACTGCACATCGCAGGTGATGGCGGCCGCGGCGGCCTCGGGGCTTTCCGCGGCATCGCGCTCGTCGACGCCGCCTTGCGGAACGGCACCGCGCAGCACTGCGGCGCCGATCAGGGCCAGCGCCGCCATGAGGCCTGGGACCCACGAGAACGGATCGGCCCACGGCGCGGCGGTCGACGCGCCGAAGAGCGCGATCGACGCGGCGAGCGCGGTCGCGACCACGGTGCACGCGACATTCGAGCGCTGCATGCGCCCCTGCAGGGCTGCGACGGCGCACTCGCCGACCGCCATCGCCCACCAGAGCACCGCGAACCCGACCGTGAGCGCGGGTTGCGAGGTCGCGAAGGTCCACAGCAGCCCGAAGCCCGCACAGGCCTGCCCAATTCCCGCCCAGCGCAGCGCGCCGAATGTCTCTGGCCCGATGCGCGCGAGCAGCAGGGCGATGCCGTAGATCGTGGTCAGGTAGATCGCGGTGGCGAGCGACTGCGCCATCGAGTCGCTGAACCTGAAGCCCATGCCGACGACGAGGACAGGCACGAGAAACCCGCCGAACAGGCTGATGCCGCCGACCGCGACCTCCTTCGAGCGCAGCGTGAGCCACGCGCCCGCAAGCGCCGAACCCGCGCCTGCGACGAGCGCGCCCGTGACGCCGAGCACTTCGAGCGGCCGCACGCCTGCGCAGGTCGAGACATAGAGCCCGCCCAGACCCGCGGCGAGCAGCGCGGCGCTCGGCATGCGGCCGATGCGGTCGCGCAGCAGGGCGCCTGCGCCGATGAAGGCGCACGAGAGCAGGTACGACAGCGCGAGCTTGACCGTGGGCGGCAACTGGTCGAGCCAGCCTTGGTCGATGACGAACTTCGCGAAGATCGCGATGGCGGCGATCACGATGATGCCGCCGACCCACGCGGCGACCTTCACGCCGAGGAATCGCTCGAAGCCCTGCGCTTCTCCGCTGGGTTCGGTCGGTTCGACGGGCGTCGTGTGCAACAGGGTTCGAACCGTGACGGACGCATGCACTGGCGGAGCGGACGGAGCGGGGGCTCGATCGAAGGTTGGCGGGGTCGTGGGTGGTGTCGTGGGCGGGGTCGTCGGCGGCGTGAGGGGCGGCACAGTCGGCGGCACCGACATGGGGGTCGATCCGCTCGTGGGGACAACGCCGATGCTCCTCCTCTTGAGGAGGTCTTCCGCCCAAGCGCGTGAGCCTGGCGCATCGGGCGGCGTGAGCGACGGCGATGCCGCCGCCGCGTGGGGTGCGGTGGGCGCGGCCTGCGCGTCGCTCGGAACATCAGTGCGATGCGCGCCTTCCAGCGCGGCCAACCTCTTCTCAATCGACTCAAGCCGAGCCAACAGTTCAGGGTCGCTCATGCGGGCACCCTAGCAGAGGGCTTGTGCGACGCGGGTCGGCGCTCGCAAGGTGCTGCGGGAACGGGGTTTTCGCCGAGGCGTTGGATGCGACGCCGCGCCGCGACGGGCGGTGGGGCCGATCAGATATCTAGGTTCGAAACTCGCGGAATCGCGCAGGAAGCCGTTACGGGTTCATGAAACGACGACGCTTGTGAGGGCAACATGCAGATTCGAAACCAACTCAACTTCCTCGGACTCGTCCCGCCCGCACTCACGCTCGCGATCGGCTCGGCCGCGGTCGCCGACCTCAACTATGTCGTCGCGCCCGCTCCTGGCGGCTTCGTGCAGGCGTGCGCGTCGCCTTCGTCGGGTGGCGCTTACGGCGATCCAGGCCAGGACGCCTTCCCGTACTTCAACGGCTCTGGCGCCGACCGCAACGAGTTCGCCTTCAGCGGTGGCGCGTCCGCTTCCGCGTCGTCATCGTACTCGTCGGGAGACATCAGCAACTCCTCTTCGGGCGATGCGGGCCTTGGCTTCGTCCGATTCCGCGCCGACAACAGCGCGCCGTGGAACTCGTTCTTCGCGGCCGCGTGCATGAACGGCGGCTGGTCGGACATGATCACGATCGATGCGGCGGGGCTCACGGGGCAGGCTGGCGTGCTGCAGTTCGCCGTGAAGGCGAACGGCGTGCTGGCCGCAACGGGCATCGCTGGAGCCAGCACTTTCGTGGCGACCGTCTACAAGGACGACATGGGTCAGTTCCAGAACGAGTACTCGAGCGTCGGAAACTCCGATGTGATCGGCTGGTCGCTGCAGTACGCGCACTGGAGCGTCGCGACCGCCGGCTCGGGAGATGAGAACCGTGGCATCGCGGGATACGCGACCTTCGCGGTGCCGTTCACCTTCGGCACGCCGTTCAAGCTTTCGGTCTGTGCGCAGGTGCGTGCGGGCATGCGGTCGTCGGCGGGCTTTTCATGGCCTTCGACATCGACGGCGAACTTCATGAGCGGGTTCACCTGGGACGGCATCACCGCCGTGTACCACGCGGGTGCGCCGATCTCGGGCTACAAGTTGTCGAGCGCGAGCGGTACGAACTGGGCGAACGGCATCGCCGTGCCGCCTGAAACGGACCTGAACGGCGACGGGACCACGGATTCGTCGGACCTTGCGATCCTGCTCGGTGACTGGGGAACGCCCGACTCCGACCTGAACGGTGACGGGACGACCGATTCGGCGGACCTTGCGATTCTGCTCAGCAACTGGGGCAACTGATCGAAGAGAGACAGTTCGAAGCAAGCCATTCTCGGCGAGCGGTGCGCAGAGCCCGCTCGCCGAGTTTCATTTTTGGCGGGTGGGCTGCGGATCTGAAAGCGACGCGACCAGCGCGTCGATCGCGCGGGTGTACTCGGCGCTCGCCGCGAGGCCCGAGTTGTGCGTTCCGCGCAGTTCGACGAGCGTTGCGGTCGGAGCGAGCGCCGCAAGGCGCTCGGCATGCGCGAATGGCACGATCTCGTCGTCGCGCGAGGCGAGGAGCAGGATGGGAGCGTTGAGCCGCGGCAGCACTTCGTCGGTGCGGTAGGGATTCCGCACGATGAGTGGCGGTACACCGTAGCTCCACGCAAACGACGCGATGCTCTCGAACGGCGACTCGAGCACCAGCGCTGCGAGGCGGTTGGGGCGCGAGGCCGCGATCTGGGCGGCCACGCCCGAGCCAAGGGAGCGGCCGTGCAGGATGACCGAGGCGGGTCGAAGCCGCGTTTCCGCCGCATCGATCGCTTTCAGCGCGTCCGCAACGATCGCGCCCTGCGATGGCGAGCCTGCCGTGCGCCCGTAGCCGCGATACTCGGGCAGCACGACATCGAACCCGCGACTGTTCCACTCGAGTGCGTCGGAAAGGGCCTGGTCGATCAACTCGCCGTTGCCGTGCAGGAACGCCACGAGGCCACGGCTTCGCTCCGTCTTCGCGCGCAGGATCCAGCATTCGGTGGCGAGCCCGTCGTCCTGCTCGACCCAGAGCCGTTCGAGTCCCTCGATCGACGCGATGGCCTGCTCCGAGAGCGGGGGACCTGCCTGATCGCCGAGGTAGAGCAGCCTGGGCTCGAGGGCGAAGAGGGTGACGCACCAGAGCGCGTATCCGACCGCGAGCATTCGGAGCAGGCGCTTCCAGAGGGGCGGAGAGGCCCGTTTGGGGGTCGGGGTGGCGTCCTTAGGGGGCTCCATGCCGCCACGGTACTTCTTTGTCGGCCGGCGGAAAGACACGGAATCTCGTCGTTCGGTCTGAGAGACCCGCGAGGCACGCACGGAAGCCCTCGGGCGCCCCGTCCGGCGCCTGAGAGGAACTCAGAATGTCGATCCGAGATGCCGTTGTCGTCGCCGCTCCCGCGTGCGACTCCCCCGACCTGTTCGAACCCTGCGGCCTGCCTGCCGTCCGCAAGCTGGCGCCGCCGCCCGCCTGCACCGACCGCGACCTGCTCGACGCGTACACCTCGCGGGGCATCGTCGACAACGTGTCGGTGCCCGCGAGGCGAGCTCAACCTGATCATGACGAACCACGAGGGCAACCTTGCAGGCATCGCGGGCGGGATCTGGTTCGGCACGGGCCGCACGGCGCTCGTCCATATGCAGAATTCCGGGCTTCCCAACGCGGGCGACGGCGTCGTGTCGTTCGCCGATCCCGAGGTCTACGGCGTGCCCATGGCCGCCATGGTGACCTTCCGCGGAGCGACGCCCGCCGACCAGAGCGAGCCGCACCAGGCGATCGGACGCCGCACGGACCTCCTCTGCGAGGCGATCTTCGGCGGCGAGGCTGTGATCGAGGGCGGCCGCTGGGGGCGAGACCTTCTCGCATCGGTCGAGCGCTCTGCCGACGCGGCACTCGATGGGCGTATCGGTGTCGTGAAGGTCGCGGAGGCGGGTTTCCGCAAGGTCCACCGCGCCGCGCTGCCGACGGGCGCTGGCGCCCATGTACGCCCCGATGTGCGTCAGCTGCGCAGGACGAAGGGCATCGGGTCGCTTCCGTCGTCGATGTGCATCGGCCGCACGCTCACGCGGGAAGCCGCGATTCGTGCAATCTGCGGAAGACACCCCGAGGCGGCGATCCTGTTCTGCAACGGTTTCACCTCGCGTGCCGCGCGGGCGACCTGCGACTCGCCGCGGTGCTTCTACAACATCGGCTACATGGGCGGCACGATGGCCATCGCATGGGGGCTCGCCAAGAGCCGCCCCGACATCGAGGTGGTGGTCGTCGACGGCGACCAGAATGCGCTCATGAGCGCGATGAAGGACCAGCTCGCGTCCGACTATCCGCCCAACCTGCACTGGTACATCCTCGACAACGGGATCGGCGCATCGGTCGGCACTTCGGAGAGCATGCCGCTCGGCCCTGCGTACGACGATCTCGCACGCATCGTGCGCACGGCGCCCGACGAGCCGGGCAGCTTCGCATTCCCGCGCGTCCGTGCCGAGATCCAAGGCGCCGCGCTTTCCACACTCGCCCAGCGTTTCCGCAACTGGCTCGCCGCGCGCAGCCAAGGAGTCCTCCAGTGAACCTGCTCGCCGAAGAGATCGCGATCCACCCGACCGAAGCCACGCCCCGCATCCGTCCGCTGCCGATGGAAGCGATGCGCCCCGAGTGGCTCGCCACCCTCGCACGGATCCCTGGCGACGGCCTCAAAGGCGCAGGATTCCCGCGGAATGTCCTGGGCACGATCATGCGGAGCGACGAGACCTTCGGGCCGTTCCTCGAGTTCTGGGTCACCTGCAAGTCGAAGATGTCGCTCACCGTGCGCGAGCAGGAGCTCGTGATCCTGCGCATGGCCTGCCTGTACGGAAGCAGCTATGTGTGGAAGCACCATGTGCCCGTCGGCGCCGAGTTCGGGGTCAGCGACGCCGAGCTCGATGCGATCGCGGCCGCGGACTTCGGCGCCTTCGCGACCGCCCGCGAGCGGGCGCTGCTGGCGCTGACCGACGAGCTGGTGAACGCCCGCACGATCCGCGCCGAGGCATGGGCCGAGCACGCGGGGGCGCTCGCCGAGCGCGACCTCGTCGATCTCGTGTCGCTGGTGGCGCAGTATGTGTTCTTCGCGCTCATGAACAACGCGTTCCAGGTGCAGGTCGAGCCGTCGCTGGCGATGGTGCGTGGGCTCTGATCCGACGATTCAGGGAATGCTCCGCGTGGCTTTGCGTCGCGGTGGCGCGAAGATTGCCCGGTGCCCACAGAGCAGCCTGGCGTCCAGTTCGTTCCGCCATCCGCTGCGGCGATTCTCGATGCGTGGATGGACCGTACGGGAGTCGGGCTCGCGCCCCATGCGCAGCGGCGCTACCTCTGGACCGACGCGTTCGCCGTGTTCGCGGCGCTCGGTCTGCATCGGTCCGACCCCTCGGGTCCGTACCTCGCGAAGGCGCTCCGGCTTGCCGACGATGTACACCGTGTCCTCGGTCGATATCGCGCCGGCGATGCGCGCTCCGGTTGGATCAGCGGACTTCCCGAGGAGGATGGTGCGCATCATCCGACCGCAGGCGGCCTGCGGATCGGCAAGCCGCTGCCAGAGCGCGGCGCCCACGACCCGCTCGATGAACGCCTCGAGTGGGACCGCGACGGCCAGTATTTCCACTATCTCGTGGTGTGGATGCACGCGCTCGACCGCCTGGCGCGCGCCACCCGCGATCCGACCCACGCGCGGCATGCGGTCGAGCTGGCGCGGCAGTCCTGCGCGGCGTGCATCGTCAGCCTCGGGCGAGGTGCGCCCGCGGTGGTCGCATGGAAGATGAGCATCGACCTCAGGCATGTCCTGGTGCCGTCGGTCGGGCAGCATGATGCGTTGAACGGGCTCGTCGCGCTCGAGCGCCTCGAGGCGACGCGGTGCATGCTCGCGCCCGAGGTGCCGACGCTCGCGATGGAGATCGACCTGCTCCGAAGCATGTGCGGCCCCGCCTCGGTGTGGCGCACTTCGGACCCGCTTGGCGCGGGCGGACTGCTGATCGATCTCGTGCTGCTCCTCGGCCTTGTCGAGCGGGGCGCGGCGGATGCAGGGCCGTTGCTTGCGCACCTCGGCCTAGAGGCGCGCCGCAGCGTCTCGGTGATCGCAGCGGCAAGCCCGCTCGCCCGTCCCTGCAGTTCGCGGCTCGCCTTTCGCGAACTTGGCCTGGCGATCGGCCTCGAAGGGGCTGTACGAATCGCGCCAAGGCTCGCGCGCGCGGCGTGGGCGCCGCTTTCGGGCCGCGTACACCTCGAGACCACGCTCCATATCGAGGCAATCGCCCGACACCGTGCGCTTGCGGCATCGATCCGCAACGCGTGGTTGGCGCCCGAGGCTCGCTCGACCGCCGCGTGGCACGAGCACGCCGACATCAACGACGCGATGCTCGCAGCGAGCCTGGCGCCCGCCGCGCTGCTCGACCTCGACGGCTGAGCGGCAATTCGGCGCGCGCGAGGCCGCGTTTCACGCGCCGCGGATGCACTGCAGGTTGAGGCTGATCGGCGTGCCCTGGAACTTCAACTTCGAGGTGTCGTCGAAGAGGTTGAAGTCCTCGACGCGGCGGAAGTCCTTGAACCCGTGCACCTTCAGCAGCGCGACCAGGATGTTCATCGAGAAGCCCGTCTTGTGGAAGTCGAACGGCTCGATCTGCCCGCCCATGATCATGCGCTGCACGAAGAACTGCGAGTTCACATCGTGCCGCAGGTTGAGGAAGAGCCCGCACAGCACCTCGAGGTCGGGGACCGCGATGCGCAGCCGCCCGCCTGGCATGAGCACGCGCTTCGCCTCGGCGAAGGCCTTGGGCAGTTCCTCCTGATAGCCGAGGTGCTCGTAGACATGCGAGGCGTAGACCTCGACGGCGCTTCCATCAGGGAACATCGAGAGATCGGTGATCGTGCTGCGCACATCGACGCCAGGCCGATCCTCGACATTGACGATCGTCCAGCCTTCCTTGACCTCCCAGCCGCCGAGATGCAGCTGGAGCCGCTTGGCGTTGGCGTACTTGGCGCGTACGGCTTCGAGTTCGGGGTTCGCGGAGGGAGCGGGTTCCATGCGGTGAATCTAGCATGGCGCGTGCGGGGCTTTTGCTACGGTGCGCGCATGGCACAGACTTCCGCCGACGCGCCGCAGCCGAGCCGATTCATGGTGATCCTTCGCGCCATCGCGGGCGGTCTGCTGGGCGTCGTGTCGGGCGCTGCGCTGAACATGGGCATCCTGATGGGCGGGGCGCGCCTGATGCCGCCGCCCGCGGGCGTCGATGTGAACGATGTCGCCACCATCAACGCGAACATCCACAAGTACTCGGTGCTCGATCTGTCGGTGCCTTTCGCGGCCCACGCGCTGGGCACGCTGCTCGGGGCGTTCGTCGCGGCGAGCGTGGCTGCCACGCCGCGGTCCCGCCTGCGCGCGGCGCTCTTCGTCGGGTTCCTCTTCCTGATCCTCGGCATCGAGGCGGTGCGCTTGATTCCCGATGCGCCGCTCTGGTTCGATGTGGTCGACCTCTGTGGCGCGTACCTGCCGATGGCGTGGATCGGGCACCGCCTTGCGACGCGGCGCCACGCGCGCCGCAGCTGAACGGAGCTCGAGATGCCGCGACGCGCACCGAAGCCGAGCTCCGCGAAGTCAGCACCCCGCCCGACGGCGAAGGATCGCGCCCCGCGGCTCTTGTCTGGTGGAAATCCGCAGATCGCGAAGGCCGACGGCGACGGGCCCGTGCAGGCGTACATCGCGGCGATGCCTGGTTGGAAGCGCGAGGTGGGCGAGCGTCTCGACGCAGCCATCGTGCGCGCGCTGCCATCGGTGAAGAAGGCGGTGAAGTGGAATTCGCCGCTCTACGGGGTCGAGGGCCGCGGTTGGTTTCTCGGCGTCCACTGCTTTGCGAAGTATGTGAAGGTCGCCTTCTTTCGCGGCGCGCAGCTCACGCCGCCTCCACCCGTCGCGTCGAAGTCGGACGACACCCGCTACTTCCACATTCACGAGCACGACACGATCGACGAGGCGCAAATCGCGCGCTGGGTGCGACAGGCAAGCAAGCTCGAGGGTTGGGGCAAGGCCTGAGCATGCGGCGCTGCCGCGGGGAGCCGTGCGGTGTCACGCTTCGCCCTTGCCCTCGGCGATGCATCGCTTCATGCGCGCGACGGCATCTCGCTGCGCGTGCGACGGCCCGCCCACCATGATCGTCGGGAAGCCGCCTTTGCCGTGCGAGAACCCGCTCGCCTCCAGCTGCACCCTCGTTCGGCCCGTGAACATGAAGCCTGGTGCGGACCAGCATTTCTCGATCTCGGAGTACGGCACGAGCCGTTCCGAGGCGAACTCACGCACGCGTACGCCGTCCGCGGTGAAATCCCAGGCGATCCGCTCAAGCGAGCCTCCCGCCGCGACCACGCGCTTCCGTCGGACGCGGCCGAGGAGCCAGATCGCGGCCGCAATGAGAAAGAGAGCGCCGATGCCCATCGCGATCGCGTCGCTCCACGGTTGGCGGCTCAAGAACAGCAACAGAATCCCGTTGAGCATGAAGGCGGCTTTCGAGACACAACCTGCGCGGCGCGACTCCCTGTGCGACTCGGGCTGGCCTGTCACCACGAGCCTGCCATGGAACCCTGCCGCACCGCACTCGGGGCAGGAAGCCGCGTGCTCGAGGCCACGACGCGCGTAGCCGCACGCAGGGCAGGGAAGCTCGCCGTGCGCGTCCATGGCGTCAGCGCGCGAGGAGAAGGACGGTTCCAATGCACACGATGAAGTAGGGCACCAACGCCGCCGCCCCCGCGTAGTCCTTCGCCATGCGCTGCCCGAAGAAGAGCATCACGATGTTCAGCGCGGCGAGCTCGGCGCCGTAGAGGGCGAGCGTGCGCGCCTCCATCCACGCGATCTGCACCACGCCCGCCGCGCACAGCGCGCCTGCGGCGCACTCGAGCACCGTGATCACGGCGAGCATCGGCGCGACCTGCGCACGCAGCGGCGATTTCGCGAAGTGGCCGTTGAGCCACGCGAGGTTTCCCTTGAAGTCGACGACCTTGTCGATGCCCGACTGCAGGAAGCAGATGGCGAGCAGGGCGGTGGTCAGGATCTGCGCGCAGACCCAGGGGTCGAGAAGGCGTTCGAACATGCGGTGCTCCTTGCGGGCAATGTAGCGGGCGCTGCCCGTCGGGCGTCACCTGGTCAGCACTTCGACCGTGTCCACCACTCCGCGCAGCGATGGCCGCAGGCCGTCGACGGTGAGCCGTTTCGCCGCGGAGGCGCTTGATTTCAGGTGAAGATCGAAGAACGCGAGGGTCGCCGCGCGCGTGACGGGCTGCACCTCGTCGCGGCTCGACGACGGGAGCCCCGCGCCGCCCGGGGCGCTCGTGAAGTCGGCGTGCTTCGCGTTCGCCAGCCATACGAAGAGGTGCTGGCCCTTCGGCCACAGCACGAAGGCGTCCTTGCGGTTCGTGGCGGGCTGGCCTGCCAGTTGGTCGTCTTTCGTGCCCGAGATCCCGAGCAGCGGCGCCTGCAGGCTTGCGAAGCTCTCGGCGATGAAGAACGGTTCGCCCACGCCTTGCGGCGAAAGCGCCACGCCGCATTTCACGCGTGGATCGCGCAAGTCAGGGCCAAGGCCCTTTCCTGGCGCCACGGTCGGCGTCAGCCAGTCGAGCGCAGGCCGCGCGCCGCAGACGACCATCGTGGTGAACGCGCCGAACGAGTGGCCCATCGCGCCGACATGCTCGAGGTCGAGCCTGCCGCGCAGGCGCTCGTGCGACTCGTTCCAGTTCCGCGCCTCGTTGATCGCGAAGCTGATGTCCTTCGGGCGGGCGAGCACCTCGTCGGCATCGCTGGTCATCGCGTCGCGGGAGCAGGCGCCTGCGCGCTGGTTCGCTTGCCGTGCGACTTGCGCGCGAGGCATCGATGAGATCGGGGAACTCGAAAGTCTCGACATCGAGAATCTCCACATCGAGCTTCGCCGACGCCTGCGCGGCCTTCGGCTTCGCCGCGCGCGACTTGTCGGCGAAGAACTCCCACACGCGCTCCGCGCCCTTGAACGACGCGATCGGCGCGTTTCCCTCGCGGCGCGCGCGCGTTCCAGGCCAGCCGTGGCCGCCGTCGCTGTCGACGATGAACTCCGTGGCGGCGCCGCCTGGCCTCGCGGCGTACACCGTCGTCGTCACCGAGCCGCTCGTCGACGACTTTCCTTCAGGCGCCGACCTGTTCGCCTTCACCCAGAAGTCGACGACTTCGCGCAGCGGCTTGTACGGCGTCGACTGCGCGTTGCGCACGAGCGGATTCTCGCTCATGCCGCCCGCGAGCGGCACTTCGTTGTCCTTCGCGCCGTTGATGATCAGGATCGGCAACGGCATGTCAGGCGACGCGTCGAAGGTGAACATGCTCGCCACGACGGGCGCGACGGCCGCAAGCCGTTCGGCGCGCGCGACGGCGTAGACGAAGGTCATCATGCCGCCGTTCGAGCCGCCTGTCATGAAGATGCGCGCGGGGTCCGCGCCGTGTTCGCGCACGAGCGTGTCGATGAGCGCGTCGAGGTACGCGATGTCGTCGGCGTCGCGCACCTGGCGGCGAAGGAGATGCCCCGTGTTCCACGCGCGCCGCCCGCCGCCGAAGTCGGTTCCCTGCGCGTAGACGGCCATGAAGCCCTTCGCGCGCGCGACGCCATCGAAGCCCGAGGTCGTGCGCATCTGTTCGGCGCTGCCCATGCCGCCGTGCAGCACGAGGACGGCGGGGCGGAGCTCGCCCACGGGCGGTGGATTCACGACGATCGCGCTGCGCTCGACATCCTTCACCTTGAGCGTGATCTCGCCGTCGAGGCGCGCGACCTTCTCGGCTGGTTCGCCGAACGCCTTGCGGTAGAAGGCCCAGTTTCCGTCGCCGAGCGCCTTGAGCGTCTGCATCGGGTCGTGCTCGACGCCTGCGAGCGGCGTCCATTCGTGCGGGATCTTGAGCGCCGCGAGATGCTCGTGAAACTCCTCGTTCAGCGAGAAGGTTCCGTCGCGGTCGCCGACGGCGACGCGCAGCAGCGTGTCCTTTCGAATCGCCTCGGCATGCTTCGCGGCGAGTTCCCACGGGCTCACCTCGCGGAAGTACGCGCGATCGCCGTAGACCCGCTCGAGCAGGCCGTCGCGCGAACGCGGATTCGCACGCGGCGTGCGCTCGAAGTCGGGGTCGAGCGGCCCTGCGCCCAGCATCGACACGGCGCGGAAGGTCTCGGTGAACTTGAAGCCGAGCCGCGCGGCGCCGTATCCGCCCATGCTGAAGCCATCGAGCATGCGGCCTTCGCGCGCCGCAATCGTGCGAAAGCTCGCGTCGATGTGCGGCACGAGATCCTTCACGATCATCGACTCGATGGGCGTGGAGCCATCCTTCCAGTCGACATACATGCCTTGCGCGAGTCCGTTCACGAAGACCACGAGGAACGGCCGCGTCGTCCGCGCCTCGATCGCCTCGTCGACAAACGCAGCAAGCCGCGGGATTCCAGCGGTACCGCCGCCCGAGCCATGCAGCCAGTACACCACGGGAAACCGCGCCTCGGGCTCGCGCGCGTACGCGGCGGGCGTGTAGAGGTGATAGCTCACCTTCGCCTTCACCGCGGCGCTGTCGAAGGTGTGGAACGAGACCCGCGGTGCCGAGACCGCGGGAGTGACCCACTCTTGCGCCCGCGCGGAAGCGGATGGCACGCCCTGCGCGTGTGCGGGCTTCGCATGCGCCGCGAGGACCATCATGGAAGCGAGGCCGAGGAGTGTTGCGCGCGCGAACTTGAACATGCAAGTCGAACCCTTCGAAGCGCAGGATATTGCAAGGAATCCGAGGGATGGATCGTGCATCGCGGAGCGCGGGGGCCAGGAGCCGCGGTTGCCGCTTCGGCGGCGTACGCCTCGCCCTCGGCGGAGCGTTCGTCAGGATCGGGTCGCCCGCAGCACCCATGAAGGCGATGAGCGTGAAGCGTACACTGCGCGAGGAGGCCATCCATGCGCTGCCGATCCTGGTCCGTGTTCGCACTGTCCGCCGTGGTGTGCTCTTCGTTGCCTGCGCAACAGGTGGCGCCCTCGGATCCGCCGCCGCCGCCACCTCCGCAGATCACCGACAAGATGCGGGCCAACGCGGAGGCGCTGGCGCCGCTCGTGAAGTCCGATCTCGCCAGGCGGTTCCTCGCCGCCACGAGGGAGTTGCAGGAGCCCGCGCCACGAACGCTCTACAGGAACCGCGAGAAGGGGATCGCCCTCTCGAAGCGCGCGTTCGACGCGCTCCCCGATGGCGAGAAGGCGTCGCTCACCCCGCGGGAGTATCCGCCGCAGTTCTACTACGAGACCGGATACGGCTCCCCGCTCGTGTATGTGCGGCTGCTCGATCTCGCCGCACCGTACATGGGCGAGGTCGAGCGGCCGAAGCTGCTCGACTTCGGCTTCGGCTCGATCGGGCAACTGCATCTGCTCGCGCACTGTGGCTTTGACGCGCATGGCGTCGATGTCGAGCCCGTCTTCTCCGCGCTCTACAGCGAGCCTGGCGACACGGGCCGCATCGGCGCGGGCTCCGCGCAGGTGCACATCGGACAGTGGCCTGCAGATGCCGCGCTCGCGGATGCGATCGGCGGCGGGTACTCGCTCATCACGAGCAAGAACACGCTCAAGAAGGGATACATCCACCCGTCGCCACCCGCGGGGCAGACGGTCGACCCCAAGAAGCTCGTCCATCTCGGCGTGTCCGACGAGGCCTATATCGCGCGCGTGCGCGACGCGCTTCGCCCGGGCGGCGTCTTCATCCTCTACAACATCTGTCCGCCGCAGGCTCCGCCCGACAAGGAGTACATCCCGTGGGCGGACGGGCTCTCGCCTTTCCCGCGCGAGATGCTCGAGAAGGCCGGCTTCGAGGTGCTCGCATTCGACGCGGTCGACCAGGACTGGGTGATCGAGTGCTTCGAGAAGCTCGGATACACCGAGGGCAAGTCGCGCGAGGAACTGGCGAAGGAGTACTTCTGCTGGTTCACGATCGCGCGGAAGAAGGAATAGCGGGCGGACCGTCGACGATGTGACGGTCGCCCGCGCCCGCAGCGCGGCGATCACACGCGTCGACGGGGTCTCGCGCCGCCTGTGGATGGTCCAGTCGACTTCCTGTCACCGATCTCTCAGCGCCTCACACCAAGGAACCCCCATGCGACATCATCCGATTCTCCGAGCAGCCGTCCATGTCCTGGCGATCGCCTGCGGCATGCTGCCGTCGTGGGGCTGCTCCACCGTGGAACGGGCCTCGCCCACCGCGCCGAAGCGCGTCGCGATCGTGCTCACGAACCACGGCCAACTCGGGGATACGGGCAAGTCCACGGGCTTCTTCCTCTCCGAGGCGACACACCCGTACGAAGTCTTCCGTGCGGCGGGGTACGAGATCGACTTCCTCTCGCCGAAGGGCGGACTCGCGCCCATGGACGGCGTCGATACGAACGATCCGATCAACGCCGCGTTCCTCGCGAACGAGGCGCTCGTGGCGCAGACCAAGGCCACGCGTGCGATTCCCGCGGTCGATCCCGCGCGCTACGACGCGGTCTTCTTCTCGGGCGGCCATGGCACGATGTGGGACTTCCCCGAAGATCGGGGCGTGCAGGCCCTCATCCGTGTCGTGTACGAGCGCGGGGGCGTGGTGGCGGCCGTCTGCCACGGGCCGGCCGCGGTGGTGAACGCGAGGCTCTCCGACGGCACGCTGCTCGTCCAAGGGAAGGAGGTCTCGTCCTTCACCGATGAGGAGGAGGTCGCGGTCAAGCTCGACCATGTCGTGCCGTTCGCCCTCGAATCGACGCTTCGCGCGCGCGGCGCACGCTTCGTCGAGGCTCCGAACTTCGAGCGGAAGGTCGCGGTGTCCGATCGACTCGTCACGGGCCAGAACCCCGCGTCTGCGACAGGCGTGGCCGAGGAGGTCGTGCGGCTCCTTGAATCCCGCGGGAACTGAGCGCGCGAGGCCCCGCATGGGGCTTTCCATCCGCGCCTCTCGCGGCAGATGACGGGCCCTCGGCCCTTCTGCCTCAGTTCGGCGGCGTGAACGAAAGCGGCGAGTCGGGCCCGAGCGGCCAGCCCGCCATCCACCACAAGAGCAGGAACCCCGTCCACGCCAGGAAGAACGCGACGCTGTAGGGCAGCATCAGGCTGATCAGGCTGCCGAGCCCCGCGCGCGGACTGTATTTCTGCAGCACCGCCAGGATGATCAGCAGGTAGCTGTTCAGCGGCGTGATGATGTTCACCACGCTGTCGCCGATGCGGTAGCCCGCGGTGGTGAGCTCAGGGCTGATGCCGACCATCATGAACATGGGGATGAAGATCGGCGCCATCACGCCGAACTTGCTCAGCATGCCGCTCAGCGCGAAGTCGCCGAACACGACCAGCAGCACGAACAGCGTGATCAGGATCGGCACGGGCAGGTCCGCCTCCACGAGCAGCGATCCGCCGCCGTAGGCAAGCATGCGGTCGAGCCGCGTGTACGCGAAGTAGTTGACGAACTGCGCCATCACGAACGCGATCGCGAGCACGGGCACGATGCTGCGGATGCCGTGGTAGATCGCGTCGACGAAGTCGCCCTGCGAGCGGAGCGAGCCCACCATCGCTCCGTACACGACGCCCGGAAGCAGGAAGGTCAGGAAGATGATCGGCACGATGACATGCGACCATCGCTCGCCAGGCGTCTCGGCGAGGCGCGCCCGCGATGCGGTCTCGACCACGAGCAGCGGCTCCCGCGCGAGGATGTCGTTCGCAGGCGCGGTGGTGGCGGTGCCCGCGGGCAGCACATCGACCGCGTGCTGCAGGATCACGCGCCCGTCGTTCAGCGTGGGTTGCCCCGCGCCATGCAGCGGCATGCCTGGAATGAAGATCAGCGCCGCGAAGCCGCCGAGGACGAGCGCCATGGTCGCGAGGGCGGCCACGAGTCCGCGCTTCTCGGTGCGCGTCAGGGCCATGTCGGTCGCGGCGTCGGTGTCTCCCGATGCCGCGCCCTGGCGCCGCAGGCGCGGCTCGATCACGAGGTCGGTGACCAGCCAGCCCGCCAGCATGACGATGATCGCGGAGCCAGCCTTGAAGTACGCGTTGTGCAGGTAGTTGACCGAGTATTCGGGCGCGATGACCCGCGCCGCGTCCTGCGCGAAGCCAGTGAGCGCGCCATCGCCGCCCGTGGGGAAGAAGCCGCTGCCGAAGCCGCCCGCGACGCCCGCGAACGCGGCGGCGAGGCCAGCGATCGGGCTTCGTCCGACCGCGAGATAAAGCGCCGCGGCGAGCGGGGGAAGGATGATGTAGCCCGCGTCGCTTGCCACGCTGCTGTTGGCGCCGATGAGCACGATGACGGGCGTGAGCAGCTTGCGCGGCGTGATGAATGCGAGCGCGCGCATCAGCGCCGAGAAGAGGCCGAACTTCTCCGCGACGCCGATGCCGAGCATGGCCACGAAGATCAGGCCGAGCGCGGGCAGGCCCGTGAAGTTCCGCAGCATCGACGAGAGCATCCAGTAGACGCCCTCGGCGGTGAGCAGGCTGCGCGGCTCGATGGGTGCGCCGGTCGTGACGAGCTCGGTGACGACCTTGCCCGATTCGTCC
>JAJTGK010000117.1 GCA_021297815.1 Planctomycetaceae bacterium
GGCGGCGGGCCTGCGTATACGCCGTTCCTCGTCACCTCGCGCGACCCCGCCAGCACCGATCCGCGCGACCCGTTGCGCTGGTTCAGCGAGAACGACTCGGGCCACGCGCTGCGCTTCGAACTGGTCGGCCAGCGCAACGAGTGGATCCTCGCCGATGCGCAGGGGCCAGGCGTGATCACGCGCATCGTGCTTGCGCTCGAGCCCACGCTTGCGGGCGGCACGGTGCGCGTGCGCATCGACGGCGCAATCGATCCCGTGCTCGAGATCCCGATCGCCGCAGCGGTCGGCGCCTCACCGCCGTTCCCGCGGCCGTTCTGCGAGGTCGTCGGCATGGTGCGCGACGGCTCGATCGACTCGGGCGCCCTCACGCTGCGGGTTCCCGTGCCGTTCGCCGCGCGCTGCTCGGTGTCGATCGACCGCCGCCCCGCGGCGTACCAGATCGAGGGCCGCACCTACGCCGCCGCCGCAGGGCCGACCGCCGCCGTGGCGTCGCTCGACCTGGCCGCATGCGCCACACTGGCTGGCGACCTCGCGCGCATCGCGCCGCGGTTGACGCCATCCACCGTCGGCGCTGCAAGCGCCGAGGGGCAGCCGCATGACCTTGCTCCTGGCGCGCGCGCGCGCCTGCGCATCGACGGACGCGGCACGGTCGAGCGCCTGGCGCTTGCGATCGTGGGCGACGACTTCGCTGGCGCCGCGCACGAGCTCTGGATCGAGATCGCAGTCGACGACACGCGCACCGTGTGCGCGCCTGTCGGCGGCTTCTTCGGCCTTGGCGAGTCGGGCGGCAATGTCGCCGACCGCTATCGCGCGGTGCGTGTCGATGTGCGGCCTGGCGGTTCACCGATGCAGGGCTCCCCGCAGAACCCAACGCAGAACCCCACCCAGCACATCGAACAGCGCCTCGCCTCGCACCTTCCGATCCCCTTCGCCTCGTCGGTCGAGTGCATCGTGTCGAACCGCGGCAAGTCGCCCCGCGCGATCCGCATCGACCCGCTGCGTGTGGTCGACGCGGTTCCCGCGCCGTTTCGCACGCTGCATGCGGCACATTCATGGCGCGGGCCTGAACGGATCATCGCGCCCGAGGAAGTCGAACTCGTCCGTGTCGACGGCCAAGGCGTGCTCGTCGGCACCACGCTCACGGTGCGCAATCCTGTGGCCGCGTGGTGGGGCGGGGGCGACGAGCGGATCTCGATCGATGGCCCCGCCCTTACGCTTGCTGGCACGGGCGTCGACCACTGGGCCAGTTCAGGCAGGGGCCTGCCGCGCGCGCTGTCGTCGGCGTTCATCTCGGTGGGGCCGCGTATCTCTGGCACGCGCGAGGCCTACGACGGCTTCACGACCGTGTCCCGCTGGCGCGGGCTCGACACGGTGCCTTTCTCGCGCTCGCTGCGCAGCACGCTCGAGTGCCTGCCCCTGTCGGTGCCTGCGGGCGAGTTCTCGCTCGGCTGCACCAGCTTCTGGTACGCGGAACCTGGCGCGTCGCGCGCCGTGGGCGCCGCCGACCCCGTCGTCGTCGAGCCACTCGTGCTTCCCTCGAACCTCGCCCGCATGCCTGGCTGGGTCGAGGCCGAGGAGTCGGCGCTCGTCGGCCACTCGATGGGCAGCCGCTGGGAGCCGCAGGATGTCGGCTTCTTCTTCCCCGACGAAAGTTGGAGCGGCGGGCGCCATGTCTTCCTGCGCGCCACGAAGCCAGGCGAATGGTTCGAGTTCGAGGTTCCCGCGCAGGGCGACGGCCGCATGCGGCTCTCGGCGCGCTTCTGCATGGCGCATGACTACGGCCGCATCGCCGTGCGTGTGAACGGCGTGACCGCCGTGCGCGAGCTGTCGCTCTTCAGCCCTTCGGGCAGGCCGTCCGAGGTCGTCGACCTTGGCGAACACGCGCCTGCCGACGGCAGGTTCCGCGTGCGCATCGAGGTGCTCGGCGCCGCGCCCGAGTCGGGTGGACAGATGTTCACGGGTGTCGACGCGTTCAGGCTCGAGCCCGTCGCGGGCGCGGGCGCCGCGCCGTAGCGCGCGCTACTTCGCCCGCGCGTCGAGCGACTTCCAGTCGATCGAGATGCGCTGGCCCACCGCGACCTTCGTGCGCTTGATCGTGCCTGGCGGAAACTCAAGCGCGTACTTCACATGGCGGTTCGAGCCGTAGCGCGCGAGCTTGTTCTCGTAGATGGCGAGCGCCTGCAGTTCCTTGCGAAGCGGCTGCTTCTTCGCCTCGTGCGCCGCGGTCACGATGCCCTCGGCGTCGACGAACACGATGTCGATGTCGACCAGGCAGTCCTTCATCCAGTACGACAGCATGCGCGGGCGCGGATGGACGAAGATCATCGCGGTGCCCGCGGGGAACTCGCTGCGTGCGCCCATGCCGATCGTGCGCGAAGTCTCGTCGAGGCAGAGCTCGCAGTCCCAGTCCTCGCCGAAGAAGCGCAGCTTCTCGCGCGGCAGGCCTTGCTGCGGGTCGCAGTGGATCACGGTGCCTGGCGGGATCTCGGGCTTGCGCGGAGCGGCGGGCTGCGCGGGCGGGTTCTGCGCCGCGGGCGCGGGGCTTTGCGGCGCCGCCTCGGGCTTCGCAGGTTCCGCGGCAGGTGGCTCCGCGCCGGGCTTCGGCGGGTCCGAAGGCGCCGCACCCATCGCGGCGAGAAGCACGGAAGTCGCCAAGAGCACGCGCAAGGTCAGGTCATGCATCGATGTACCGCGTCCGTTTACTCGCGCGCCCGCGCACGCGTGCCGAGACTCTCGCCGTTCCACGATCGACCCGCGGCGTCGCTTCCGAACTCAATCCCTTCCGAACTCAGTCCCTTCCGAACTCAGTCCCAGGTGTTCGCCGACTTGCTCCGCGACCCCGCCGCAGACGCCTTCGATCCACGCGGCTTCGACTTCGCCTCGACCGTCACGCGGCCCGCCTTCTTGCCGACCTTCGCAGCCTTCTTCGCGCTGCCGTTCGTGCCCGTGTGGCCGTTCGTGGTCGCCGTCGCAACCGCCGCCGCACGCTCCTCGGGCGTCCAACCCGTCTCCCAGCTCTTCGGGTAGTTCAGGTCGTCGTACGCCAGCGCCGCCTTCGTGGGGTAGAGCGGTGCGAAGGTGTCGCACATCACCGCGAGCTCGTTCGTGTGCGTCGCGCCCAGCGTCGCCTCGACGGTGCCTGGGTGCGGGCCGTGCGGAATGCCCTGCGGGTGCAGCGACAGCGAGCCCTGCTCGATGCCCTTGCGCGCCTTGTAGTTGCCCTCAACGTAATACAGCACCTCGTCCGAATCGAGGTTCGAGTGGTTGTACGGCACCACGACCGCCAGCGGGTGGAAGTCGAGCGGCCGCGGGCAGAACGAGCAGATGACGAAGTTGTGCGCCTCGAAGGTCTGGTGCGTCGGCGGCGGCATGTGGTGCTTGCCGACGATCGGGCTGAAGTCGTCGATGTTGAAGCAGTACGGGTAGTAGCAGCCGTCCCAGCCCACGATGTCGAGCGGGTGGTAGCTGTAGGTGTACGAGTGCACCTGGTCGCGGCTCTTGATGCGCACCTCGAACTTGCCCTTCTTGTCGAAGGTCATCGGCAGCTCGGGCAGCCGCAGGTCGCGCTCGCAGTACGGCGCGTGCTCGAGGAACTGCGCCGTCTTCTTCGACATGTACCGCGGCGGCGGCAGGATGTGCGAGCCGTTCACGCTCTCCATCAGCAGGAACCGCGCGTCGGGCTCGCCCGCCTTCGGCTTGTCGAACACGAAGCGGTAGATCGTGCCCTTCGGGATCACGATGTAGTCCTTCGGCCCGAACTTCAGCGCGCCGAACATGGTGAACACCGTGCCCGTGCCGAAGTGGATGAAGAAGCACTCGTCGGCCATCGCGTTCTTGAAGTGGTAGTCCATGCCCTCGGCGGGCACGCACACGCTGATCTCGACATCGGCGTTGCCGAAGAGCACGGTGCGCCCCGTCACGGGGTCGCCCTTCGGCGGCATGGGCATGCTCTTCACATGGCGCATGCGCATCGTGTCGCGCTCGACATACTCGGCCTTCGTCGAGTAGAGCGGCTTCCACCCGATGACCTGCGTGGGCGGGTTGATGTGGTAGAGCGTCGAGGTCGGGCCGACGAAGCCTTCGGTGCCGAAGACCTCCTCGGCGTACAGCCCGCCGTCGGGGCGGCGGAACTGGATGTGGCGCTTGGGGGGGAGCTTGCCGAGCTTGGTGTAGAAGGGCATGGCGGGTTTCCTGAGGCGGCAAGTGTACCCCGCGGGGCGCGTGCGATCACGGCCGAAGCGCAGGTGTTTCGGGGTTCGGCGATGCGGGAAATCTCACCGTGTCGGCGGCGCGTCGAAGGTGGCCGCGCGAATCGCGGCGCGGTCGGCGTCGTCGAGCGCGTGCGCGCGAGAGGCGTGTTCAATGACTGGGCGGCGGAGGCGCGGGCGGGTGTGGTCGCAGGCCAGCGTGCGCAAGTGCGCTGCGCTGCCCGAGCATGCCGCGCTACTCGGCCGCCGTGCTGCTGCGGATGCGGATCCACTCGACGAGTCCCGAGCAGTTCTCGAACGAGCCTGTGACGGTGTCATCCGAGAAGAAGGTGACGAATCCGTCCGCCGGCGGGATCGCGAGTCCCTTGGGGTCGTCCTGCGACCACTGCAGCACCCCATCGATCCAGAGCGAGACGATTTCGCTGGCACCGTCGCGCGCGTAGCGGATGATCGGCGCGGAGCCGAGCGAAACGAGATCCTCGCCCTGCGGGCTGCTCGGCGGCAGCAGCTGGAAGAGCGCGCCGTCGGTCGAGCGGTACAGCCCGCGGTCGGAGGTGCGGTCGAAGAGATCCACGAGCTTGCTGCGCGCGGAGCCGACGCCCGTGCCCGTGATCTGCACGCGCATGGAGATGTCGAAGTCGCTCCAGTCCTGGCCCGCGACGGGTACCTTGAGTCCTGCGCCCCCGCCGAACGCGTAGGCGCCGTCCTGCACGCTGCCGCCGAGCGCGATCGCGTCGATGCCGCTGCCCGTCTCGTCGGCGAGGCTCGCGTCGAAGAGGTAGCTGCGCACGAGCGGAGCCGCGTCGGCGAGGAGGCACGGCGGGACGAGGGCGGTGGTGGGCGGCAATGGCCCCCACGCGTCGAACAGCATCGACAGGTCGAGCGCATCGACCACACCGTCGCGGTTCGCATCCCAGAACCCCATCGAACCCCACTCGTCGAGCAGGTGCGCGAGGTCCTTCCCGTCGATCACGCCGTCGAGGTTGCCGTCTGCGGGCGAGGTGCGCTCGGAGAGGAGCAGCGTGACGAGATCGTTCTTGAGGTTGATGTAGGCCTCCGCGGCGTCGGCGGGCATGGCGTCGACGAAGGGATCCCACACGCCGGGCGAGCCATCCTGGGGCTCCATGCCCGGCTGGTTCGGCGGAACAGGCTCCGCAAGCTGGTAGAGCCGCACCGTGCAGTCGTTTGGCTCGAGGCATTCGGGGAGCACCTGCACGACGAGCTTGTATTGGCCCTGGCGCGTCGCGTACTGGGTGATCGTCGGCGGCACGAGCGGCGTGGTGCCTGCAGGGCACTGGTCCGCCATCGAGGGCGGCAGCGCGCAGTAGTTGACTCCGCCGCAGGTCACCGTGCTCGCGGACACATCGGTCGTCATGATGTCGCAGTAGTCCTGCACGGGGTACGGCGACGCGCTCGCGCCGCCCAGCCAGCAGCCGCCGTTGTCGGCACACAGCTCCGGGCTCGTGATGAGCCCGTCGATCACGGCGCCCGAGACCAAGCATGGCCCGACCTCGCCCGGCACGAACTGGCCCTGCGCGTACATCGCGAACTGGTACTCGCGGATCGGCGCCTGCTTCGGGTCCTCGAGGTACGGCATCATGGGGACGCAGTCGATCTCACGGCCCGGCTCGCGCACCGCGTTCCAGTCGACGCCCGCCGCGTCGGCGATGAGGCCGAACAGGTCGACGATCGACACCGCGGCGTCGACGGCGCGGCCGGGCGCGTTCACGCGCGCCCCCGCGACCATGCACGGCGAACGGACGCCCGTCTCGTACACGGTCTGCTTGGAGCGCGTGGGTGAGAACGGCGGCAGCACATTCAGCGCATAGGTGCCGTTGTCGTTGAAGACGACGAGCATCGTGTTCGCCGCCTCGAGATCGCCGAGCGTGAATGCGCCGTCCTTGCCGAATGCGCCGAGCCCGAGATCGACGAGCATGTTGCCGATCGAGCGGTCGAGCGCCTCGGCCATGAGCTTGTACTGCTGGCGGTACGAGAGGCCCGTGAGCGCGCACGAGACGCCGTTTCCTGCGGGACCCGTGAGGAGCGGTGGCGGCGGCTGGATCGGCGTGTGCGCGGCGGAGTGCGTTGCGAACGCAAGCCACGGGCGTCCCGTCTCGCGCGCGCTTTCGATCCACTCGACGCTGCGGCGGCTGATGAAGTTCGTGAGGTACTCGCGCTGCGGCGCGGGCAGGAGCTCGGCTGAGGTCCCGGTCGTGATCGTCCTCGGCCACGCGTAGTAGGCGTTCCCGAGCGTGAAGTCGATCCCGCCGCAGTCCGCGCCCTTGCACGAGGTCGCGAGCGTGCCGTCGGCGGCAAGCAGCGGGGTTCCGCCCGCAGCCATCGCGTCGAGCGGATGGATGCCGTCGCGGCAGGTCCCGTCGGGGAAGCATGCCGCGCCCAGCACGCCCACGCCGCCGATGGAGCCGCAGTCGAAGGTGCCGACGGGCGCCTGACCACCAAGCGTCGTGTCGATCGACGGCGGCAGCGACCAGTAGCCGTCGTAGAAGTCGAGGCCTGCGCTCGACACGGGCGCCTCGTACGCGAAGCCCGGCGGGGCGTTCTCCTGCGTGCCGCCGAGGTGGTACTTCCCCAGCATGCCCGAGAGGTATCCCGCGGGCCGCAGCAGCTTCGGCAGCGTGACCTCCGACGGGTGGAGCTGCACCGACGGCAGCATCGGGTCGACGATCGCAGTCACCACGCCCGTGCGGAAGCTGTGACGCCCGGTCAGCATCGCGGCGCGCGACGGCGAGCACTCGGGCGTCGCCCAGAAGTTGCGGAAGCTCACGCCCTTCGCCGCGATCTCGGCGAGTACGGGCATCGACGGCGCCTCGGGAGCCGCGTTCCATCCGAAGGGGGGGAACGCCATCTGGTCCATGCCGAGGTCGTCGAGCACGACGACGAGGATGTTCGGGTGGTCGCCCGCGCCCTGCAGGGCCACCGCCGGAGAGCTCGCAAGGAGCGTGCCCGCGGCGAAGAAGATGCATCGGGACGCTGAGGCGAAAGAGTTGTGGAGGCGCGGGATCATGCGTGGTCCGAGTATGCCGCAAACTCG
>JAJTGK010000118.1 GCA_021297815.1 Planctomycetaceae bacterium
GATGCGGGGCTGAGCGCGCTCTGCCCGACCGCGCCGAGCGCGCCCGCGGCCTGCGCGCGCGCGGCGATCACGGCCTCGAGCGTGGCGCGCTCGTGCGTCATGTAGCCCTTCACCGCCTCGACGAGGTTCGGGATGAGGTCGAAGCGCCGCTTCAGCTGCACATCGATCTGCGCGAACGCGTTCTGGGCGCGCACCTGCTTGCGGCGCAGGTCGTTGTAGGTCGCGATTGCCCAGAGGAGCGGAACAGCCACGGCCAGCGCGAGCGCGCCGAGCACGACGAAGAGCCCCGTGTTCGCAAGCATGAAGGTTCCTCCTGTCATGGCGCGGAGTGTATCCGCTACGGCTCGCCGATCGGCTCCCATTTGCCGAGGAGCGCGCGGCTGCGCGCGCGGCGGAGCTGCGTGCGTGCGAGCAGATCCTCGACGAAACGCACGGTCTCGAGCATGTACGGCCCGATGCCGAGCATGATGGCGTCGGCGCGCGCGGCGTCGGCGGCGTCGGTGACCTCGCCGCGCGTGGGGAAGCCGTGCTCGGTCATCGACTCGAGCACCTGCGTGGCCCAGATCACGGGCACATGCGCCGCCTCGCACAGCGCCAGGATCTCGTCCTGCGCCTCGGGAAGGTGCTCGAAGCCGATCTCGACGCCGAGGTCGCCGCGCGCGAGCATGACGCCGCACGGCGGCGACTTCATGAGCTCGAGGAGGATCGCGGGCAGCGCGTGGCAGGCCTGCGGCGTCTCGATCTTGGCGACGACGCCGATGGTGCGCTGCGTGCGCGCCGCGAGCGCGCGGTGCAGGTCGGCGATGTCGGCCGCGGCGCGCACGAAGCTCATGGCGACGATGTCGACATGCCCCGCGACGAAGTCGAGCGTGGCGAGGTCCGCCTCGGTGAGCGCGGGAATGGGCATGTCGGTGTCGGGCACATTCACGCCCTTGCGGTCCTTGAGCGCCCATGCGCCCGTGCGCACGCCCTCGACGCGCACGGTGGCCTCGCCGCGCGCGCGGTCGACCGACACGCAGCGCGCGCGGATGTTGCCGTCGTCGAAGAGCACGCGGTGGCCTGGCTCGACATGCATCACGAGCTCGCGCGGCCGCACCGCCACGCGCGCGGCGCCCGTGGCGCGGCCCTCGGCGTCGCGCGGTGCGTCGGTGCTCTCGCCGTCGGCCGCGTGCAGCACGAACATGTCGCTCGCATGCAGCATGATCGGCCCGCGTTCGCAGGTGCCCGTGCGCACCTTCGGGCCCGCGAGGTCCATGCAGATCGGAATGCGCCGCCCGCGCGCGGCCGCCGCGGTGCGCAGCGCGTCGATCGACGCCTTCCACTGCGCCGCGTCGCCGTGCGAGGCGTTGATGCGCGCGACATCCATGCCCGAATCGACGAGCGACTGCATGAACGCCACATCGCCCGCCGCCCACGGCGGCAGCGTGACCACGATGCGCGTCATGTGCGGCATCGGCGTCTCGAGGAGCTCGCTCGCATGGCGCGCGAGGAGCTGCGCCCCGTCGTCGATCGTCATCGCCGCGCGCGGCGGGCGCGACGCGGTGCCGCACATGGCGGCCAGCGCGCGCTCGACCGCGTCGAGCGTGGGCATGACATGCGCCTCGCGCCGCGAGAGCGAGCTCAGCCCCTGGCGCACGAGATCGGCCTGCAGCGCCGTGTGGTCCTCGGCGCGCAGCGCGAGGTAGTGCGCCAGGTTCGCGGCGCTGCGGCGCCACGCGACGGGAAGCGCGTCGATCGTCTCGCGCAGCGAGGTCTCGCGCGCGGTCGCCGCGTCGTGCAGGACGCGCAGCGTCTCGAGCAGTTGTCCCGGCGAATGTCCGGGCGGCTGTTCGCGTCGCGGGTCGTCTGTTCCTCGTGCGGGCATCGTGGTGTCGCCTTCGTTGGTGCGACCGCGTGGAGCGCGGCGACCTGAAACGGCAGGATAGATGCGCGAAGGCCGAGCGTCGTGCCGCCGCTATCCTCCCGCCCCGTGGAACACCCCTTTGCGCCGAACCTCGCCGACCGCTTCGAAGCCCGCGACCTCGACTGGCGCGCGGGCGCCGTCGTCTACCAGGTCTTCGTCGACCGCTTCGCGCCGAGCGCCGACCTCGCGGGCAAGCGCGCGCTCTACCCCGCGCCCAAGCGGCTGCGCGACTGGCACGAGACGCCCGCGAAGGGCCACTTCGTGCCCGAGGCGGGCGTGTGGAGCCACGAGATCGACTTCTGGGGCGGCGACCTTTCGAGCGTGCGCGCGCGGCTCGGGCACCTCGAGGCGCTCTCGGCCGATGTGCTCTACCTGAACCCGATCCACGCGGCCTACACGAACCACAAGTACGACAGCGCCGACTACCTCGAGGTGAGCCCCGAGTACGGCTCGCGCGCCGACCTGCGCATGCTCGTGGGCGACGCGCACGCGCGCGGGCTCAAGGTCGTGCTCGACGGCGTGTTCAACCATGTCGGCCGCCGCCACCGCCACTTCGAGGAGGCGATGCGCGACGAGCACAGCCCGTACCGCTCGTGGTTCTTCATCGGGCCGCAGTATCCGAACGGATACCGCGGCTGGGCCGATGTGGCGAACCTGCCCGACCTGCATGTCGAGCGCGACGAGGTGCGGCGGCACCTCTGGCTCGACGCGGGCAGCGCGGTGCGCTCGTACCTGCGCGACGGCGTCGACGGCTGGCGGCTCGATGTGGCGAGTGACCTCGGGCCGCATTTCCTGCGTGAACTCACCCAGAACGCGCACGAGGAGCGGCCCGGGTCGCTCGTCGTCGGCGAGATCTGGAACGCGCCCGCAGGCTGGGACGCGTGCCTCGACGGCATCCTGAACATGCAGTCGCGCATGACCGTGCTCGACTACTGCCGCGGCCGCGCCGACGGGCCCACGACCGCCGAGCGCCTGGCCGACATGGTGGCCGACGCGGGCATCGAGTTCGTGCTGCGCTGCTGGACCACGCTCGAGAACCACGACACCGAGCGCCTTGCGGGCCTTGTGCCCGACCTCGCCATGCGGCGCATCGCGCACCTCCTGCAGGCCACGCTGCCTGGCGCGCCGAACCTCTACTTCGGGCAGGAAGTGGGCGCCGCGGGCGGCGCCGACCCCGAGAACCGCGCGCCCATGCGCTGGGACCTCGTGCACGACGGCAACCCCGAATGGACCTTCGTGCGCGAGCTCTACCGCGCGCGCCGCGGCATGCGCGCCCTTGCGAAGGGCGATGTGACCTTCCTGCGCACGAAGGGGCTGCTCGCGTTCCTGCGCACCACCGACCGTCCGCTCGAGACGGTGCTCGTGGTCGCGAACGCGACCGACCGCGAGGTCGAGGAGCAGGTCTCGGTGCGCGACGGCCGCCTGATGGCGGGCACGAACTTCCGCGACTCGGTGGGCCTGGGGCAGTCGGTGCCCGACGCGCATGTCCACATGGGCTTCGTGACGCTGAAGGTGCCCGCGCGCACCGCCTGCGTGATGAAGATCGTGCCGCCCGCGCCAGGGCAGCATTCGCCGTACAAGCGCATGTCCTGACGCGGGCCGCGCGCCCGCAATCGCCCTGTGCGGCCGCCCCACGGCGGCGCGCTTTCGCGTCATACTGCGCCGCGATGGCGCACGCGAAGTCACCGACGACCACGCTCGAGCTCACCACCCGCACCGAGGGGGTCGCCTCTGCAGTCTCCGCAGAGCTCGCGCGCACGCAGGGCCTGCTGCGCCTCGCGCCGTGCTGGGTGCCGCGGTCGTTCCTGCAGCCGGGCCTGCGCATCAAGCTGCACCCCGACGACACCTACGCGTTCGGCCTGCACCGCGGCGGCATCGACGAGCGCTGGTTCAGCTCGACCACCGAGGCCGCGAACGACAACCGCACGCCCGACGAGGGTCTGTCGTACTGCGTCGTGGGCGGCGAGCGCTTCACGCTGAAGCAGGCCGTCGCCGAGTGCGGCGGCGCGCTCATCGGCGAGCGGCTCTGGTCGAAGTACCGCAAGTGGCCCGTCTACGCGAAGTTCTTCGACAACATGGGGCCGATCCCGCACCACATGCACCAGGACGACGCGCAGGCCGCGCTCGTCGGGCAGGAGGGGAAGCCCGAGGCGTACTACTTCCCGCCGCAACAGAACCCCGTCGGCAACAACTTTCCGCACACCTTCATGGGGCTCGTGCCTGGCACGACGAAGGCCGATGTGCGCCGCTGCCTCGAGAACTTGAACCAGGGCGACAACGGCATCCTCGACATCTCGCAGGCCTACCGCCTGAAGGTCGACACGGGCTGGAGCATGGAGCCGCGCGTGCTGCACGCGCCCGGGTCGCTGTGCACCTATGAGCCGCAGTGGGGCAGCGATGTCTTCGCGATGTACCAGTCGCTCGTCGAGGGCCGCATGGTGCCGTGGGAACTGCTCGTGAAGGACATGCCCAAGGACCGCCACCGCGACCTCGACTTCATCGTCGAGCAGCTCGACTGGGAGAAGAATGTCGACCCGAACTTCAAGGCGAACCGCTACCTCGAGCCCGTCACCGCGGCGAAGGGCGACGGCTGGCACGACCGCTGGATCATCTACGGCAAGATGAACGGCTTCGAGTACTTCACCGCGAAGGAGCTCACGGTCGACCCGGGCGCGACCTGCACCGTGGCCGACGCCGGCGCCTACGGCCTGACCTGCGTGCAGGGCGCGGGCACGATCAACGGCGAGCCGCTCTCGAGCCCGCGGCTGATCCGCTTCCGCGAGCTGACGAACGACGAGTACTTCTGCACCGAGGCGGGCGCGCGCCGCGGTGTGATCTTCACGAACACCTCGACCACCGAGCCGCTCGTCTGCCTGCGGTACTTCGGGCCCGAGGTCCATCCGAACGCGCCGAAGGTCGGCGCGCACCGAGGCTGACCCGCGCGCCCGTCGCCGTTTCCGACCGACTTCCCATACCGTGCGCGAACAGAGGAGAACACGATGAAACTGCACAACGCCATGTGGCCCGGACTCGTCGGCAAGGAGCCGGGCACCGACCATCCGCCCATCTCGCTCGACCGCATGCTCGAGCTCACCGCGAAGGCCAAGGTCGACGGACAGAAGTTCGACGGCGTCGACCTCTTCCTCTTCCACCCGCACACCGACCCCGACGCGAGCGAGTCGGACATCCGCAAGATGGCCGACAAGATCGCCGCGAAGAACCTCGCGGTCGGCTCGCTGGTCGCGCCCGTGTGGCCTGGCACCGTCGGCGACAGCGCGATGGGCTCGGTCGAAGAGCGCCGCAAGTTCATCGACGCCGTGCGCAAGGCCTGCCGCATCGCGCGCATCCTGAACGAGCACGGCGTGCGCAAGTACGGCGTGATCCGCATCGACAGCGCGACCGGCACCAAGGCCGCCGCGAAGAACGAGTCGAAGGCGATCAAAGAGATCGCCGCGACCTTCCGCGAGGCGGGCATGGTCGCCGCCGGCCACGGCGAGCGCCTCGCCGCCGAGGGCGAGGTCTGCTGGGCGGGCATGCACTCGTGGAAGGCGATGCTCGGCGTGCTCGAGGCGGTCGACATGCCCGGCACCGTCGGCTTCCAGGCCGACCTCGCGCACACCTACCTCTACATGCTCGGCGTGAACTCGCCAAAGACCGCGCTCCTGAAGAAGAAGCACTCGAAGAAGGACTTCGACAAGGCCTACGCGAAGCTCGTCGGCGCGCTGCGGCCGTGGACGATCGACTTCCATGTCGCGCAGAACGACGGCACCGTGCATGGCACAGGCTCGCACGACAAGACGGGCCGCCACTGCCCGGCCGACGACCCGAAGGGCAAGCTCGACATCCCCGCCTGCTCGGCGAAGTGGCTCGAGGGCGCCGCGGGCCGCGGCATCCGCCACATCTGCTGGGACGGCTGCATGTTCCCGAACGCGCTCCTCGAGAAGCAGGACACCTGGAACACGATCCTCCGCACCATGATCGCCGTGCGCGCCGCGATCGGCGCCTGAGGCACGCAGGACGCACGCACGAAGGAATCCGCCATGGCAAGCAAGAAGACCTCGAAGTCCGCCGCAGCGCCCGCACCCCGCGTCACCGCCGGCGACGGCGGCACGCTCCGCATCGGCCTGATCGGCTACGGCTTCATGGGCCGCGCGCACGCGAACGCGATCCACCAGGCGGGCCACTTCTTCCGCACGGGCCGCCGCCCCGTGCTGCAGGCCGTCTGCGGGCGAAGCGAGGAGAAGGTGCGCGAGTTCGCCGCCGCATGGCAGTGCCCGAATGTCGAGACCGACTGGCGCACGCTCGTCGCGCGGCCCGACATCGACGCCGTCGACATCTGCACGCCGAACGACTCGCACATGGAGATCGCGCTCGCGTGCGTGAAGCACCGCAAGATGATCCTGTGCGAGAAGCCGCTCGCGCTCGACGGCACGCAGGGCGCGGCCATGGTGCGCGCGGTCGAGAAGTCGGGGCTTCCGAACCTCGTCTGGTACAACTACCGCTTCCTTCCCGCGGTGACGCTCGCGAAGAACATCGTCGCCTCGGGCGAGCTCGGCAAGATCTTCCACTACCGCGCGAACTTCCTGCAGGACTGGACGATCTCCGCCGACCTCCCGCAGGGCGGTGCGGGCCTCTGGCGCCTCGACGCCAAGGTCGCGGGCTCGGGCGTGACGGGCGACCTGCTCGCCCACTGCATCGACACCGCGCGCTGGATCAATGGCGACATCGTGTCGGTGAGCGCGATGACCGAGACCTTCATCAAGGAACGCATGCACAACCTCACGGGCAAGAAGCAGCCCGTGAAGATCGACGACGCGTGCGCCTTCCTCGCGCGCTTCGAGAACGGCTCGATGGCCGTGTTCGAGTCGACCCGCTACGCGCGCGGCCACAAGGCGCTCTACACCTTCGAGATCAACGGCGAGCACAAGAGCCTCGCGTGGGACCTGCACGACCTGAACCGCCTGTCGTACTTCGACCACGGCGTGCCCGGCGACCGCCGCGGCTGGTCGAGCATCCACTGCACCGACGGCGACCACCCCTACGCGGGCCGATGGTGGGTGCCGGGACTCTGCCTCGGCTACGAGCACTCGTTCGCGCACGGGCTCTACGAGTTCCTGCGGAGCCTCGACCAGCCGAAGGCCGAGAAGCGCTTCCCCGACTTCCGCCACGCGCTCGGCACGCAGCATGTCTGCGACGCGGTGCTCGAGAGCGCGCGGACAGGCAAGACGGTCAAGGTGAAGCGCGCCTGATTCCGGTCGGGTGCTCCGTGCGCGGCCACGCCGATGCGGGAATCCTCCCCTCGGCACGCCGCGCGCGGTTGGCTACATTCACGCTCGCACTCG
>JAJTGK010000119.1 GCA_021297815.1 Planctomycetaceae bacterium
CCATGTCGACGGTGTTCGCGCCCCCTCGGCCCTCGGCCGCATCCGCCATGAACCACGCACAGCCCATGTTCGTCTCGACGCGCATCGCCTCGATGGCCGAGTCGGCCACGCTCGCGGTAGGCGCGAAGGCCGCGGCCGCTCGCGCGAAGGGCCACGATGTCATCGCCTTCGCCATGGGCGAGCCCGACTTCGACACGCCCGCGAACATCAAGGCCGCCGCCATCGCCGCGCTCGAGAAGGGCATGACGAAGTACGCGCCCACGCCCGGCGAGAAGAGCGCGCGCGAGGCGATCGCCCGCAAGCTCACGGTCGAGAACGGCGTCGAGACATCGTTCGAGCAGGTCACCGTCACGGTCGGCGCGAAGCATGCGATCTACATGGCGCTGCAGGCGGTCGTCGAGCCGGGGCGCGGCGACGAGGTGCTGCTGCCGACGCCCGCGTGGGTGTCGTACAAGGCGCTCATCGAGCTCGCGGGCGCGCGGTGCGTCGAGGTCGCGGGCAGCGTGGCGAACGGCTTCCGCATCACGCCCGACGATCTCGCGCGCGCCATCACGCCGCGCACGGTCGGCATCATGTGGAACTCGCCGTCGAACCCCTGCGGCACCGCGTACCCCGCGGCCGAGGTGCGCGCGCTGTGCGATGTGCTCGCGAAGCACCCGCGCATCGCGGTGATCAGCGACGAGATCTACGAGAAGCTCATCTACCCCGAGGTCGCGCCTGGGCTCGCGCACTTCTCGCCTGGCGCGCACGAAGGGCTGCGCGACCGCACGATCACGATCAACGGCATGAGCAAGAGCTATGCCATGACGGGCTGGCGCATCGGCTACATGGCCGCGCCCACGGCGATGGCGAAGGAGCTCATCAAGCTGCAGGGGCAGATGACGAACTCGATCCCGAGCTTCTTCTACCCCGCGGTCGTCGAGGCGCTGACCAACAGCGCCGCGGGCGTCGAGGCGATGCGCGTGAAGTTCGCCGCGCGCGCCGCGCTCATCAAGCGCGAGCTCGACGCGGTGCCCGGCTTCGTCACGGTGGCGCCGAACGCGGCGTTCTACGCGTTCCCCGACATCTCGGCGCACCTCGGCAAGACCACGCCCGCGGGCACGCGCCTGACGAGCGCGCAGGCGTTCGCCGACGCGCTGCTCGACGAGGCGCATGTCGCCGTCGTTCCAGGCGAGGACTTCGGCGACTGCGCGCGCAGCCACATCCGCTTCTCGTTCGCCTGCAGCGACGAGTCGATCGTGAAGGGCATCGCCCGCATCCGCGAGTGGGTCGCGGCGCTGCGCTGAACCACCGCGCCTGCGCGTTGAGAGCCCGTTCTTCCCCGCCACGGCACGCGACTGCGATGGAACTTGGACTCGGGCGTGCGCCCTATTCAAGCTCGATCAGGAGCCATGTGCGTCCTCGGCTCAACATCGTCGCGCTGGCCGCCGATCATCCCGCTGTCGCGCAACTGCTGTCGTAGGTGCTGCGTGGCGACAGGTCCACCTGGAGCTCCCGCATGTCGCTGAATCCACGCTTCCACCGCAGCTTGAGCATCGTCGCCTCGCTTCTCGCCTCCGCGGCGCTCGGAGCTCCCGCAGCCGACACCGCCGACGAGGTCGTGGCCGCGCTCAAGGCGGGAAATGCGCGCTTCGTCGCGGGCAGCCCGGAGCATCCGCACAGCGGCATCGACCGCGTCGTCGAGACCAGCGCCGGCCAGACGCCGATGGTCACGATCCTCGGCTGCTCCGACTCGCGCGTCCCTCTCGAGCGCGTATTCGACCTCGGCGTCGGCGACATCTTCGTCGTCCGCGTCGCAGGCAATGTCGCCGACACCGATGAGATCGGCTCGGTCGAGTACGGCACGATGCACCTGCATACGCCCGTGATGATGGTGCTCGGCCACACCAAGTGCGGAGCCGTGCACGCCGTCGCGACGGGCGCGGTCGTCCACGGCAGCATTCCCGCCCTCGTCGACAATGTCGTTCCCGCGGTCGAGCGTGCGCGCCATGCGCATCCCGGCGTGGCCGACAAGGACATCGTTCCCTTCGCCGTGCGCGAGAATGTGCTCGAGTCGATGGCCTCGGCCTTCAGGCGCAGCGATGGCATCCGCGACCTGGTCAAGGAAGGCAAGCTGCGCGTGATCGGCGCGGTGTACGACATCGACACGGGCTCGGTCGAATGGCTCGGCGAGCACCCCGAGCAGAGCGCGCTTCTCGTCGCTCCGCCGACGGAGGCGGTTGCGCATGGTGGCGGTCATCCGGCCGATGCCCACGCTGCCGAGTCCCACGCCGCAGGCGCACCCGGCGGCGCGTCCGCGGGCGAGCGCTCGACTCTCGCCGCAACCGGAGAGTTCGTCGACCCCGAGCTCAAGGTCGTCAAGCGCCAGGCCTTCGGTACTTCCGCAGGCAAGGCGCGCGAGTTCGAGGTCGCCGACCTTCCAGATCACCAGCCGAGCCTGCTTCCAGCCGTCTTCGGCGGCGCTGCGATCCTCGCGCTCCTCGCCACGCTCGTCTCCTGCTGGCGCCTTGCGCGCACGGCGTCGGACGACGGAACGACCTCCCGCTCGGTCACCCTCGGTGCCAAGCTTGCCGGTGGCTTCGGCTTCCTCGCGACGGGCATCCTCGCCGTCGCGACCATCGCCATGCGCTCGAACGACCAGGTCGCGGGCGCGATGCACGAGATGGAATGCCGCGTGTCCGAGGCGGGCATTCTTGGCGAGACCAAGGTCGACCTCGGGGGCATGCGCCTTGCGGTCAAGGGCTTCCTGATCAGCAACAGCGACCAGGACCTTGCGAGATTCTCCGATGACATCGCATCCTTCGACCAGAAGCTCGCCACGGCCAAGGCGACGATCCGCGATCCCGAGCAGCTCAGGCAGCTCGCCACGATCGAGCAGAACCTCAGGGAATACGAGGCGAAGTTCGCCGAGGTCGTCGCGAGCATCGACGAACGCAACGGCATCATCGACAGTCAGATGAATGTGGCCGCCGCCCACGCAAGCAAGCTCCTCACCGAGATCGCGACCACCGCGCACGCCGATGGCGATACGGTCAAGGCGCTGCACGCCGCCGAGGCAGGCGAGTACTTCCAGTCCGCGCGCCTTGGGTTCTTCAAGTACCTGCGCACGCACGAGGAGGCGCAGGCCGATGACGCGAAGGCCAACGCCGCCAAGATGGGCTCCATAGTGCAGGAGCTGCGCGCCGAGATCAAGAACCCGAAGCGCATCGCGTGGCTGGCCGAGGCCGACGGCGCCGTGCGCTTCTGGACGGCGCGCATGAACCAGGCGATCGAGCTGCAGCACGGTCGTGATGTCCTCGTGAGGCAGGGCCTCGACCAGATCGGGCCGAGGATCCACGACCAGTCGTCCACGCTCGCGCAGGTTCTCGCTGCGCAGCAGACCGCAGCGCGCGAGCGTGCCGAGGCGGCGACCGCATCCGCGCGGACGCTCGTCACCGCATGCTCGGTGGTCATCGCGACGGTCTCCGTCATCGTCGCCGTGCTCATCGTGCGTGCCGTGCTCACGCCGCTTCGCAGCCTCGTCGCGAGCATCGTGACGATCCAGTCGACGCGCGACCTGACCCGCCGCACTGGAGTCCTGACGCGCGACGAGGTCGGCCGCGTAGGCGCATGCTTCGACGGGCTTGTGGAGACGCTGCAGGGCATTCTCCGCGATGTCAGCTCGGGGGCGACCGAGATCGACGCGGGTGCGTCGCAGATCGCGTCGGCCAGCCAGTCCCTCGCCGAAGGCGCAAGCCGGCAGGCCGCGAGCCTCGAGGAGATCAGCGCCTCGATCGAGGAGATGTCGGCGATGACGCGCCAGAACGCCGACAACGCGCGCTCCGCCAACGAGGTGTCCGAGGCTTCGCAGGCGGCCGCTGCCAACGGACAGCGCGAGATGAAGCAGATGGCCGAAGCGATGTCTGCGATCAAGCAGTCGAGCGCCGAGATCGCCAAGATCATCAAGGTGATCGACGAGATCGCGTTCCAGACCAACCTGCTCGCGCTCAATGCTGCGGTCGAGGCCGCGCGCGCCGGCGAGGCAGGCAAGGGATTCGCCGTGGTCGCCGAGGAGGTGCGCGCGCTCGCCAAGCGCTCCGCCGAGGCCGCCAGGAGCACTTCTGAGATGATCGAGGACTCGACCTCGCGTGCCAACCGAGGCGTGGAGATCGCAGCGCGCGTCGGGCAGTCGCTCGACGAGATCGCCGGTGCGACCACGCGCGTCAACTCTCTGCTGACCGAGATCGCCTCCGCGTGCGACGAGCAGGCGAAGGGCATCACGCAGGTCAACACGGGAGTCACCGAACTCGACCGGGTCACGCAGTCGACTGCGGGAAACTCCGAGGAGCTCGCCTCGGGCGCCGAGGAGACCGCATCGCAGATCTCCGCGCTGCAGTCGCTGGTGAGCCAGTTCAAGACGGATGCAGGTGGATCGGTCTCGGCGCACAAGCCTGCCTCCCACAAGATCCCGTCGCACGGGGTGGAGCAGAGGGCCGCGGCCTAGCGGCGGTTGACGCCATCGACGATCCACGGACGAACGCGCGCGCGAGGTGCATTGCCTCGCGCGCGCGCTTCATTCCAACGCCGTCGCAGGCGCGGTAGGCACGGTTCGCGCGCGACGCCGAGTTCGTCGCGGGATCGGGGCGAACCGATGCACCGCCGCCCGCCATGGGCATGGCGGGCGGCGGCGAACTGCATGCATGCGTGCGTCCGTGCGGCGGTTGCCGCGGAGCGGACCCTGGGCCATCCTCAGGCCTCGGGGCACGGCCCCCACGCGGCGAGCAGCACCGCGAGGTCCTGGGCGCCGACCACACCATCGGCGTTGAAGTCGAAGTTCGCGTTCACGGTTCCCCAGGCGCCGAGGAGCGCCCCGAGGTCGGTGGCCCCCGTGGCACCGTTGCCGTCGGCATCGGTCGGACACGCGGTGAGCGGCGTCTCGCAGGTATCGATCACGCCGTTCCCGTTGGTGTCGGGAACGGTCCCTGCAGCGATCTGGCAGCTGTCGAGCTCGCCGTTGGCGTCGCAGTCCGAGGGCTTCGCGCCCGTGTAGTCGATCTTGACCTCGATCCACGAGGCAGGGGTGCAGAGGTTCGCATTGACGGCGCTCGACGCGATCATGTCGAGCCGCCAGGTGCCATCGGCGGCGATGCCGCTGTTGAACTCATCGGGCGTCAGCGTGTAGGTGATCCATGCGGGAGACTGCGTGCAGTCGCCCGTACCGGCGAGCGCATCGACCTCGAAGAGATTCCCAACGCGGAGCTGCACGAACTCGAGCGCGCCGCTGAAGTCGCCGCTGCCGCGGACACGCATCGTGACCGGTTCGACCGCCGCGACCGCATCCTCGACCGACCACGACCACGGGCTGAGGTAGCCGATCGGGCCGACAGGACCGATCGTCTTCGAGACGGTCAGCTGCTTCTCGCACTCGTCGCCGATCGAGTTGCCGTTGCAGTCCTCCATGCGGAAGAGGCGAATGTCGTAGCAGTCGTGGATGCCGTTGCCGTCGCAGTCGAAGGCGACGCGCTCCATCGGGTCGAACACGCCGTTCTCGTTGCAGTCGCCGGTCGAGATCGCCGCGAAGAACCCGCTGCCGCATGCGACGCCTGTCACTGGACCGAGGTCGTCGGGGCTCGTGTGGGAAGTGCCCGGGAGGGTGCCGCCCCAGCCGACCAGGCTTCCGTCCGCAAGGATTGCCGCCGCTCGCGAATCGCCCACGGCGATCGCGACAGCGGGGGGCATCTGCCAGGGAGCTTGGAGCTGGCCGTAGCTGTCGCTGCCCCATCCGACCACCGCTCCGGAAGCTCGCAGCGCGAGGAAGGCCGCGCCGTTCGGGCTCGCCGCGATGGCGATGAAGTCGGTGCCGGACGGGACGCTGGTCCACGAATAGGCTCCGAAGAGGCCGAGGCTTCCGTTCTGCTTCAGCACGACGCTGCTCGCGTAGCCGGCGGCGATGGCGCGGACGGCGCCGAGCCCCGCGGGGACGGTCGACTCCCCGTCGTAGTTGTCCCCCCACGCGGCGACCAAGCCGTTCTGACGCAGGGCAAGCGTGTGTTCGAAGCCCGCCCGGATGTCGTGCAAGGCGCCAAGTCCCGCAGGAATGCTGCACTGACCCTTGTCGTTGCTGCCCCAGCAGACTGCGAAGCCGGCGGTGGTCACGCCCACGCCGTGGCGGTCACCGATGTCGAATGCCGAGAGGGCTCCGACGCCGGCCGGATGCGTGTGATGCGTGGCGGTGAAATGCGAGTTCCACGCGCGGAGCAGTCCGTTGGCCCGCAGCGCGATGGTCGCGCCGTCGTCGGTCGTGACCCGCCGGACGAGACCGAGGTCCGCAGGAGGCTGCACCGATCCGTTCCAATGCGATCCCCAGGATCGAACCGCGCCGATCGCCTCGTAGGAAAGGTTGAACTGCACGGTGCCGGTGGCGCCTTGGTAGCCGCCGACGCGGATGTACACGCGTCCTGCCGAGACATCGAGCCGGTCGATGCGCGACTGGAAGCTCGGTCCGCAGCCGTCGTCGTCGCAGCCGATGCGGACGAGCGCGCCGCAGTCGCCCTGGTAGATGACGACCGAGGTGTCGTAGCTCGACGGGCAGAAGTCGATCGTGATCATGCCGGCGTGCGGCGCGTCGAAGTACCACCACGCGTCCTTCGTCGACGCGGTCCAGTCGAGCAGCGAGCAGTCGAGGTCGGACGGCGGGTTCGCCGACGCGGTCATCGTTGCGGTGTTGAGCGCGGCGTTCGCGCCGAGGACGGCGGGAATGGCGTTCGAGCATTCGTCGCCGGCGACGCGCGCCGACGCGGCGGATGAAACGAGCGCCGCGAGCGCAAGCGAGGCGAGATGAAGCAGCGACAACCCCGACGGAATTCCAGTGATCTTCAAGTTGATTCTCCGCTCGCTGCATTCCACGAGAGCACGCGAGCATCTTGGTGCGAAGGCGCGGACGATCTCCGCGGCGCATCCGAAGCGTCAGTCTGTCAACGCCCCAATTCCATGACAATCTGCGCGGCGCGTCAGGCGTTCACCTGAGCAAGGCCGCCGTTCCCTCGGGGCCGCGGTCGCGCGCGTGATCGAGCGAAGATCGTGGACGCGATGCGATGGCCGCGGCGCGCCCAGGCGCTCAGGCCATCTCGCATGGGAGCGGCGCACTCACTCGGCGCGCTTCGGCGGCACGGCCGTCCCCGCGTTCGTGGCGCGCCTCTGCGCGAACATCCAGTCGAGGACGCCCTCGTCGCCGAAGCGGTACGCGGGCGTCCACGAGTCGTGGCC
>JAJTGK010000120.1 GCA_021297815.1 Planctomycetaceae bacterium
AGACCTACACGGGCTTCAACTTCGCCCAGGCCGTCGACTACACCCAGTTCAACATCGTCGGCACCTTCACGGGCGCGTTGATCAATGTCACGCTCGATGCGTCGACCGCGTACACCTACGCCGACGACCTCTGCGTGTATGTCGATGTCGAGCCGCTGTCGACCTCGGGTCTTCTCCAGTGCGGCGGCTTCTCGAACCTCAGCGCCGCGCAGCGCTACTTCTGGCCGATCGGCGGTTCCTCGATGCCCGGCACGACCTCGGTCGGCACGGTGAACTTCACCTCGGCGCTCGCCTTCACGGGCGATAAGGCCGTCGACGGCACCATCTGGATCGGCAACGGCTACGGCGCCGCGGGCACCTCGGGCACCTGGACGGGCACCATCACGCTGCACGGCGTCGATGCGGTCGCCGTTCCCGCGCCTGGCGCGATCGCCCTGCTCGGCCTCGCGGGCCTGACCGCCCGCCGTCGTCGCTGACCGACACGGGCCAGCCGACCATTTCTTGCCAGACATCACGCAGGCGGTGCCCGAACTTCGGGTACCGCCTGCTTCTTTCGCACCGTCGTGGTGCGCGCGGCGGCTCGCTACAAGACCACCTGCGACATGGCCACGATCACGACGATCGCGAGCAGATCGAGCACGAGGCCCGCGCGCATCATGTCCTGCACGCGCAGGCGCCCCGACGCGAAGACGAGCGCGTTGGGCGGCGTGCCCACGGGCATCGCAAAGGCCCAGCTGGCGGCGAACACCGCGGGAATCACCAGCGCCTCGGGCGCGATGCCGAGCTTCGGCGCGATCGCGCCCACGATCGGCACCGTCATCGCGGCAAGCGCGGTATTCGAGGCGACCTCGCTCGCGAAGACGAGCGCCGTGACCATGACGGCCGTCACCGCGATCGCGGGCAGCGTGCCCGCGGCCGCGATCAGGTCACCGATGCGTCCCGAGAGGCCCGTCGCCTGCATGGCGTTCGCCAGGCACAGGCCGCCGCCGAAGAGGACGAGCACCCGCCATGGCACCGCGGCGAACGCCGTCGGGACGAGCAGCCGTTGCCCTTGGCGTGCGCTGCTTGGCAGCAGGAACAGGACGAGCGCCGCGAAGACCGCGACCGTGCCATCGCGGACCGCAGGCACATGCGCGCCGTAGAGCGGCATCGTGACCCACGCCGCAACCGCGAGGCCGAAGACGGCGAGCACCTTCCATCCGGCGCGCCCAAGCGGCCCGCTGGCGCGCTCGAACGCGGGTACGCGCAGCCCCCGCGCGGGAAACAGCCACATCCCGAGCACGACCACCGAGAGCGGCAGGAACACCGCCGTCAACGGCACGCTGACGCGAAGCCAGCGCGCGAAATCCATCGCGATCCCGTTCTCGTTGAGCCACTTCACCGCGATCGGGTTGGGCGGGCTTCCGATCGGTGTCAGCACGCCGCCGATGCTCGACGCGAATGCGACGCCAAGGAGGAGCGAGGTCGAGAAGCGCGTGGCCGCCACGGCGGCGTCAGGCGTGGACGCGCTCGCCCGCGCGCGCGAGCCGAGCGCGATCGCCAGGGGCAGCATGGTCGCGGCCGTCGCCAGGTTCGACACGAACGCGCTCAGGAGCGCGGTGACGCCCATGATCGCCGCAAGGTTTGCGAGCGGCGAGGTGCCCGCAAGCGACACCACCCACGCCGCGAACCGCTGCGAAACGCCAGTCCGCTCGAGCGCGAGGCCAAGCAGCGCGCCGCCTGCGAACAGGAACATCACATCGTCGGCGTACGGCGCCACGATCTCGGCGGGCTTTCCGATGCCAAGGAGCGCCCGCGCGACGATCGGGAGCAGGCCCGTCACCGCGGGGTCGACCGCCAGCGTCATCCACCAGATCGCCATCCAGACGAAGAGCCCGAGCACCCACGACTGGTCGGCCGTGCATCCGCCCCACGCAAGCGCGGAAGGGTGCGTGACAGCGACCGCCGCGACCGCGAGCAGCGGTCCCGCGAATCGGCCAAGCCGCGCCGCACCCGTCGGCCCCTCGTCGATCTCGACCGAGGGGTCCTCGAGGTCTGGCGCGGCCGCGGCGCGGCGTGCGTTCATGGGTGGCGCGCTGGTTCTGCCGCCGCGGTCACGGCTGCGACAGCTTCACCGCTTCGGCAGCCCACGAGTCGAACGCCTTCTCGACGGTGCCCCACTCGCTCAGCTTCGCGGTACCGAAGCGTGTCGTCGACTGGGTCTCGGTCATGGTCACGAGCGCGCGGCCCGTGGCGCCGTCCTCGATCACCATGCGCACCGACGCGTAGCCGTAGCCCGTGCGGGTGAGCTGGGTCTGGGGCGCGATGTTGCGGAGCGGCTTGTTCGGCACGGCGCGCACGATCTCGGTGCGCACGATCACGGCACCGTCGCGCGAGGCGCCGTCGTCGAGGATCGCAGCCGAGCGCGACGACTTGCCGAACGCCTCGACCATGCGCGACGCGAAGTCGGCGCGCAGCTTCTCGATCTGCTCGTCGCTGACCTCGTCGCCCTGCGTGGCGTCGGCGGCGACGGTGGGCATCGCGACCAGCACGCGGCTGTAGCGCGACATGTCGGCGCCATCGGCGCGCTCGACCTGCGGCCCGCTGTCGAGCGCCGCCTCGATCGCGTTCTGGCGGTACGGGTCGTCGTTCAGCGCTCCCCCGCCACGGCAGGCGCCGAGCGGCGCGCCAAGGAGGAGGGCACACAGAAGGTAGCGGTGGATCGTCATGGTTGGCTCCGAGAGTTGGCGCTTGTGGAGAGGCGAGGCTTGGTGTCCGCGCGCAAGCCGCGCGGTCGAATCGGAAGCATACCGAGCCCATCCTGCCAATTGCCGCCGATTCGGCGGTGACTTCAAGGACGACCTTCGGGACAAATCCCCGCGACTTCTCGAAATCGAACCCGCGCAGCGCCGTTCGCACCGCGTCCCGTGGCACGCTTTCGCCGCACCTGAGCACCGCAAGGACCCCGAGATGCGCATTCCCGTTCAACGATCGTTCCTTGTCGCCATCGCCGCGAGCGCATTCGCGCTGCCAACGCATGCCCTCGCGCAGGCGGGCGCGTTCATCAACTTCGAGTCGCCGCAGGTCCACCCGATCGACATCACGCCCGACGGCTCGACCTTGCTCGCGGTGAACACCGCCGACGGGCAGCTCGAGGTGTTCGACCTCGTGAGCGGCCTGCCCCTGCGCCGCGGGTCGGTGCAGGTCGGCGTCGACCCCGTGTCGGTGCGCGCGCGCTCGAACGGCGAGGCGTGGGTCGTGAACCAGATCAGCGACTCGGTCAGCGTGGTCGACCTCGGCACGATGCGCGTCGTGCGCACCGTGCTCGTGGGCGACGAGCCCGCCGACATCGTGTTCACCGCGAAGCCTGCGCGCGCGTTCGTGACGCTTGCCATGAGCTCGCGCGTCGTGAGCTTCGACCCGAACGCCGCGGCCCCCGCGCTCACCTCGACCGCGATCCTCGGCGCCTCGCCGCGCGCCCTTGCGACGAGCCCCGACGGCACCAAGGTCTACGCCGCCGTCTTCGAGTCGGGCAACAAGACGACCGTCGTCCCGCGCGCGACCGTCAACCTGGCGAACAGCCCCTACGCGGGCGTGAATCCGCCGCCGAACAACGGCAACACCTTCGACCCGCCGCGCGCCGCGGGCCAGCCGCAGCCGCCGCGCGTGGCGCACCTCGTGCGCAAGAACGCCGCGGGCCAGTGGATGGACGACAATGGCCGCAACTGGTCGAGCTTCATCACCTGGGACATCGTGGACAACGACATCGCCGTCATCGACGCGGCGTCGCTTTCGACGAGCTATGTCACGGGGCTCATGACCACCGTCGCGTCGATCGGCGTGGCGCCGAACGGCCAGATCATGGCGGTCGGCCTCGAGGCGCGCAACGAGATCCGCTTCGAGCCGAAGCTCGACGGCGTGTTCGCGAAGGTGATGGGCGCGACCGTGCCCGCGGGCGGCGTGGGCACGCCTGCGGTCTTCGACCTGAACCCGCACCTCACCTACGCGTCGAGCTCGATTCCCGAGCTCGAGCGCACGCAGTCGGTCGGCGACCCGCGCGGCGTCGCGTGGACGCCCGATTCGTCGATGGCGTTCACCGCTGCGCTCGGCACGAACTGCCTCATCGCCGTGTCGCCCGCAGGCGCGCGGCTCGCCAAGATCCCCGTCGGCGAAGGCCCGTCGGGCGTCGTGTGCGCGCCGAACGGGCAGTTCGTGTACGCGCTGAACCGCTTCGAGGGCTCGGTGAGCGCGGTGCGCGTCTCGAGCCTGGCCGAAGAGGGCCGCGCGACCTTCCATGACGCGACGCCCGCCAGCGTGAAGACGGGCCGCAAGTGGCTCTACAACACGCAGCTCACCTCGGGCCTTGGCCACACCGCGTGCGCGACCTGCCACATCGACGGCCGCAGCGACCGCATGGGCTGGGACCTCGGCGACCCGACGGGCGCCGTGCAGGCCTTCGACGAGCTCTGCCAGGTCGCGGCGCCAGGGGCGTGCATCCCGTGGCACCCGATGAAGGGCCCCATGACCACGCAGACGCTGCAGGGCATCATCGGCAACGAGCCCTTCCACTGGCGCGGCGAGAAGAACGACCTCACCGAGTTCAATGTCGCGTTCACCCACCTGCAGGGCCGCGGCGCCGAGATCGCGCCGAGCGAGATGGCGCAACTGACCGACTATGTCGCGTCGCTCGTCTTCCCGCCGAACCCGAACCGCAACATCGACAACACGCTGCGCACCTCGCTCACCGTGTTCGGCGGCACGCAGACGGGCTTCAATGTGACGGGCAACCCGCAGACAGGGCAGAACCTCTTCGCGAATGTCGGCTTCTTCGTCGGGCCGCCTGGTGCCCCGCTTCTCACCTGCACTGCGTGCCATGTGGGGCCGATCGGCACGAACAACCGCGTCGACATTCCCGCGCCTGGCGGCGAGAACCAGAACCGCAAGATCTCGCACCTGCGCGAGCAGTGGCGCAAGGTCGGCGCGAACCGCGCATCGACGCAGGGCCTGCGCGGCTTCGGCTTCGAGCACAACGGCGACCACTTCACCTTCCAGGATGCGATCACCCCTGGCTTCCAGTTCGCGGCGGGCGCCACGGGCCAGCAGCAGCGCCGCGACCTCGAGGCGTTCTGCATGTCGTTCAACTCGGGCACGCACGCGGGCGTGGGCCAGCAGACGACCGCGAACGGCACGGCGAACGACACCGCGCGCATCAACCAGTTCGTCGCGATCGCGGGCGCGCAGGGCGGGCTCGGCCTCGTCGTGAAGGGCCGCGTGAACGGCGAGAACCGCGGCTGGATGTTCCAGGCGGGCAACTTCCGCAGCGACCGCGCGGGCGACCCGCTGCTCACGCCCGCGCAGTTGCTCGCGCTTGCAGGCGCGGGCAGCGAGCTCACCTACACGCTTGTGCCGCAGGGCTCGCAGACGCGGCTCGGCGTCGACCGCGACCTCGACACCCACCTCGACCGCGACGAACTCGACGCGGGCAGCGACCCTGCCGACGCCTCGAGCGTGCCGCAGCCTTGCCTCGGCGACATCGCGCCCGCGGGCGGCGACGGCCTCGTGAACGGCCAAGACCTCGCGGCGGTGCTCTCGCAGTGGGGTTCGCCTGGCTTCGCCGACCTGAACGGCGACGGCACCACGAACGCGGCCGACCTGGCCGTGATCCTGAGCGCGTGGGGCCTCTGCCCGTAACGCGAGCGCCGCTCCGCAACGCCATCGGCGCCGTGCTTCCGCGGGTTCCCCGCGCGTGCACGGCGCCTGTGCATTTCCGCGCTCGGCCACGCAGCGCCGCCCGCAAAGGGCCAATTCGCGCCGTCGAACCCATTCGCCTTCGCGCGGGCGACCTGCAACAATGTCTCCCCCGATGTCCGCCGCCGCCACGCATCTCCCCCGCCGCACCTTCGCGATCATCTCGCACCCTGACGCGGGCAAGACCACCCTCACCGAGAAGTTCCTTCTCTACGGTGGCGCCGTCGCGCTGGCGGGCAGCGTGACCGCGCGCAAGGACCAGCGCGCCACCGCCTCCGACTGGATGGAGCTCGAGAAGCAGCGCGGCATCTCGATCTCGTCGACCGTCCTCCAGTTCGACTACAACGGCTACCGCGTCAACCTGCTCGACACGCCTGGCCACAAGGACTTCAGCGAGGACACCTACCGCGTGCTCACCGCGGTCGACGCGGCCGTCATGGTCATCGACGCAGGTAAGGGCATCGAGCCGCAGACGCGCAAGCTCTTCGAGGTCTGCCGCCGCCGCGGCGTGCCCATCTTCACCTTCATGAACAAGTGCGACCGGCCCACGAAGGACCCGATCGCGCTGCTCGACGAACTCGAGCAGGTCCTTGGCATCGGCGCGTTTCCCGTGAACTGGCCGTTCGGCAACGGCCCCGAGTTCCGCGGCGTGTACGACCGCCTCGAGAAGCGCCTCCACCTCTTCGAGCGCACGAAGGGCGGCATGCGCGAGGCGCCCGTGCAGGTGCTCGGCCTCGACGACCCCGCGATCGTCTCGCGCCTCGACGAGAGCGTGTACCGCCAGGGCCGCGACGAACTCGAGATGCTCGAGGGCGCAGGCGCCGAGTTCGACCGCGCCAGCGTGCTCGCGGGGCAGATCACGCCCGTCTACTTCGGCAGCGCCGCGAACAACTTCGGCGTGCAACTGCTGCTCGACGGCTTCCTCGAGCACTCGGCCGACCCGGGCCCGCGCCGCTCGGGCGAGCGCATGGTGCAGCCGTCCGACCCGTCGTTCAGCGGCTTCGTCTTCAAGATCCAGGCCAACATGGATCCGAAGCACCGCGACCGCATCGCGTTCATCCGCGTGGTCAGCGGCCGATTCGAGCGCGAGATGACCGTGGTCCATGTGCAGAGCGGCAAGCGCATCCGCCTGTCGAGCGCGCAGAAGCTGTTCGGCCAGCAGCGCGAGACGGTCGAGGAGGGCGAGGCGGGCGATGTGATCGGCATCATCGGCCACGACATGCTGCAGATCGGCGACACGCTTGCCGACGACCGCTCGGTGCAGTTCAACGAGATCCCGCAGTTCACGCCCGAGGTCTTCGCGTACCTCACCAACCCGCAGCCTGGAAACTCGAAGAAGTACCGCCTGGGCGTCGACCAGCTCCTGAAGGAAGGCGTCGTGCAGCAGATGGAGGTCGGCGCGGGGCAGGTGCGCACGCCCATCCTGGCCGCCGTGGGTCCGCTCCAGTTCGAGGTGGTGCAGTACCGCCTGAAGAGCGAGTACGGCGCCGAGTCGCGCCTCGAGATGGCGCGCTGGCGAGATCTCGGCGCTGCCGTTCGAGGAATTGGCCTCGACAGGCGCTTGAATCCGCGCGATGTCACGCTAGGTTCTCCGCGATGAAGCTCGCGGCTACCCTGCTCTCGTCCGCCCTGTTCGCGCCCTGCGCCGCTGCCGCCGATTGGTCGAACCTCGGCGGAAACGGCTCGCGCAACGGCCTCACCCCCGCGCTCGGCCCCGAGGCGCCCGAAGTCCGATGGACAGGTGCCCCGACCTCGCTGATCGCATGGAGTCCGTGCGTCGCGGGCGACATGCTGTATGTCGTGCGCCAGACGGGCTTCGTGTCGAGCGGCACGCCGTTCGATTCGCCCGTCGTCGCCATGCGCGTCTCGACGGGCGAAGTGCTGTGGACCTTCATCTGCCCGTTCGAGGCCGACGACTGGACCACCGTCGTCTACGGCGTCAACGGAGGCCGCGTCTATGTCGGCCGCGGCGGCAACGGGTCGAGCTCGTCCGCGCGCGTGCGCTGCCTCGATGCGGCGACGGGTGCGTTCCTGTGGACCTCGGTCGACGAGGTCGCGACGGGCGCGTACGACGGCGTGGTGTTCGCCGACGACGGCGACCCGCTGTTCGCGTCGAATCTGAACCTCAAGCGCATCGACGCGCAGACGGGCGCGACCGTGTGGAGCATCAGCCGCTCGTGCAGCGTGAGCGGAGACTGCGGCCCCGCGATCCGCAACGGCACCGTCTACATCGACGAGGTCGCGGTAGGTGGACAGATCCTGACCGCGATCGACGCCGCGACGGGCGCGCGCCGCTATTCGAGCAGCGTGATGAGCGGGTTCCTGTCGCAGAACACGCCGTTCTGCGGCGCGAACGACATCGTCTTCTATCCGCGCACGCAGTCGAACCAGACCGTCGACTATCTCTACGCCTACCGCGACACGGGCGCCGCGCTCGAGTTTCTGTGGAAGGCGCCCGCGCTTGCAGGCGCGGGGTCGAACCACGCGGTGACCGCCGACGGCGGCATCGTGATGGTCGGCTTCAACGGCAAGCTGCAGGTGCGCGATCAGGAGACGGGCGCGCTGCGGCACGAGACCGCGGGCACGGTGACCGCGCAGATCACCCAGTCGCACATCGCCGTCGACGGCGCGGGTCGCATCTTCTACGGGAACGGCGGGTTCCCAGGCACGCTCTTCTCGTTCAACGCCGATCTCACGACGCGATGGTCGCTGCCGATGCAGAACCTGAACCAGGGCGGCCCTGTGATCGCCGCAGACGGCACGCTGCTCGTGTCGCTGACGGGCACCGACATGCGCGCCTACCGCACCGCGCCTGCGAAGTGCGCGCCCGCGGACCTGAACTGCGACGGCCTGGTGGGCGCGAGCGATCTCGGGATCCTGCTCGGCGCGTGGGGCACCGCGTCGGCCGACATCGATGGCGACGGGGTGACGGGCGCGTCGGACCTCTCGACGCTGCTTGGCGCGTGGGGTTGAGCGGGGTCGGGCTGCACGCGCGGGGCGCTTTCGCGAGGACTTCGGGCGCGTCCTGAAACCGCGCGACAAGAGTCCGCGTGCCCGCGGTCTCGCGTGATTTTTCACGGCACGCACACCGCGCTGCAATGCGCCGCCCACGCGGCCGTTGGTCCGCTGCCACGACAGCCTGCGCCACGCTTCGTCATGCGAGGCCGTCGACTCGGTGCCGGAGAATCCGGCGCAACAGACCCTGACGCACCGCAACCAAGGAGGCGGCTCACGCCGCGCATCGCCATGAAGAACACCCGCTCGAACCAGTTCCGCACTCTCGCCGCAAGCCTCGCGCTTGCAGCCGCCTCGTTCGCCGTCGCGCAGGACGGCACCTTCCCGCCCCCAGGTGGCGGCGGTCAGGATGGCCAGCGCCCCGGAGGCGGTGGCGGCATGCGCGGCGGCGACCCCGCGCAGTTCGTCGAGCGCCTGATGCAGCAGGACGCGAACGGCGACGGCAAGCTCGCGAAGGACGAGATGCAGGGCCCGATGGCCGAGCGTCTCTTCGATCGCGCCGACGCGAACAAGGACGGCTTCGTCGATCGCGCGGAGCTCGAGGAGATGGCGAAGAGCGGGCAGATGGGCCGCGGTCAAGGTGGCCAAGGCGCTCAGGGCGGCCAGGCTGGTCGCGGCGGCGCAGGCGGCGCGCCCAACCTCGAGGGTGCGATGAGGCAGGCGCAGCGCGCCTACCGCACGCTCAGCGCCTCGTCGTTCACCGCCGAGTCACGCAAGGCCGACCTCGACAGCGTGCAGCAGTTCCAGATGGCGATCTTCGGCGCGAAGGGCGGGATTGCGAACGCCCCGATGTCGGCGAAGGCCAAGGAGAAGTTCGGCGACGACAAGGCGGCCTACGAGGCCGAGTTCCGCAAGGCCCTGCTCAAGAGCGGCATCCTTGCGGCAAACCACGAGCACGCCATCCTCGACGGCGATGCCGCGAAGGCCAAGGCGCTTGTCACGCAGATCAACGAGTCGCAGGAGTCGGGCCACGCG
>JAJTGK010000121.1 GCA_021297815.1 Planctomycetaceae bacterium
GCGAGCGCCTCGAGCGGCGAGATGCGCGCCGCCCGCACCGCTGGGAAGAGGGCGCCGAGCACGCCGCTCGCCGTGGCCGCCGCGACCGCAAGCGCCACCCCGCGCCAGTCGACCGCGGTGCCCGAGGTCAGGATCTCGCCGTAGAGAAGCGTGAGCAGCCCCACGAGCGCCACGCCGCTAGGAACTCCGATCACGCCACCTACTCCGCCGATCACCGCGCCCGTCAGGAGCTGCGCGCCGAAGAGCTGCGCCCGCGACGCGCCGATCGCGCGCGCGACGCCCATCTCGCGCAGTTCCTCGAGCACCGCGGTGGTCATGCCCGTCGCGACGATCGCCGCGCACGAGAGGAACGCGATCATCGTCGCGATGAGCGTCGAGAGCTCGCTGGCCGCAATCTGCTTGTCGAGCCCCGTGCGCACGCGCTCGGCGGGCTCGCACAGGATCGGGTCGCGCAGCGTCTGCGCGCGTGCCTCGCACCACGCGGGAACATCGGTGCCTTCGGCCAACGCGATCGAGATCGAGGTGAGCCTCCCCGTGCGCTTGGTCACCTCGGCGAGCGTGCCGAGATCGATCTCGACGAGCGGCCGCTGCAGCGCGCCGAGCGTCGGTCGCTTGTAGATGCCGACCACGGCGAGCTCGACGGGCGCCCCGAAGCGCTGGATGCGAAGCGTGTCGCCTGGCTTCGCCGCAAGCGACTCGGCGCTCTGCGGATCGAGCACGATCTCGCGCGGTCCCGACACGCGGCGGCCGTCGGCGATCTCGACCTCGCGGAAGAACGCGTCCTCGTTCGGGTCGACGCCGCGTGCGCGCACCGTGGCGCGGCGGGGGCGTCCGTCGTCGTCCTGCGAGCCCTCGTGGACGACCGTGATCGATCCGAGGAGCCGTCCCGCGGCGCGCTCGACCTCGGGCCATGCGCGCACCTCGTCGAGCAGCGCCGCGTCGAGCGGCTCGGCATAGCGGTGCACCACGCGCGCATCGGTCTCGCCGAGCGCACGCGCGATCGACGCCTCGAGCGAGGCCTGCGCCGTGCGCAGCCCGCTCGTCACCGCGACGACCAGGCTCGCGGCCAGCGCGACCGCCGAGACGAGCAGCGCGGTCCTACCGCGTCGGCCGAGCAAGCTCCTGCGCGCGAAGGGCCAAAGCGCCCGCATCGAGCGGCTCCTCTCCCGGCGACCGGGTGTCGAATGCGCCTGCGACCACGCCGTCGCGCAGCACGATCACGCGCCTGCAGTGCGCCGCGGCCGCGGGTTCGTGCGTGACCATGACGAGCAGCACCGACTGCTCTTCGGCGATCTCGGAGAGAAGGCCGAAGAGGCGCGCCGACGCCGCGCTGTCGAGGTTGCCCGTGGGCTCGTCGGCGAGCACGACCGAGGGCCGGAAGAAGAGAGCGCGCGCGATCGCGACACGCTGCTGCTCGCCGCCTGAGAGCGCGTCGGGCCTGTGCAGCGCGCGCTCGGCCACGCCGAGCCGGCCGAGCAGTTCCATCGCGCGCGCCTCGCTCACGGCGTGCTCCGCGCCGTCGAGCAGCGCGGGCAGCATCACATTGTCGAGCGCGCTCATCGACGGCAGCAGGTTGAAGTGCTGGAAGACGATGCCGACCTTGCGCCGCCGATACAGCGTGAGCGCGCGCTCGTCGAGCGTGTCGATGCGCGTGCCGCCCACATGCACTTCGCCCGCGCTCGGGCGATCGAGCCCCGCGACGAGATGCATGAGCGTGCTCTTGCCGCTGCCCGAGGCTCCCATGATCGCGTGGAAACCCGCGCCCTCGATGCGAAGGTCGACGCCACGCAGCGCCTCGACGCTGCGGGCACCGAGCTCGTAGCGCTTCACGACACCGCGACAGAGGATTCCAGGCGCGTGGCCCGGCAGCGGTGCGGCTTCCATCAGAGGCCGCCCGTCAATGACCGTGCTTCTTGTCGTACGCGGCGCCATCGGGCAGCGCCATGATCGCCGACGCATCGGCGACCTCGAGCTTCACGAGCCAGCCCGCGCCGTAGGGGTCGCTGTTCACGAGCGACGGATCCTTCTCGACGGTGGAGTTGACCTCGATGATCTTGCCCGCGGCGGCGGCGTAGATCTCGCTCGTGGTCTTCACGCTCTCGACCTCGCCGACGGAGCCGCCGGCCGACACGCTCGTGCCCGCGGGCTTCATCTGGACATAGGTGATGTCGGTCAGCTCGTCGGCGGCGTGCTTGGTGATGCCCATGGTGACGGTCGTGCCGTTCACCCTGAACCACTCGTGCGTGTCTGAAACTCGGCAATCGGAAGGCGTGGACATGGAGACTCCGTAGGGGGGTCGCGATGGTAACGGCACGGCTCGGGTGGGTCGGGGCGCGTTCCAAAGTGGAGGCGGATGCCGCGTCCGACGAATCGTCAGGCGAACGCGCGATCTGGCCCAAAATGGTTGGTTTTTATCGGAGATACCCTTGTGGAACCCTTTACGCCACATTATCTTGACCTTTGCGGAGGCCCCACGAGGGAGGTGGGCGCGCGGCCTCCGCCACCAGACCGATCTTTCTCCCCTCCGGAAAGCGCCGATGCAGAAATGCCGTCGGCGCTTTCTTTCCCGCCTGCGTGCGGTTGGCGCGCGCCTCGTGCGCAGGTCGCGGCGTTGCTCCGACTTGCGAACTTCGCCCATGGTCGGAACTGCCCCGCGCACTTGCTAGACTCGCCTTGCGGGCGCGCGTCGTAGGCGCACTTCGCAAGGCGTGTCGTTCCGTCAACCGAAGACCACACTCGTGCAGCCAGAAACCCTCCTCACGCTCTCCGCGGGATCATTCCGGCCGCTCCTCGCGGCCAAGAATGTCCGCTGCCCGAACATCTTCCGCCTGCCCGAGTTCATCGCGACCGACCTTCGCCTGCGCGGGCTCTGCCTGCCGACCGACATGCTCGCGGGCTTCGGCCTGAAGGACATCGAGAAGCTGCGCGACGAGGCCGACCGCGCGCAGTGCCCCGTGCTGCTTCTGAGCGAGGAGGCGGCGATCGACTTCACCGACCGCGGCGAGAACTTCGCCAAGGCGATCGACAGGATCGGCAGGCTCGGGCTTGCCGCAAGCAAGCTCGGCTGTCCGTCGCTCGCCCTGCGAGCGACCGCGCCCGACACCGACGAGGCTTTCGAGAAGACCGCGCAGGGCGTGAAGCAGGCGCTGAAGGCCGTCGAGCGCTACGAGATCGTCCTGCTGCTCGCGCCGCATGCAGGCGTCACCGACCAGCCGCAGCGGCTCACCGAACTCATCAAGAAGATCGGCGGCTTCCGCATCGGCAGCTTCCCGAGCTTCGCGCACGCCGCGGCGTCGGAGAGCCTCGAGCAGACGCTGCGCAAGCTTGCGCCGTACGCGCCCGCGATCGCCGCGAGCATTCGCGGCTTCGACAAGGATGGCGCCCACGAGGGCTTCAGCCTCGACGCGTGCATCGAGAGCATCAGCAGCGTCGGCTACAGCAACATGCTGGCGATCGACTATGTCGGGCCCGAGGATGCCGCGGGCGACGACGCCGCGAAGTCCTCGAAGAAGAAGTCGACCAAGAAGACATCCGCGGTGGACGCCACCAACGATCTCGACGCGCTTGTCGCGGTGCTCGATCGCGCGCGCCAGGCGCTCGAGGCCGCCAGCGCCGCCCTCGTCCCCGAGGACGAGGAGGAATGACGGTGGTCGTGGCCGCAACCGCAGCGTTCATCGTCACGATCGATGGCCCCGCGGGCACGGGCAAGTCGACCGTCGCGCATCGGCTCGCGAAGCGGCTCGGGCTCGAGTTCCTCGACACGGGTGCGATGTACCGCGCGGCGGCGCTCACCGCGCTCGAGCGCGGCATCGACCCCGCCGACGGCCCGCGGGTCGCGGAACTGGTGCGCGACCTCGAGCTTCGCTTCGACTGGATGACCGATCCGCCCGCGCTGCTCGTCGATGGCCACGCGGTCGGCGACCGCATTCGCACGCAGGAAGTCACGCGCGCCGTCTCCGCGGTCGCGTCGAATCCGCTTGTGCGCGAGGCGATGGTCGAGGCGCAGCGCGAGATCGCCTCGCTGCATCCGCGTCTCGTGACCGAGGGCCGCGACCAGGGATCGGTCGTGTTTCCCGACGCGCATGTGCGCATCTACCTCGACGCGCGCCCCGAGATCCGTGCGCGCCGTCGCGTCGAGCAGCTTGCCGCGAAGGGCATCGTGACGACCGAGGGCGAGATCCTGGCGCAGATCCTCGAGCGCGACCGCCTCGACTCGACGCGACGCGACGGGCCGCTGGTCTGCCCGCGCGGCGCCGATGTGGTGGATACGAGCAACATCGAGATCGACGATGTCATCGACCGCCTCGAGCAGGTGGTGCGCGCGCGCGCCACGCCTGCGCGGATCGCGGGCGACGACGATTCCGCGGCCGATTCCTGAATTCACGCCCGTGGCACCGATTCCGAATACCTTCGCCTTCCGCCGCCGCGTGCCCGGCCGCAGCTTCGTGCGCGCGGCATGGTGGGATTTCTGCGCGTTCCTGTGCTGGTCGTGGCTGAAGCTCGGCTACGGGCTGCGGCGCCTGCACCGCGAGCGCGTGCCGCGAACGGGCGCGATCCTCGTCATCTCGAACCACCAGTCGTTTCTCGACCCGATGGTGAACGGCGTGACGGTGTGGGACCGCCAGTTCACGGCGCTCGCGCGCGACTCGCTCTTCAAGGGGCCGTTCGGCTGGATCCTCCGCTCGGTCAGTGCGCGGCCGATCAAGCGCGAGGGCGGCGACCTCGAGGCCATGAAGGCCGCGCTCGCCGAGCTCGAGGCGGGACGCGTGGTGATCATCTACCCCGAGGGCACGCGCAGCCCCGATGGATCGATGCAGGAGTTCAAGCGCGGCGTGCTGCTTCTCGTCAAGAGGGCGAAGCCGACGATTCTTCCGATGGGCGTCGCGGGGACCTTCGACGCATGGCCGCGCGGCCGCAGGCTGCCGCGGGCGTTCGGGAAGGTCGTGTGCGCGTGCGGTGAGCCGCTCGATGGTGCGCAAGTCGCGGCGCTCGATGGCGAGAAGGCACTCGAGGCGCTGCATGTGGCGGTGGAGCGCGCGTTCGCCGACGCCTCGCAGGAACTCGACCGTTGGCGCGGAGGCGCTCGGTGAACTCGGCAGGAGAGCCGCGGCCCGAACCTCGGGCGCCGCTCCCGCTGCGTCAGGCGGCCGAGGAGGTCGCGGCCCGGCTCGCGGCGGCGGGTCACGAGGCGCTCTTCGCAGGCGGCTGCGTGCGCGACGAGCTCATGGGGCTCGAGCCGAAGGACTACGACATTGCGACGAGCGCGACGCCTGCGCAGATCCTCGAGGTCTTCCCGCGCGCCCGCGATGTGGGCGAGGCGTTCGGCGTCATGCTCGTGCGCCACGGAGGGCGGCAGTTCGAGGTGGCCACCTTCCGCAAGGACGGGCCGTATCTCGACGGCAGGCGGCCGAGCGAGGTGCACTTCTCGAGCCGCGACGAGGACGCCGCGCGCCGCGACTTCACGATCAACGGCATGTTCCGCGACCCCGCGACGGGTGAGCTGTTCGGCTGCCGCGAGGGGGAGCGCGACATCCGCGATCGGCTCGTGCGTGCGATCGGCGACGCGCACGCGCGCATCGCCGAGGACCGTCTGCGCATGCTGCGCGCGGTGCGCTTCGCGGCCCGTTTCGGATTCCGCATCGAGGACGGCACGGCCGCGGCGATTCGCGAGCACGCGCCCGAGCTGCGCGCGGTCAGCCCAGAGCGCGTGGGCGACGAGATGCGCCGCATGCTCGGCCACGCGGCCCGCGCGGCGGCCGCACGGCTTGTCGAGGAGCTCGGGCTCGACCACGCGGTGTTCGGCGCGGCGCGCGGAGCGGGCGCGGGTAGGAACCCGCGCCTCGATGCGCTCGCGCCCGAGGCGGAGTGGACCACGGCGCTCGCCGCATGGATCGTCGACCGCGCCTCGGGAGGCAGCGGGGGGTTCGTGACGGTCTCGCAGGAATGGCGCGCCTCGCAGTGCGCCGCCGTGCGCGTGAGGCTCGTGCTCTCGAACCGAGAGACGGAGGCCGTCGAAGCGGCCCTCTCCCAGCGGGAGCGGATCGCCGAGGAGTTCGATCAAGCGCCCCACGCGGCGAAGGCGCGCCTTGTCGCCGAGCGGGGCTTCGACGACGCCCTCGACATCCTCGTCGGCGACCGTGCCGCGGACGCGACACGCTGGCGTTCCGAGGCGGACCGCATCCTTCCCGCCCGACGGCTCCCTACGCCCCTCGTCGATGGGGCCGCGCTCATCGCGGCGGGCTTCCGACCCGGTCCGGCGTTCAAGTCGCTGCTTGATCTCGCGCTCGATGCCCAGCTCGAGGGCCGCATCGCGACCCCTGAGGAGGGGATCGCCCTCGTCCGAGATGCCACGGCCGGCCGCTGACGGGCGGAGCCGCTGGGCGCCTCGCGAGCCCCCACGCGGCGAGATTTGAGGACAGTTCGCGAACCGACGGCGCAACCGCTGCGGATGGGGGAGTACTATGGGCCTTCCGGTGGGGTTCCTGCGTCGGCAGATCCACCCAGGCGCCTGTCCACCGTGACCTCGATCACCATGTCCTCGATCACCATGACTGCGATCACCATGCCCTCGATGAACACCATGATGTCGAACCTCGCCGCGATCGCCTCGAGCGCCCTGGCGCTTGCCGCCTCGTCCGCCGCCAGCGCGCAGCAGGGGGCTCCGCTCCCCTCGGGCACGGCGACCCCAAGCGTCTATGTCGTGCCCCTCAAGGGCCAAATGGGCACCGACATCTGCATGCAGCTCATGAAGATGTACATCGAGGACATCAAGAAGGCGAAGCCCGACATCATCGTCCTCGAGCTCTTCAGCGCCGATGTGAACCAGAACTTCTACCTCAAGGACGACGACCGCGGCGAGTTCGGCCTCGCGCTCCTCGAGGAGTACCGCGACATGATCAAGCTGTTCCGCGAGGACCTTCGCGACATCCCGCAGGTCATGTGGGTCGACGACTCCGTCGGCTTCGGTTCGCTGGTCGCCCTCGCGTGGCCCGACATGTACATCAAGAGCGACGGCCGCCTGATGGGCCTCTCGCGCGTGAGCCAGCTCGCGGCCGGCTGGGAAGACCCCGATGTCGCCTCGAAGATGCTCCGAGCGACCGTCGGTACGGGCAACGGCTTCCTCCAGCAGGGCGGATCCCCGCTCGAGCTCGGCGAGGCGATGATGCTGCCCGAGGAGACGCTCTCGATCAACTTCGAGGGTCGCAAGGTGAACTGGCTGCCCAACATGAG
>JAJTGK010000122.1 GCA_021297815.1 Planctomycetaceae bacterium
GGGAGCAAGAGGCCGCAGGTTCGAATCCTGTCACCCCGATTTTCGTGTGAGGGCCGCCGACGCAGCGTCGGCGGTCGGCCACGCCGCATGCACGGCGTGCTGGCGCGCCCTGGCGCCGAGCGATCATGACCGTGCGAACCCTGCTCGCCGCGCTGCTCACGCTCCTCGCGGCTGCAACCCACGCGCCCGCCGGCTCCGCCGATCTCGAGGTCGGCTCGTTCAACATCCGCTACGCGAACGACGGCGATGGCGACAACGCATGGCGGCATCGCAGCGGGCTCGTCGTCGAGGTTCTTCGCGGCGCAGATTTCTGGGGATTGCAGGAAGCCCTCCCCGAGCAGGTCGCCGAAGTCGCGTCGCTGCTCCCCGAGTATGGCGTCATCGCGCGAACGCGCGATGCAGATCCGGGCCGCGGCGAGGCGTGCCCCATCCTGTACCGCAAGGATCGCTGGGCGCTCGACGAGGCCGAATGCGACACCTTCTGGCTTTCCGAGTCTCCTGGTTCGGCGGGTTCGCGCGCATGGGATGCCGCATTGCCGCGCATCGCGACCTACGCGCGCTTCACCGAGCGCGGCGGCGACCGGGCGGTCTATGTGTTCAACACGCACTTCGACCACAAGGGCGAGGTGGCCCGCGAACGGTCTGCACAGCTGCTCGTCGAGCGGATCGTGGCCCGCGCGTCGCCCGACCCCGTCATCGTGCTCGGCGACTTCAACACGGGGCCAGGCAGCGCGCCGATCGCGACGCTGCTCGGCGACCCCGTGGCCGCGCTGCGCGACGCCTGGCGCTGCGCGAACCCCGAGGCGCCCGAGCAGGGAACCTTCAATGGCTGGCGCGAATCCCTCGGCGTCGAGCGCATCGACTTCGTGTTCTTCTCCGCAGGGCTCTCGGTGCGCGAGGCCGCGATCGATGGGCGCCGTCCCAACGGGCGCTGGCCGAGCGATCATGCGCCCGTCAAGGCGCGGCTCGCGTTCGCGGGCCCATTCAAGGCGGAAGGGCAGCGCCGAGCCGTGTGGGCGTTCGACGAGGAATCGCCGCGCGGCGCCGTGCGCATCGACAACCGCTTCAGCGGCGCGCGTGTGAACAGCTGCACGCGCCTCGCTCCCTTCGAGTACCGCGTGGTCACGGCGCCTGAGAACGAGCCGATCAATCCGAGCCCATCGTACGGGTTCCGCGTGCGCGCCGACGCCGAGGCCGACATCACGGTGCGTATCGCCTTCGCGGCCAGCAAGTCGCGGCCGTGGCCGTGGATCAGCCGCGACGGACGATCGTGGGCGCGCATGGAGTCGCGCGAGGTCGGGAAGGACGAGGATGGGCGCGAACTCTCGCTGCGCGTCCGCTGCGGCCCCGACCCCGTGTGGATCGCGAGCCAAGCGCTTGTCGGCATCGCGGAGATCGAGGCGTGGACCGATGCGACGGCCGCGCGCGCGGGCTGCGCTCCACGGGAAATCGGCCGCTCCACCGCGGGTCGCCCGATCCGCGCGATCGAGTTCGGCGCGCACGACGCGCCGCACGCCGTGGTCGTCGTCGGCAGGCAGCACCCGCCTGAAGCGACGGGGTCGCTCGGCCTGATGCGCTTCATCGAGTCGACGCTCGGCGACGGCGAGGTCGCTCGCGATTTCCGCGCCACCCACCGCGTGCTCTGCGTGCCGCTCGTCAACCCCGACGGCGTGCACGAAGGCCAGTGGCGAAGCACGCTCGGGGCCGTCGACGCGAACCGCGACTGGAACGACTTCTCCCAGCCCGAGACGCGCGCGGTGCGCGACGCGATCGCCGCGCTCGATGCACGCGAGGACTCGAGGATCGTGCTGCTCCTCGACTTCCACACCACCTCGAAGGACATCCTGTATGTGCCGCCCGAGGCCGCGGCGCTCGAGCCCGCGGCGTTCTCCGAGCGCTGGCTTGCGGCGATTTCGCGGCGTTTCCCCGACTATCTCCTCGAGTCGAGCGCCACGAACAATGTCGACCAGTGGACCTTCAAGCGCTGGGCGTTCGAGACCTACGGCGCGCCTGGCATCACCTACGAGATCGGCAGCGGCACGCCGCACGCACGCATCGCGGAGATCGTGCCTGGAGCCGCGCAGGAAGCGATGCGGCTTCTCGTCGAGCATGCGCGGGCGGTTCGAGCGGCGTCTGCGCGCGAGCAGATCGTTCCGAAATGAGCGATGCCCGATGAGCGCAACCCGCAGGCCTTCTCGCGCCGCCGACCGAGCGCCCACGCGCACGCTCGCCGCACGCGAGGCGCGACTGCTGCTGCTTGCGGGCTGTGGTCTTGCGCGGGCACCTCGGCCTGCGACCGCCGCCACCGTGGTGCGCACGGTGCGCGAACTCGGCTTCGTGCAAGTCGACAGCATCGCGGCCGTCGAGCGCGCGCATCACCTGATCCTGCATGCGAGGCACGACGGCTACACGCACGCGCATCTCGCGCACATCCTCGAGCGATCGCGCCAGGCCTTCGAGCATTGGACCCATGACGCGAGCGTGATCCGCGCCGACTGGCTGCCGTGGTGGACGCACCGCTTCGAGACGAGCCGCGCGCGGCTTGCGCAAAGCACCTGGATGCGCGAGCGGCTCGGCCCCCGCTGGCGATCGACGGTTCGCGAGGTCCGCGCGGCGCTCGAGGAGCGCGGGCCGCTTGCGAGCCGCGACTTTCCGCGGCCTCCCCGCGCAAGCGAGGGCTGGTGGGACTGGTCGCCCCACAAGGCGGCCCTCGAGTACCTCTGGCGCGCGGGCGAGGTCGCGGTGCACTCCCGTCGCGGCTTCGAGAAGCTGTACGACCTCGCCGAGCGCGTGCATGGGCCGATGCCCGCGCCGCCTGCGCGCGAGGAACTGGTCGCATGGGCATGCCGCGCGGCGATCGAGCGGCTCGGCGCGGGCACGCCGCGCGAGTTCGCGCAGTTCATGCACGCCGTCACGGTCGAGGAGGCGCGCGCGTGGTGCGCGAGCGCCGCCACGCTCGGTGAAGTGGAGCCCGTCCTTCTCGAGCGCCTCGGCCGCACGCCCGTCGCGGGCTACGCAAATCCACGCTGGAAGCGCGACGCCGAGGCCATCCAGCCCGACCCGACGCCGAGGCTGCTCGCGCCGTTCGACCCGCTGATCCGCGACAGGGCGCGTCTCCTCGGGCTCTTCGCATTCGACTATCGCTTCGAGGCGTTCGTTCCTGCAGCGCGGCGCGTGCATGGCTACTACACCATGCCCGTGCTCGCGGGCGAGCGGCTCGTGGCGCGCGTGGACCTCTCGAGCGACCGCGCCGAAGGCGTGCTGCGCGTCGCGCGCACATGGACCGAGGCGGGTGTCTCGGGCCCCGCCGCGAAGCGCGCGACCCTCGCTGCCTGCGAGCGACTCGCGACGCAGCTCGCGCTCTCGCTGCAGTGCGCGGGGCGACGCGGCGCTCGCTGACGGCTCTCGCCCGCGGCCATCACCCCCCGCTGCACGGACATGCGCGTCGACCGCGGCTTGACCGTTGAAAAGCGCGGAAATGCAGCCCTTTGTCCACGCCGCCCCGCGCGTGTCGTGCATCCGCACAGGTACACTCGCCGCATGTCTTCGACCGCCCATCGCGCCGCGTTCAGGCTGCCACGGATCCTGCCGCTCCTTCTCTCGCTGCTCGTGGCGCGCACGCTGCATGCCGCGCCGCCCGCGATTCCCGACGACTGGTTCTTCGACGGCGCCAGCCGCCCCGCCGCGCTCAAGGCGCTCGAGGGCAAGCCTGCGCCCGCGCTCGAGCTCGAGTCCTGGATCGGCACCGAGACGAAGCTCGCCGACCAGCGCGGCAAGGTCGTCGTCGTCGACTTCTGGGCGACCTGGTGCGGGCCGTGCATGGCCGCGATTCCCGAGAATGTCGAGCTCATGGACAAGCACAAGGACGACGGGCTCGTGTTCATCGGCGTGCACGACTCGAACGCGGGCTTCGACCGCGCGGCGCAGGTCGTGAAGGACAAGAAGATCAACTATCCCGTGGCCAAGGACAAGAACGGCGCGAGCACCAAGAACTACGCGCTGCAGTTCTGGCCGACCTATGTGGTCATCGACCGCGAGGGCATCGTGCGTGCGGCGGGGCTGATTCCGTCGAATGTCTCGAAGGTCGTCGAGATGCTGCTCAAGGAAGCGGCCCCCGCGGGCGCGGGCGGCGCGCGCGCAGGCAAGGGCGGATTTCCCGACGAGAATTTCGTGGGCGGCAAGAAGCGGCCCGCGGCGATGCTTGCGCTCGAGGGCGAGCCGATGCCTGCGATCGCGGCGCAGGCGTGGGTCGGCACCCCCGTCACCGCCGAGATGATGAAGGGCGCGGTCGTCGCGATCCACTTCACGAACGCGGGCGCGGGGCTTTCGTCGCGCGCGCTTGCGGACTTCGTGAAGCTCGAGCAGGAGTTCAGCGGGCAGGGCGTGGTGTTTCTCGTCGTGTGCGAGGCGAAGTCCGACCTCAAGAAGCTCGAGAAGCAGCTTGCCGACATGAAGTCGAAGGCGGCCATCGCGCACGACGAGCCCGTGCAGGAACAGGCGGGCGGCACGCCCGCGGCGAAGAAGAGTGGCGATGCGCGCGGCGTCACCATGCGTGCCTTCGGCGCGCGATTCCTGCCCACCACCGTGCTCGTCGACCGCTCGGGCAAGTTCCGCGCGGGCGGCGTGAAGAGCGACAAGGCGAAGGCGCTCATCGAGTCGCTGCTTTCCGAGGAGGCCCGCTGACATGACCGCGATCGAGCATTCCACCGTCACAGGCCGTTCGCCGTTCGTCGACCATGTGCGCGCGCAGGTCGCGAAGACCGTCGTCGGCCAGGACGCGGTCGTCGAGCGCGTCCTCATCGCGCTGCTCACGGGCGGCCACCTGCTGCTCGAGGGCGTGCCAGGCATCGCGAAGACGCTGCTCGTGCAGAGCGTCGCCAAGGCGATCGACCTGCGCTTCGCGCGCGTGCAGTTCACCATCGACCTCCTGCCGAGCGACATCGTGGGCAGCGAGATCCTCGAGCAGAAGACGGGCGAGTTCCGCATCCACAAGGGGCCGATCTTCACGAACCTCCTGCTCGCCGACGAGATCAACCGCGCGAGCCCGAAGGTGCAGTCGGCGCTGCTCGAGGCGATGCAGGAGCGCCGCGTGTCGATCGGCGACACCACGCACGACCTGCCCGCGCCGTTCCTCGTGATCGCGACGCAGAACCCCGTCGAGCAGGCGGGCACCTTCGAATTGCCCGAGGCGCAGCTCGACCGCTTCATGCTGCGGCACCGCCTCTCGTACCCCGCGCCCGCCGACGAGGCCGAGGTCGTGCGCCGCAGCCTTGCGCTCAAGCTGAAGCGGCAAGGCGACGGCGCCGTGCCGATGTCGGCGTTCGATGCGATCGACGGCTCGCAGCGCATGCACATCGGCGACCTCACCTCCGCGATGGCCGCGGTGCAGCAGGTGCATGTGAGCGATGTGTTCGTGCGCGATGTGGTGGAGCTCGTGAACCTCACGCGGCGGCACGACGACATCGAGCTCGGCTGCAGCCCGCGCGCGGCTCTGGCGCTGACGCACGCGTCGCGTGCGCGCGCGTTCATCCACGGACGCGACTATGTGATTCCCGAGGACATCTTCGCGCTCGCCGACGATGTGATCCTGCACCGCATGCGTCTTTCGTACGAGGCGCTTGCGCAGGGCCGCACCGCGCAGGGCGTGCTGCGCGACCTGCTTTCCACGATGGCGTGAAGCGAATGGATTGAAGAGAAATGGCCGTCGCCACCGCCAGTTCCGACCTCGATCTGCCCGCGCCCGAGTCGCTCGCGCGCGGGGACTTCGACATCGTGATTCGGAGGCTCGCCGACGACCTCGCCTTCGGCAGCGACACCTCGCGACTCGTGGGAAGCGGCCTCGAGTACGCGAGTTCGCGCCCGTACATCCCTGGCGACTCGGTGCGGCTTCTCAACTGGCGGCTCACGGCGCGCACGGGGCGCGCGTTCGTGCGCGAGTACGAGGCGCTCAAGCGCACGGCCGCGTACCTCTTCGTCGATACGAGCGCGTCGATGTCGGTGCGCTCGGCGGCGCGCAGCAAGCTCGACCTCGCGGTGTGGATCGCGTCGGCGCTTGGTCTCATCGCGCAGCGGCGCATGAGCCCCGTGGCGGTCGTCGCGGGCGGCGAGCGGCGCATTCCCATGGAGGCGACGCTGTCGCGCACCGACCTCTGGCGCGCCATCGAACCGCTGCGCGCGCATGATTTCGGCGAAGGCACGGCGCTCGCGGCGCGGCTGCGCGAAACGGCGGCGCGCGCGGGGCGCGCGAGCCTGTTCGTCGTGCTCAGCGACATGCACGACCCCGACGCGGTCGCGGCGGTCACGACCGCGGCGCAGCGGCACGATGTCGCGGTGATCCATCTCGTCGATCCAAGCGAGGCAGCACCTCCGCGTGCGGGATTTTTCCGCGCGCGCGAGGCCGAGACGGGCCGCGCGTTCCTCGGCACGCCGCGCACGCGCTTCGCCGACCCCGAGGCGACGCGCGCGGCGCTCCTGCGGACGGGCGCCGACTACCTGCGGCTTTCGACGGGCGAGGCGTTCATTCCGCCGCTGCGCCATTTCCTCGGCTCGCGCGGACTGCTTTCGCGGGGGCGCGGATGAAGCGCGCGCGCGTCGCATGTGCTGCTGCAGCCGCCGCGCTTCTGTGCGCGGGCGCGTTTGCCGAACCTCCGCGCACGCCGCGCGGTGCGACGGGCGCGATCGAGGTCGCGAGCGACACACCGCTGCGCGCGAAGGCCGTGCGCGATGCGTCGGCCTCGGTGCTCGTCCGCGTGAACGACGCGGGCGCGGGCCGCTACCGCATCGAGTACATCGGCGCGGTCGAGGGCACCTTCGATCTCGCGCAGTCGATCGAGCGCGCCGACGGCCGCGCCGCCGAGGGGCTGCCCGACCTGCGCGTCGAGATCTACACGCAGCTGCCGCCAGGGCACGGCACCGATGTGTTCGGCCTGTCGGCGCCGCGATTCTCGCTGGCCGCGCATTACACGACGGCGCTCGGCGTGATCGCCGCCGCGTGGGTCGCGGTGCCCGTGGTGCTGCTCGTGCGCCGCGCGCTTCGGCCGAAGCCCGCGCCACCGCCTGCGCCCATGCCCGCGCCGAGCGTGGCCGAGAGGCTTCTTGCGATCGTCGACGAGGCGCGCGCGCGCGAACTCGACGCGCGCGAGCGCGGACGCCTCGAGCTGCTGCTTCTTCAGGAACTGCGCGCGGCGGGCGGTGCCGCCACCGACCTCGCGCACGCGA
>JAJTGK010000123.1 GCA_021297815.1 Planctomycetaceae bacterium
GAGCGATCCGTCGATGCGCACCACCCACGCGTCGCGCGTCCACAGCCAGCAGCCCTGCGAGTCGCTGCCGATGACGCGCTGGCCGTCGGCGGTCACGCCCTCGGCGTAGGAGAACGGGACGAGCCCAAGGAGAAACAACTCGCCCGCGGAGCAGGTCGCGGGGAAGACTGCCGCGGCGAGCGCGGACATGGCGAGGGCGGAGGTACGGATCATGATGGAGTGGTCTGTTCTGATGGTGCGTCGAATGCTCGGCGCGCACTTGACGCACGCGCGTCGTTCCACGCGGGCGCAGGCCGTGCGAGCATGTCGCTGGATGATCGAGGAGCGACTGAACTTTCCCTAGGTAATATGTCTGCGAAAGCGCGTCGAGGCAAGGTCGGAATGGGGACATTGCGTCGGATGCTGTGACCTTAGAGCGTGGGACCTCGGAGCCCGGACCTCTGACTCGGCACTCGGCGTCGGGTCGCGGCCACAGCGGACGCGCCGCGGCCCAATGCGCGGTCTCTCGAGCGTGCTCACGCGAAAAAAGGCAGCTTTCGAACGCCGCTCTCACCGTGCGATCAGGCTCGACTCCCAGCGCTGCCTTGTCCCCGCCAACCCAGATCGTGGGCGATGGGCCGCCACGCGTCAAACCCTGCGAAGGCTTCGCACAACCTGCGTCTCGGGCGGGGCGCTTGATGCAGCCGAGAACGGGCGCACCTCGGCATTGGCCAAAACATGGAGAAACTCTGAAGTCAAGTCTTCTCCAAAGACGATTCTGCCCGTTGCTATGGCCCACTCCACTTCTCAAGTCCCTGCCGCGAACCCGCCGCGCTACTGGTCGGATGCGCAATGGAGGGCGCTCAGCTCGCCGCTCCGGTTCGAGCTGGCCATCGTCGCAGGCTCGATCTGCCCCGCGACCGCGCAAGACTTCGCAGAGGTGACGGGGCGCTCGCGCGCGAGCATCTACCCCCATCTGCAGGCGCTCGTCGACGCCGACTTCCTGAAGGTCATCGAGTACCGCCCTTCGGCGCGGCGACCTGTCGCCGTGTACGGACCGGGCCCGATGCTCGAAACGCGACCCTACGACCCCACGCGGCTCGACCGCGCGAAGGAGTGGATCCGCTCGAGCCGCGCCTTCTTCCGCCGGCAGTCGCGCGAGCACGAGGCGACCATGCGCGCGCTCGATGGCTGCGGCACGCGCCTCGAGGGGCTCGACATGCACTTCCTCTTCAGCAAGATCATGCATCTCGACCGCGCGGGCATGGAGGAGCTGATCGCGCTCAAGAACCAGATGCGCGACTTCGCGACGCGTCACACGCATTCAGGCCAGGGCGAGATCGTCCGCATGATGGTGGGCATCGTTCCTGACCAGCGCTCTCCCGCCGTCGTCGAGGCGCGCCGCAAGCGCAAGGCCGCGAAGGGTTGACCCGCCGCCGCGCGTCGCTCAACCGCGAATGAACCCGAGGTGCAGCTGCGCGTGCGCGAGGTGCAGGCGCATCCACTCGTCGTGGGTCAGCGCGCCGAACGCGGGGCTCGGCTTGTTCATCTCTTCTCCCGCATCGAGGCGCGCGACGACGCGACGAAGCCGCGCAAGGCCCGCAGCGGTCGTGGTTCCTGCGGCGGGCATCATGTACTGCCCGCCCTTCCCCGCCTGAAACCCCGCAGGCAGCGTCTTGCCGCTCGTGAACCGCCGCTTCATGAGGCGCGCCACGAGCTGCAGCGGAAACGCAACCTTCGCCTCGGGCGGAAAGCCGTCGAGTGAGAACTCCCAGACCTTGGCGACATGGTCGAGGATCTCGCCCGCGCTCCAGTTGCCCGTGGTGGCGAGCTCGCCGCGCGCCTCGGCGGCCTCGATGCGCGCGAGCTCCTCCTTCAGGCAGCCCGTGCAGTGGAATGAGAGTTCGCGGCGCGGGGCGTTCTTCGTGTGGACCATGCGCGGATGCTACCGAACGCCGCGCGGGGCCTCGGGGCGTTCAGGAGGAGCGCTTGAGGCCGAGATCGTCGAGAAGCCTGTACTCGACGGGGTTGTCGGGCAGCACGGCGTGGAAGCCTTCCTCGGCGAAGACCGCCGCGGCGTTCGCAAGCGTGATCAGGGCAAGGATGGCGAAGGTCGCCCGCGAGAATGCGCGTAGCGGCAGCCGTTCGGGGTGCGCGGGTGCGAGCAGCATGAGGTGCGCCGCCGCAACCGCGATCACCGTCATGAAGACGACGAGCGCCCAGGTGTAGAGATGCATGCCGAGGACGGGCGCGCCGTATCCAGGGTCGCCTGGCGCGATGTGCAGCAGGACCTGCCGCGCCGAGATGCCCGCGCCGAGCACCGCGGCCAGCGCGCTGGCGCCGTAGCAGCGCGCGTAGTCGGTGGCGTCGACCTCGCGGCGCAGCGCGGTCGCGAGCAGCCACGCGGGGCCCGCCGCGCAGAGGAGCATCGCCATCCGCTGCAGGATGCAGAGGGGGCACGGCAGCTCGCCGCCGATGAACTGCGCGCCGAACGCGCCGAGCAGCACGCCGCACACGGCCAGCGTGCAGAAGTTGGCGATGATGGCGCGGACGAGGTTCATAGCGAGATCGCGAGCGCGTCGGTCGCGTGGTGCCTGAAGAGAAGGCCGACCGCGAGCATCGACGCGAGGAACAGCGCGACCGCGAGGCGCTGCTTGCCGCGCCACATGGCGGCCAGCGTGGCCAGGATGAGGAGGAAGATCAGCGTGTCCATCGGTTCCTCGCCTATCGGATGGGCCGCGCGACATAGGCGCGCGCGGGCGATTGTGCGGTGGGCTTCGCGTTCATCGTGTACCACGCCTCGGTCGACCAGATCTCGGCGCCCGACTCGGACACGGGCTTCGTGCGCAGGTAGACGACGCGGCCAGCCTTGATGCCTGGCGCGCGCAGCACGACGGCATCACCCCGCTTCGATGGCACCGCCTCGACGATCTCGACCTCCTCGTCGCCGATCTTCGGTCCGCCGTAGTGCGGCGTCGCCTCGTAGCGCCACTGGCGCAGCGTGAAGTTCTTCGGGTCGCGCAGCCACGAGTCTGCGCCCGCGCCGCCGCGCACGGGTTCGGTGAACCGCACCTCGAGGCCGTCGGGCGTCGCGGTGACGAGCGCGATCTCGAAGACCTTCGCCTCGGTCGGGCGCAGGCGCTCGAGGCCGAAGCGCGTGTCGCGCCAGTTCCAGTTGCCGCCCGAACCGATCGAGCCCGCGTAGAGGCAGCCATCGGGGCCCTCGATCAGGCGCTGCACGCCGCCCTCGAGCCCGTTGCCCGCGCGGTACGCACAGCCCTGCAGTTCGCCCGCGACCTCCTCGAGCGACACGCGGTTGATGCCGCCGAGCGTGAGCTCCGCGAGCCACATCTGCCCTGCGAACGGCCCCTCGCGGATCGCGAGCGGCGTGGTCGGCGAGTTCGCGATCTCGTTCTGCGGCAGCCACACCGCAGGCGGCGACGGCGGATTCTCGCTGAAGAGGCTCGCGTGGCCGCCCTCGGGGTAGATGCGCGACTTCTGCCGCCCGTTGAAGTGGCCGTAGAAGCGGCCCGACTGCACCGCGTTCAGCTTGCTCGCGGGCATCCACGCGCCCTGGTTGTCGGTGACGAACGCGCGTCCGTCGGCGGTCACCTCGACACCGTTCGGCGTGCGGAAACCACCCGCGGTGAACTCGATCTCCTTCGTGTCGACATTGATGCGGTAGAGCGTGCCGCGGTGCGGCGGATTCGGGCCGTTCAGGCCGATCAGCTCGCCCTCGACGCCTTCCTTCTCGATGGTGTTGCCGAAGTAGATCGAGGTCGACAGCGTGCCGTAGATCCAGCGGTCCTTCTCCTTCAGGCCGAAGGAGAAGTGGTGGTAGTTGTCGCCGATCCACGGCCGCGCCCACTCCTCATGCGTCTCGAACACGCCGTCCTTGTCGGTGTCGCGCAGGCGGTCGATGCCCGGGCGATGCGAGACATAGATGTCGCCGTCGACGCACACGATGCCGCACGGGTCGTGGTAGCCGCCTGGCAGCTTCTCGAACTTGACCGTCTCGCGCGTGCCACCGACCACGCCCGAGAGGATGTAGAGCGTGCCGTTCGTCTCGGCCCGCAGGACACCGTTGTTCATCGGCTCGAAGTCGCTCACGACGAGTCGCCCATCGGGCAGGAACGCCATGCCGCCGATCTTCGGCGCGAAGCCCTCGGGCCGCAGCTTCTCGACGGCGAAGCGCGGGTACGCGGCCTCGATCGGCAGGCCGTCGCCAGGCCGCTGGTTCTCGCGGCCGTCCTTGTAGACCTTGGCGCCCGGCGCGACCACGCGCGTCACGCCCTTCTCGACGCGGAACGCGGTCGCGGGCACGAGCTCGTACCGCCCGCTGCCCGGCCGCTTCCAGTTCAGGATGAGCGCGGCGCCGCCGCCGTTCTGGAAGAGGTCGATGCGGAATGGATGCAGACCGCGGTCGAGCTCGATCTCGCCTTCCTTCGGTGAAGGCGGGTGCACGCCGTCGTGCATGACCACGCGCGTGCCGTCGATCTCGAGCAGGCCGCCGTCGTCGCAGCGGAGCTCGAACACATAGGGGCCCGGCTCGTCGATCTGCAGGAAGCCGATGGCCTCGATCGCGATCTGGTTGCGCGGGCCGCTCGGCCCGACGAGGTCCTCGACCTCCTTGAAGTCGATGCGGTCCTCGAGGCGGTCGATGTTCGGCGTCGCGTCCTCGGCCACGCGCGCCACGCGGTCGAGCTCGCGGTTCACCTCGTAGATGCGCAGCGTGTAGCCCTGCTCGAGCTCCGCGGGCGGAACGGCGGGAATCGCGAGCGTCAACGCGACAAGAGCGGTCAGCATGGGGCCATGCTAACCGACTTCATGCGGGCGCCAAACCCCGCGGGCGCGGCTCAGCCGAGCTTGCCGTCCTTCTTCGCCATCATCGCCAGCATGTCGACGCAGCGCGAGGCGTAGCCGTACTCGTTGTCGTACCAGCTCACGACCTTGAAGAAGCGGTCGGAGAGCTGGATGCCCGCCTTCGAGTCGAAGATCGAGCTGCGCGCGTCGCCGATGAAGTCGCTCGAGACGACCTCCTCGTCGGTGTAGCCGAGCACGCCCTTCAGCGCGCCCTCGCTCGCGGCCTTCATCGAGGCGTTGATCGCCTCGAGGCTGGTCGCCTTCGCGGGGCGGAAGGTGAGGTCGACGCACGAGACATTCGCCGTCGGCACGCGGAAGCTCATGCCCGTGAGCTTGCCCTTCGTCTCGGGCAGCACGAGCGCGCACGCCTTCGCGGCGCCCGTCGAGCTCGGAATGATGTTCATGTACGCGTTGCGGCCGCCGCGCCAGTCCTTCTTCGACGGACCATCCTGCGTGGGCTGCGTGGCCGTGACCGCGTGCACCGTCGTCATCAGGCCTTCCTCGATGCCGCAGGTGTCGAGCAGCACCTTCACGACGGGCGCGAGGCAGTTCGTGGTGCAGCTCGCGTTGCTTGCGACCGTGTGGACGGCGGGGTCGTACTGCGCGGAGTTCACGCCGTAGACGAAGGTGGGCACTTCCTTCTCGCTCTTCGTGGGCGCCGAGATGAGCACGCGCTTCGCGCCCGCGTCGAGGTGCTTGCGCGCATCCTCGGCGGCGGTGAAGAGGCCCGTCGACTCGAGCACATAGTCGACGCCGAGCGTCTTCCACGGGAGCTGCGTCGGGTCCTTCACGGCGCTGCACGAGGCGGTCTTGCCGTTGATCACGATCGACTCGCCCTCGGCGCGCACATCGGCCTTGAAGCGGCCGTGCGTCGAGTCGTACTTCAGGAGATAGGCCAGGTTGTCGGCGGGCACGAGGTCGTTCACGCCCACGAGCTCGAAGCCACCGCGCTCGGTGGCGATGCGGGCGACGAGACGGCCGATGCGGCCGAAGCCATTGATCGCGATGCGGACTGCCATCTGGAAGCGCCTTTCGGCCCCGGCGGCGCCGAGGCATGCTGCGGAACCCGCGGCACCTGCCGCGGAAAGGGGGCGGAGGATAGCCGTTCGGCGCTCGCTGCGGCAAACAGCGGCGGGCCGTTCCCGTAGGATCGTGCCATGGTCCTGCCGACGGTCGCGATCCTCGCCCTCCTTGCTGCACCTGCGCAGCAGCAGGCCCCCGCCGCCGGCGCGCCCGTGCGACTGACGGTGGGCGCCGTCGCGGTGCCTCCGTACATCGTGGGCAACGAGGAGTCGGGTGCGTGGTCGGGCCCCGCGGTCGAGCTCTTCAAGGCCGCGGCGACCGAGGCGGGCGCCGAGATCTCGTTCGTCGAGACGAGACGGGCGGCCGCGATCGACGAGATCGTCGACGGCACGATCGACGCGTCCGTCGTGCCGTCGTTCGCGACCCGTGAACTGCGCAAGACCACGCACCTCTCGCCACCGATCCTGCAGGGGAACCTGGCGATCGCCGTGCGCAGCCAACGCCCGTTCGAGGACTTCGTCGATCTGCTCGCGAGCCTGTTCGGCCGCAGCCAGATGCGCATCTACTCGGTCGTGATCGGGTTCATGCTCGTGTTCGCGTTTCTCGTGTGGCTGTTCGAGCGGCGGCGCAACCCGCAGTTCCACGGCCCGCGCGTCAACGGCCTGGGGTCGAGCGTCTGGTGGTCGATGACCACGCTCTCGACGGTCGGCTACGGCGACAAGGTGCCCAACACGACGGGCGGGCGCATGACCGCGGGCGTTTGGATGCTGCTGTCGCTCGTGCTGACCTCGCTGTTCACCGCGGCGGTGACGAGCTCGCTGACCGCGGCCACGCAGGTGCGCCGCGTCGAGAGCCTGGGCGACCTGCCGCTTGCGCGCGCGGGGCTTGCCGACGGCTCGTACGCGCAGCACTACTTCGTCGAACGCGGCATTCCGTTCGTCAACTACCCGACGGCGAAGGCGGCGCTCGAGGCGCTCGCCGCGGGCAAGGTCGACGCGTGCGTGGAGTCGAGCCGCATGCTCGCCGTCGAGGTGTCGCGGCTCGAGGAGGGGCGCGAGCTCGAGATCCTGCCCGATCGGTTCGCGCCGTCCGACTACCGTTTCGTGCTGAGCAAGAACCTTCCTGCGGATTTCCTTGCGCGCTTCGACGCGGCGCTTGCGCGGCTCGTGGAAGGTGGAATCGAAGGCCTGCCGCCCGACGGGCCTGCCGCCGCGGGGAAGTGAACACCGAGACTCCCGATGACGAACCCGAACCCATCCCGTCCCGTGCAGCAGATCCTCGGCCGCGAGCGCGCGATCGTCGCGATGGTCCACCTGCAGCCGCTGCCTGGCAGCCCGCGCGCCTCGCTCACGCGCGCGGCGTGCGAGGTGCGCGCGGCGGTCGACCTTCCGCTCGGCGTGCAGGTGCTCGCGGGCGCGAACCGCGCGGCGCTTTCGGTGGCGCTTGCGGCCGAGTGCTCGTTCATCCGCGCCGAGGGCTTCGTGTTCGCGGCCGTTGCCGACGAAGGGCTGCTCGCGACCGCCGACGCGGGGCCGCTCCTCCGCTACCGCCGCGCGCTCGGGCCCGAGGCCGAGCGCATCGCGGTGTTCTGCGACATCAAGAAGAAGCACTCGTCGAACGCGATCACGAGCGACACCTCGCTCGGCGACCATGCGCACGCCGCGGAGTTCTTCGGCGCCGACGGCGTGGTGGTGACGGGCACCGCGACGGGCATGGCCACCCCGATCGCCGACCTCTCCGCCGCGCGCAAGTCGTGCCGGCTGCCCGTGATCGCGGGTAGCGGCGCCACCGCAGCCAGCGTGCGCGAGGTGCTCGAGCACGCCGACGCGGTGATCGTGGGCAGCGACCTCAAGGAGCGCGGCGAGTGGTGGAACCCACTCGACCCCGCGCGCGTCGCGGCGTTCGTGCGCGCGGCGCGGGGCTGATAGACTCGCCCCACCGAGGTCGCCCGCCGTGCAGATTCATCTCAACGGAACCATCGTCGACGAGCGCGACGCGCACATCAGCGTGTTCGACCGCGGATTTCTGTTCGGCGACGGCGTGTACGAGCTGCTGCGTGCGTTCGACGGGCACCTGGTCGGGCTCGACGCGCACGCGCGGCGGCTGGCGCGCAGCCTTGAGCTGGCGCGCATCCGCATGGCGCAGCCCGTCGACGCGGCGTGGCTCGGCGCGCTGTGCGACGAGACGCTCGCCGCGAACGGCCTGCGCGACGGCGTGGTCTACCTGCAGGTGACGCGGGGCGCGGGACGCGTGCGCTCGCATGTGCCGGGCGAACCGCTCGTGCCGACGGTGATGGCCGTCGCCACGCCCGCGGAGCCGATCTCGGCGCTCGTCGCGCCGCAGGAGATCGGGGCGATGACCGCTGAGGACATGCGCTGGCAACTCTGCGAGATCAAGACGATCTCGCTGATGGGCAACATCCTGCACCTCCTCGAGGCCGACGCGCACGGCGCGGGCGAGGCGATCCTGCATCGCGCGGGAGTCGTCGGCGAGGGCGCGTACTCGAATGTCGCGATCGTGAAGGACGGCGTGCTGGCCACGCCGCCCATCGCAAGCGATCCGCCGATCCTGCACGGCACCGCGCGCACCGACCTGCTCGAGGCCGCGCGCGCGGCGGGGCTGCGCGTCGAGGTGCGGCGCATCACGCTCGACGAGCTCCGCGCCGCCGACGAGATCATGATCACCTCGAGCCGCCGCCTGGTGAGCGCCGTGGTGCGCCTCGACGGCGCGACGGTCGGCGACGGACGCGCAGGCGCTGCGGTGCGCGCGCTCTTCGCGGCGATGCGCGATGCGATCGCGGCGCATCTTCCCGCGCACGCGTCGTAGCGATCCATCTGCGACGCCTGAAGGAACACCATGCCTGAACCACACCAGCCCCCCGTTCTCGCGATCCAGGTCGGCAACACGCGCATCAAGCTCGCGGTGTTCCGCGGCGAAGACCCCGAGGAAACCGTGCTCGTGCCGAAGGCCGACATTCCCGCGGCGGTCGAGGCCGCGGTGCGCATGCACGAGTCGATCGCGGCGGAGCCCGACGGGTCGGTGCTCGTCGCATCGGTGAACAAGCCCGTGTCCGACACGCTCGTCGCGGCGCTGCGCGACCAGCTCGCGACCGAGATCTACATGGTGCCCGACGACATGCCCGCGCCGATCGGCACCTGCCTCGCGCCCGATGCGACGCCCGGCATCGATCGCCTGCTGAACGCAGCCGCCGCATGGCACAAGCTGCGCCAGGCGTGCGTGGTCATCGATGCGGGCACCGCCATCACCGTCGATTTCGTCGACGGCGAAGGCGTGTTCCACGGCGGCGCCATCGCGCCAGGCCTTCAGATGCAGCTCAAGGCGCTGCACGAGCACACCGCGGCTCTACCCGCGCTCGAGTTCGAGGTGCCCGAGGGAACTGCGTGGGGCGCCGACACGCGCGAGGCGATGCTGCGCGGCGTCTATCACGGCGCGCGCGGACTCGCGTGGCGGCTCATCGAGCGCTACGCCGAGGAATACGGCGGCTTTCCGATGGTCGTCGCCACAGGCGGCGACGCGCAGGCGCTCTTTGGCGACGACGAGCTCGTGAACCAGATCGTGCCCGACCTCGTGCTGCGAGGCATGGCGATTGCGGCGAAGGCCGCGCTCGACCCCGAGGGCGCCGACCCGCTGACGCGCGCCGCGGCGCGCACGCAGGCCGGCGCGGGGTTCTCGCTCCTGCCCGGAGAGACCGACCCGAAGCGCGGCGCGCTGCGCGATCTGCCGCGGCATGGCGAAGAACTTGGGCAGGCGCACGGTCAGGAACACGGCCACGCGCACGACCATGACGACGGCGGCTGCGGCAACGACGACTGCTCCTGCGGGCATTGATGGCGCGATTCGCGCGAAATCCGTGACTTCCGCTCCACCGGGCGTTCCCGCGCGCCGATTCCCCCAGCGATGTCCGCGACTGCGTCCATCACCGACGGAACCGAGGCCTTCGGCGCCCCACTCGATGTGGCGTGCTATCGCGCGACCCCGCATGGGATGGGCGCTGTGGCCGTGGTCGAACTCGTCGGCGATGTGAGCGCGGCGCTCGAGGCGCTCTGCGGCAAGGATGTCGAGGTGGGCGGCCTGCGCATGCGTCGCTTCGGCCCGATCGACGACGGCCTGGTGGCGCGTCTCGCGCCCGAGCGCGCGCAGCTGATGCCGCACGGCGGCACGCGCATCGTCGAGCGTCTGGCCGAATGGCTTTCCGCGCATGGTGCGAACTGGATCGACGATCCGCTCGCGATGCGCGCCGAGATCGACCCCGCGGAGATGTTCCCCGAGGCGGGCGACCGCGTCGAGGCGCTCGCGCTCGCGACGCTCGCCCGCGCGGCAAGCCCCGCCGCGGTGCGGCCGCTGCTTGCGCAGACCGACCGCTGGCGCCGCCATGGCGACGCTCCGCTTACCGGCGACGACGCCGCGCGCTCGGTGCGGCTGATGCGCCTCGTCGACCCCGCGCGCGTGGTGCTGGTCGGGCGGCCGAACGCGGGCAAGAGCACGCTGTCGAACGCGCTGCTCGGCGCCGAGGCTTCGATCGTCTCGCCCGCCGAAGGCACGACGCGCGATGCGGTCGGCGCACGCATCGACCTCGCAGGACTCGTCGTCGAGTGGTTCGACCTTCCTGGGCTTCGCGACACCAGCGACCTCATCGAGCGCGAGGCCATCGACCTTGCACGCCGCCTGATCCGCGACGCCGACTTCGTGGTGGCGCTGGCCGCGCCGGGCGTCGCATGGCCTGAGATCGGCCGCGAGCCCGACCTTCGCGTCGGCGCCAAGTGCGATCTTGGCAGCGTGGAAGGCGCCGATCTTTCGGTCAGCGCGCACACGGGCGCTGGCCTCAAGGAGCTGCGTGCGCACATCCGCGAACGCCTCGTTCCGCAGGCGGACCTCGCGTGCGAACGCCCGTGGCTCTTCGACCCGCGGCTCACCTGACGCGCGGCCGCGAGCGTTCAGGCGCGCTCACAGACCCATGCACGAATAGCCGCTGTCGACATACAGCACCTGGCCCGTCGTGCCGCGCGAAAGGTCGCTCAGCAGGAACGCCGCCGCGTCGCCGACCTCCGCGGCCGTGATGTTGCGCGGCAGCGGCGCGACCTGAGGAATACGGTCGAGGATCGCGTCGAAGCCGCCGACCGCGCCCGCGGAGAGCGTCTTGATCGGACCCGCCGACACGAGGTTGCAGCGGATGTTCTTCTGGCGACCAAGCTCCATCGCGAGGTAGCGGTTCGCCGCCTCGAGCGCGGCCTTGGCGACGCCCATCACGTTGTAGCCGGGCACGGCCTTCTCGGCGCCGTAGTACGAGAGGCCGATCATCGAGCCCCCGTCCTTCAGCACGGGAAGCGCCGCGTTGCCCATCGCCATGTAGCTGAACGCCGAGATGTCGAGCGCGTTCGTGAAGACCGCGCGCGGCGTGGCGGCGAACTTGCCGAGGCGCAGCCAGTCCTTGTCGGCGAACGCGATGCAGTGCACGACGAAGTCGATCGTGCCGAAGTCCTTGCCCACGCGCTCGAAGCACGCGGCGATGTCGGCGTCGCTGCCGACATCCATCGGTTGGAGCCACGGGGTCGCGACGCCCATCCCCTCGACGAGCTTGCGCGTGCGGCGCTCCATCTTCTCGCCAGGCATGTGGGTGAAGATGCACTCCGCGCCCTCGCGCAGCAGGCTCTGCGAGATCGCCGTCGCGATGCTCGTCTCGTGAAGGACGCCCGTCACCAGACCGCGCTTGCCAGCCATGAATCCCATCGTTCAAGCTCCTTGAGAAGCGGGAAGTTAGCAGTTCTTGCCGCGAAGGGCGCGGCGCGCTACGCTCTGCGCCCGTGCGCGCGTAGCTCAATTGGATAGAGCATCGGTCTTCGGAACCGACGGTTGGGGGTTCGAATCCCTCCGCGCGCGTTTGACGGCTTCCTGCGACAGCCACGCCAGCCACGACGGCCGCGACGCCGCCACCGTGCGCCGCGCGTGCATCGCCGCGGTCGAGGAGGCGCTGCGTGAAACGCCCGATGCGGCGCTTGCGCGCGCGGTCGAGCGGCTGTCCGATCTCTACACGACGGGGCGCGGGTCGCTTGTGCGCGAGCAGGCCGATGCGGCGCATCTCGCGGCGAAGCGCGAGTACTTCCTTGCGTCCGACGCGCCGAAGGTGGGCGCGTGCCTCGACGAGTGCGCGGCGCGCGACGCGGCGTTCGCGCGGCTGGCGACGGCCGACGCCCTGCGCATCGTCGATCTTGGCGCAGGCACGGGGGCGACGAGCGTGGGGTTTCTCGCGTGGCTCGCGGGCGCGCGGGCCGTGCGCGGCCTCGGTGGCGCGCGCGTCGAGATCGTTGCGGTCGAACTCGGTGCGCCAGCGGCGACGGC
>JAJTGK010000124.1 GCA_021297815.1 Planctomycetaceae bacterium
CGAGAAAACGCGGGAAAATGCGCGGAGTTCAAGCGTCGACGAGGCGCGCGACCTCGCGGGCGACGACCGTGCGGCCGAGCGCGCCTTCGAGCGCGCGTGGGTGCGGGTCACGCTCGGCGCCGCCTGTGCGCGTGTGTCCGAGTCGCTCGCCGCCGAAGGCGATGGAGTTGCGTGGAGCGTGTTCGAGCGACATGTGCTGCAAGGCATATCGTACCGCGCGATCGTGGTCGCCGATGGAGGCGCACCGACGAGCGACGAGGAGGAGCGCCTTGCCGTCGTGGTGCGCCGCGTGGTGCGTCGCGTGCGCGCCGAGCTGCGCGCGATCCTGCGCGAAGACGGCGTGCGCGAGGGCGAGCTCGATGCAGAGGTCGCCCGCCTGAGCGAGGGGCTCGACGGGTGAACCGCACGGGCGCGCCCGAGGTTCCTCCTCCATGGCCCGTGCTCGACGAGCGTTCGGCAAGGCGATTGCTCATGGCGCTCGAAGCACCCGTGGAAGTTCACCATCAGGGGCGCGGCGTGCTGCGCGCACAAGTCGCTGCTTTGCGCGGGTTTAGGTTCAGCCGCCCCGCATCGATTGCGGCATTTTCACTTTCCGTCGGATTGCTCCTCCCGATCGCCTCGTCGACGCGCTTCATGGTTGCGTCGCAGAGCGAGCCGAGCGTTGTCGCGCCGCCACCCGACATGAGGAGCCGAGAGATGCAGCAGATTCGAACGATGGCGGCGGTGTCGGCGTTGGCGTTGGTCGCGACCCACAGCGCGCTTGGACAAGCCGTGCAGTGGCGCCAGCAGGATGGCGGCAACGGGCATTGGTACGAGTTTGTCCGAGGACAGCTCGGGCTCTCGTGGGAGTCCGCGTCAGCGAACGCAACTGCGCGCGGTGGCCATCTGGCGACGCCCCGCAGTGCAGCTGAAAATCAGTTCGTCTTTGCGCTGTCTCTGCCAGTATCTGGCTGGATCAACCGCCATGGCCCTAGGCTTGGCGGACTCTTTGACGGGATTAGTTGGCGATGGGTCACGAATGAGCCGTGGACTTGGGCTGCTTGGTATCCATTTGAACCCAACTATGTTTGTGATGGCCCGTTTCGGCTCCAGTACATCGAGTTTGGTCAATTCTGGAATGATGCCCCTTCTTCCGGTTTCTGTGCTGATGGAACCGGTGGCGTCTGGTCGTTCGTGATCGAATGGTCCGCCGACTGCAACAACGACGGCATCGTCGACTACGGCCAGTGCCGCGACGGCTCGCTGCCCGACTACAACGGAAACAACATCCCTGACTGCTGCGAGCAGGGTGCGCCATGCGTTGTCGGCAACTATCCAACGCAGTGGCGTGTAGAGGATGGGGGAAACGGCCACTGGTACCAGCTGCGGCACACTGGTGCGCTGCAGGGGGCACTTGCATGTCGCGAGAGCGCCCTCTCGAGCGGCGGTGACCTCGCGAGCGTGAGCAGCGCCGCGGAGTCGGCGCGAATCGTCGCGCTCGTCCGTGGTTCGGGAGACAGCTATTTCCTCGGTGGCTTCCAGCCAAAGGGATCCTCGGAGCCCGACGGCGGATGGGAGTGGATGGACGGTTCGCCGTGGTCGTTCACGAACTGGCTCTCTGGCGAGCCCAACGACAATGGTGGAAATGAGGACTTCCTCGCCGCACTTCCGACGGGCACTTGGAACGACACGATGGTGAACGCGATACTCCCGCGGTTTGCCGTGGAATGGTCGGCAGACTGCGACAGTGATGGAATCGTCGACTACGGCCAGATCTTGAGCGGTACGCGCGCCGACACGAACGCGAACGGCGTTCCTGACGCCTGTGAGTTCTATCTCGTCCCCTCCGAGTTCCCCACGATCCAGGCCGCGATCGATGCGGTGCCTTCGGGCGAGTTCGGTCTGGTTCTCGTCGCCGCGGGCACCTACACCGAGTCGTTCTCGCTGAACGGCAAGAATGTCGTCGTGCGCGGCGCGCCCAACGGCGCAACCGTCGTCGACGGCACGGGGCTCAAGACCTCGATCGCGACCTTCTCGGGTGGCGAGCCCGCCACCGCGGGCATCGAAAGCCTCGTGCTGAGGAACGGCACCTCGGGCACCACCATCAACCCGCCCGCGCCGCTCACGGTCGGCGGAGCGCTCTACGCGGTCAACACCTCCGCCTTCGCGCGCAACTGCCGCTTCGAAGGCTGCGAGGCGGAGTTCGGCGGCGCGGTGTACTCGTACAACAGCGCGCTTCTGGTCGAGGGCTGCGTGTTCGCGGGCAACACCGCGGTGAACGACGGCGGCGGCATGCTCGCGTTCCGCTGCGACGGGTCGCTGACGGGCTGCTCGTTCGCGGGGAACCTCTCGGGCAGCGCGTCGGCGGGCGCGGGCAGCGGCTTCAAGTCGGTGGGCGCGCGCACGGCGGGGGGCGTGGTGCTGCTCGACGGCTGCACCTTCACCGCCAACACGGGCAATGTGTCGGCGGCCGCGATCGAGCACTTCGCGGACACCCTCGGCGTGCCGGGCGTGCTGCGGCTCGAGGGCTGCACCTTGAGCGGGAACACCTCGCCGATCGGCGCGGGCGGCCTGCTGGTGACGGGGCCTCAGTCGTCGTGCGTGCTCGGCGATTCGACGAGCATCTGCGGCAACTCGCAGCGCGATGTGTCGGGCCCGTACCTGATGGACGGCGCCGCGACCGTGTGCGACTGCGAGGCCGACTTCCTCGGCGACGGGTTCGTGAACGGCGCGGACCTCGGGGTGGTGCTGAGCGCGTGGGGCCTGGCCAACGACCAGGGCACGGGCGACCTGACGCACGATGGCGTCGTGAACGCCGCGGACCTGAGCAAACTGCTCAACAGCTGGGGCGCATGTCCGTGACGGCTCGCCGACATGCATGAAAGGACGCGGGGCGCCAAAGCTGGCGCCCCGCGTTGGTTTTTCAGAAGCCTGCTTCGCTCACTCGCGCGTGAGCCGCGCGCGGCCTGGAGCGAGTGTCCAGCGTGCGAGCGGCGTGCGCGAACCGTTGGCATGGAATGTCAGCGTGCGCAGCGCCTCGTCGCGCGCGCCGTTGGCGTCGAACTGTGCGATCGGGCGTGCGCCGTTCGCGTCGTCCTGGTCGTCACCGAGTTCGGCGCCGAGCGAAAGCTTCGTGCGTGCGAACGGCTCGAGCGCGCCGCGGCCGAACTGGCGCATCGTGCCTTCGAGCGGGGTCGAGGCGTCCTTCGAGGTGGCGATCCACCAGCGCGAGCCGTCGGCCGAGAGCATCATGGAGATTCCCGCGCCGCGCGCCATCGCCTCGGTGCGCGCGCGCTGCAGGTCGGCCTCGAGCACGGGCTCGAGCACCGACGCCGACGGCGTGCCCGCGCCCGCGAAGCCCGGGATCACGAGCGACGCGAACACCGCGAGCACCGCGGCGACCACGAGCAACTCGATCATGGTGAAGGCACGGCAGACGCGTCGCCGCCTGTCGATCGATCCCGCTGCATGCATGGGTCTTCCTCCGTCAGCCGTCGTTGTCGAAGCCGAGCGATGCGAACCCGCCCGAACCGTCGTCGGGCAGCTCCGTCGCCTCGTCGAGCTTCGCGCTCGAGCCACGGCCTGCATCGGCGGAACCCTGCTGCGAGTTCAGGACGGCATTCGCATTCGGAATACCTCGCGCGAACGCGACCGCCGCATGCGCGCGGCTCTCGGACTCGACCCGCGCGCGCCGAGTGGCCACGAACGCGCTCAGCGAGGCCGAATCGAGCCTTCCGACCGCCCGGACCGCCGCGTGGGGCGCCGAATCCGACGCCCAGATGCCCGACGCGCGGTTGGTCCAGCCGCGCCGCAGGTCGAGCGACGGGTCGTAGTACACCGCGACGCCCTCGTGCAGCGTGACCTCGCGCCCGAGCACGCGGCCGTAGACGGCGCTGCGCGTGGTGAGGTCGATGCGGGCCTCGGGCGCGTAGATCTGGCCCTTGAGGACGCTCGCATCGGTCAGCAGGATGCGGCGCGCGCCGTTCGTGAAGATGGTCGTGCGCTCGGCGCCGCCGTCGTAGGCGGCCGTGCCCGCGGCGTTGCGGCCCTCGAGCGGGTCGCCGCGCAGCGCGCCCACATACGCGGCGTCGAGCGTGGTGTCGCCGAGCGCCACGATCGCGAGCGAGCCGCCGAGCGCCACCTCGACCGACGACGCCTCGATGATCGTGTTGCCGCGCACGACGATCACCGCCGCGCCGTCGACCACGAGCCGCGCGCCGCGCTCGACATGAAGGTTGCCTGCGATTTCGAGCATGACTGCGCCGCGCAGCGTGGCCGAGGCGCGGCTCGGCACACGCGCATCGCCCGCGGTGACCGCGTCACGGGTCAGCAGCCCGTCGATCAGCAGCGATGCGACCGCCTCGGCCGCGGGAGCGGGTGCCTCGGGCGGAAGCGGCACATGGATCGCCGCGGGCAGCGGGCACGCGCCCTCGGCGAGCGCCTCGTCGGCGGCTTCCTTGCCCCGTGCAAACGCGCCCGCGCGCACGGCGATGCAGCCGTTCACATCGGCGCCTGAACTCACTTCGAGCGCGTTCGGCGAGCCGTCGGCCGCGCCGAACCGCACGGGTTCGCGCAGCGCGGCGAGCGGCGCCGACGGCCACGGGCCGAGGTGCGCGTCGCGCTCGACGCGCAGTCGGTGCGTGACGAGGACGGCGAACTCCGAGCAGTCGAGGTCCGCGCGCGACTCGGGGTCCGTGTCGGGCATGCGGCCGACCGCGCGCGCCACCTGGCTGCGCGTGCCGCGAGAGCCATCGACGACCACTTCGACCGCGCGCGTTGCAACAGCGGCGGGTGCGCCCGTTTCGAGATCGACCGCCCGCGCGCGCACGCGCACGCCGCCGATCTCGACGCCGTCGAACAGCACGCCCTCCGCGCCGTCGAGCACCGAAGGATCGGCGAGCAGGGCGGTGGCGAGGTCGACGCCCGACGCGGCGGCCGCGCGCTGGCGCGACGATTCCGCGAGGTTCGCGCCCGTCGCCACATTGGCGTCGCGGCTTGCGGCGAGCGAAAGCCCGAGCAGCGAGGCGACCGACACCGCGACCAGCGCGGCGATGACCGCGATGCCGCGGCGGTGGGGCGTTGCAGGCCTGCGGCGCGTCATCGGTACGGCTCCTCTCCTGCGGTCGCGAGGGCGACGCGCGCGGTTGCGCCTCCAGCGTGGATCTCGAGCAGCGCGCGCGTGCTGTCGCGCGTCTCGACGAAGTTCGCGCGGTCGAGTCCTTCGCTGAGCGCGATCGTGCGCACGGCGGCCGAGCGGCGCAGCGACTCGAGCAGCGCGAGGAAATCGGTGCGCGCGTCGTGCTCGGCCTCGAGCGAGCGATCCGCGGCGAGCGCCGCGGGATCGAGCCGCTCGAACACGATCTCGCCCGCGGCCGCGTCGAAACGCAGCCAGCCGAGCTCGCTCGTGTGCACGGTGCGGCTCGGCACATCGTCGTGCAGCCAGAGCGCCACCGTATCGTCGCGGAAATCAAGCGCGCAGCGCACGCTCGGCGCCAGCGCCGCGAGGCGGCGCATGGCGATCGCGCCCTCGAGCGACGGGTCCGACACGCGCGCGCGCGCCGAGGTGCCTGTCGCCATCGCGCTCAGGAACGCGGCGATGCCCGCGCCCACCACGCCGAGCAGCGCGGTCGCCATCATGACCTCGATCATCGTGAAGCCGCGGCGCGTCATGGCGCGACCTCCGCGGCACCGCGCGGCGCGACGCGTTCGAACGAGACGAGCACCTGCCCGTCGCGGTCGGTCACCTCGGCGACAAGGCGCGAGACGGGCATGCGGCGTCCGCGGGCTCCGCCTTCGGTGAAGCGGATCTCCTCGCGCGACTCGCTGACCTCGATCACGCATCCTGCGAGCGCTTCGCCCGCGACATCCTCGAACAGTTCGCGCTGCGCCGCGCTGCGACCCTCGCGCACGGCCCTGGCGGCGACCTCGAGCGCGCGCTCTGCCTCGACCGCGGCAACCGCCTGCCTCCGTGCGTGCAGGCTGGCCGCGTCGCCCGCCGCGAGGAGTTCGAGCGCCGCCAGCCCCGCGACCAGCAGGATCATCGCCGCCACCATGACCTCGACGAGCGTCATGCCGCCGCGGCGAGCGCGGACGGAAGCGGAGCGGTCGGTGCGGCGGAGGTGGACGATGGCGTGGTCCTTCGCGGGTCGATGCATGGACCGAGCCGCACGCCCGAGCGCGCAGGGAAGGTCCGCATCGGTCGTCGGCGACCCGCGGCACCCTGCGGAGGGCATCCACCCGCTTCAGCCAAAACGGGGCGAGCGCCGTTCCATCTGTGCCGACTGCGACGGACGCGCGGCATTTCCGCAGCGAGTCCGCAGGTTGCGGGAACGGCCCGACTGCGGGACGATGCCGCGCCCGAATGCCGCGCATCCTGTTCCGGCACATCGTCGCGGATCTCTGCCGCATCATGCTGCTCACCGCCGCCGTGCTGGTGTCGGTGATCGCGTTCGGTGCGGCGATCCGCCCGATCATGCAGAACCTGCTCGGCGCCGACGATGTGCTGCAGTATGTCGGGCTCGCGAGCGTGCCCATGCTGCAGTTCGCGCTGCCGTTCGCGGGTGCGTTTGCGGGCACGATCGTGTACGCGCGCCTCGCGGCCGACAACGAGATCCTGGCCATGAGCGCGGCGGGGCTTTCGTACCGCAAGGTGCTCCTGCCGGCGGCGGCGCTCGGCGTCGTGCTGCTTCTCGGCATGGCGGTGCTTGTCGATGTGGGCGTGCCGCGGTTCTGGACCTCGATGCGCCGGCTCGTCACGCGCGATCCGACGAAGCTCTTCCTCTCGGCGGTCGAGCGCGGCGAGGCGTTCGTGGTGCCTGGCACGGGCACGCAGCTCTACGCCGACGAGGCGCGGCTCGTGCCCGTTGAGGCCGCTCCTGGTGCGCCCGTCACCAGGCTTGCGCTCGCGGGCGTGGCGGCGATCGAGCTCGACCCGAGCGGGCGCCCGACCACCGAGTTCACCGCCGAGTTCGCCACGGTCGACATCTACCGCGAGAACGACAGCGCCTTCCTGAAGCTCCTGTTCCGGAACGCCACCGCGTACCGCGAGGGCGAGGACGCGCTCGTCTATGTGCCGCTTGCCGAGCCCGAGGCGATCGACCTCGGGAAGGGGATCCGCCTCACACCGAAGGACTTCGACCTGCGGGGCCTGCTTGCGATCTGGGGCGACATCGACGCGTACCACGCCGT
>JAJTGK010000125.1 GCA_021297815.1 Planctomycetaceae bacterium
TCGCGAGATCGTTGAACGGGGCGACCCAGTGCCTGCGGACTGGGCACCCGTCGGCCTTCGGCCGACGGCGATGGTCGTGGGTGTTGTGTCCAGCCTCCGAACTCGGCACGACGCCGCCGCGCCCTGCGCGGCGGGTGCCCAGTGCGAAGCCATTGGGTCGCAGGATCTCACGATCTCGGCACGATGCGTCGGGCGAAGCCCGACGGTCCTCGGGGTCGACATGGTGAAGGACCGCGCTTCGCGCGCGCCCTCGCGAGATCGTTGAACGGGGCGACCCAGTGCCTGCGGACTGGGCACCCGTCGGCCAAGGGCCGACGGCGATGGTCGTAGGTGTTGTGTCCAGCCTCCGAGCTCGGCACCCGTCGGCCTTCGGCCGACGGCGATGGTCGTGGGTGTTGTGTCCAGCCTCCGAACTCGGCACGACGCCGCAGCGCCACGCGCGGCGGGTGCCCAGTGCGAAGCCACTGGGTCGCAGGCTCCCACGATCTCGGCACGACGCCGCAGCGCCACGCGCGGCGGGTGCCCAGTGCGAAGCCACTGGGTCGCAAGATCCCACGATCTCGGCTCGATGCGTCGGGCGAAGCCCGACGGTCCGCTACTGCGGCTCGACCCCAGGACTCGTCAACGAAGGCGCGGCCCCCGCGGGCTTGCGCGGCGCCGCGGGCACGGGCTTCGGCTCGTCGGTCCTGTACTTCGCCAACTGCGACTCGTACTTCGCGCGCAGCTTCACATCGGTCTGCAGCGAGATCGCCCGCTCCTGGTTCGCGATGGCGTTCGCACGGTCGCCGCGCGAGAAGTACGCCAGCGCCAGCACCTCCGCCGCGCGCGCGTCCTGCCCCTTGCCCAGCTGATCCGCCGCTCGCGCCACGGCGAACGCGAGATCGAGGTCGCGCACCTCGACCGTCGTCACCGCCAGCGTCGTGCGCGCCAGCGTGCGCAGCGACGCGATGTCGGTTGCGTACTTGATCGCCAGCTCGCGCCCATATCGATACCCCTCCACAGGCATGCGCGCGGGCCCGATCATGGTGCCGAACTTCTGCAGCTCGAAAGTCGACGCCTTCTCGGGAATGGTGTACGCGATCGCATCGAACAGCTCGAACGCATCCTCCCACTTGCCGTCTTTCTCGCAGTCGGCGACCAGCTTGTTCGTCTGGTCCTTCGCCTTCGCGATCACCGAGTTCATCACGAACTCCGCGCGCACCGACTCAGGGTTCCACGAACCCGCCGCGATCTTGGCAAACGGCTCCGCCGCGATGTCGGGGTGCCCGAACCACAGCACCTTGCCGTCCTGCAGCACGAAGAACCGCGGGTTCAGATTCTGGAATGTCCCGAACTGCAGCGTCTTCAGCGCCGACTGGTCGGGGTCGCTCGCCACCGAGTGCTTCACCAGCTCCGCCACCTCGGGCTTCGCCAGCCACTCGCGCACCTTCGCCTCTTCCTCGGTGGTGACCGAGATGAACTCGAACCCCCTCGGCGCATACTGCGCGACCAGCGACTCGACGATCGGCGCGGCCTCCTCGCAGTGGCTGCAGGTGGTCGAGAAGAACTCGATCACATACACGCGGCCCGCCTCGTACTTCGTGCGCTTCTCGCCCTGCACGAACACGGCAAGATCGGGAAACGCCACAGGCGCGCCAGGAAAGATGCTCGGCTGCTGGATGTTGTAGCGCCGCGGCTTCTTCACCTGCCCCGCGGGCGGCTGCGAAGGCGCACCCTGCCGCTGCGCCTCGGCGACAGGCGCGGGAAGCGCAATCAGAACGAGCGCGGCCAGTGCTACGGCAGAACGCATGCTTCCCATCTCGGAAATCCTCACGGCTTCGGCTCCGCCGCCGCGCGGCGGATGATCACGCTCATCGCGGGCGCGCTCTCGTGGTCGGTGACGATCTTCATGCGCACGGGACGGTTGGCCGCGCGCCACGATTCCCAATCGACGCGCACCACCTGGCGCGTGGCCTTGTTCGCCCACGCCGCGTCGGCCGCCGCCACCGCGGGCGCGACCTCGAGCACGCGGAACGGCACGCCGTCGGCCGACTCGAGCACGACCTCGGCGGGCGCGCCCGCCTCGCCGTCGGCAGGCGCCTGCACCCACTCTGGCGCATGGCGGATAAAGAGCTTCACATCGCCCACCACCGAGATGGTGACGGGGTCGCCGCCCTCGACCGCGAAGGTGACCTTCTTGTCGAGGCGCACCCCCTGCTTCTCGCCAGGCTTCATGGTGATCAGCGTCTCGACGCTCGCCCCTGGCGGAATCGGCTCCTCGGGCCAGGTCGGGGTCGTGCAGCCGCAGTCGGCCACGGCGCGCGAGATCGTCATCGGCGCCGAGGTGTTGTTGGTCAGGGTGACGGGCTTGGTGTACTCGTTCTCGGGCACGAGTTCGCCCATCTCGAGCACGGCAGGCTCGACGACGAGGGGCGGCTTCGCCGCGGGCGCCACCGCGCGAGGCGCTTCGTCGGCCGTGCCTTGGGCGCCACCGTCCGAGCGGCCGCACCCAGTCAGGGCGCATGCCGCCAAGCCCGAAAGCGCGCAGCCGACGGCGCGCGCAAGGAGCGGATGGAGCATGGTCTGGTGGAGGCGCATGGGTGACGCGTGGGCCACGCTCGTTCCGACGAGCACGCCACGGGCTTCAGATATCGGCGTTTCGGCGCCCGCCGTCCAGTGCATGGAGCGAGGGACCGCCGCCTGCGAAGTCGCGCGAGATCGCGTCAATACCTGAAGAATTCACCTGTTACAGGCCGCATATCCCCTGCAACTTTGCCCGTTCTCGGCCTCGGAAACCCCCGATTCGGCTTGGATTGCAGGATCTCGGGGCTATCTTCGCAGTCGATTGCGTCCGTTTCCGATCCCTTCGGAACGGTCGTCGTCGATTGATGACCAAGCGCCGGGGCTTCGTCCGCCATCGGCCAAGAGGAGATTGACCGTGCTCAAGTCGCTCGCAGCACGAGGGTTTGCTGTTGCCGCCGGTTGCGTGCTTGCGATGACTTCCATCGCGAGTGCGCAGAATGCTGTGCGCATCAGCCAGGTGTATGGCGGCGGTGGCAACACGGGCGCGACATACACGCACGACTTCGTCGAGCTCTTCAATGCAAGTTCGAGCCCGGTCAACATCGGGGGCTGGGTACTCACCTACGCGAGCGCAACCGGAAGCTTCGGTGGCAACCAGTTCTCGATTCCGAGCGGCGCTGTCATCCAGCCTTACCGCTACTACCTGATTCAGTTGGCCGGTGGAGCCGTAGGATCGGCTCTACCAACGCCCGACGCAACAGGCTCTGTGAACATGAGTGGCACCGCGGGCAACATTGCGTTGATCACCGCATCGCAATCGGGCTCAACGAATACCTGCGCGAGCCTGAATTCGATTCTCGTCGACAAGATCGGTTTCGGGTCAACGGCCAACTGCTTCGAGAATGCAAATTCCGGTACCGCCGCGGCGGCGCCCTCCAATACGACGGCCGTGTTTCGTCGGGGCGCCGGCATCGTTGATACGAACAGCAATTCCGCCGACTGTTTTGCCGCGGCACCAAGCCCCCGCAACTCTGCGTCCACCTTCGCGATGTCCGCTTCCGGCGGAGCTTCGCCTTCGACCGACGGATGGACCGTCTCGACCAGCGGCAACGCCGGTTCGTTTCAGGGAAACAGCGGAGGCAATGCGGGAAGCGCTGCTGCCGGCGTCGCCGGGAACCCTGCTTGGGCCATGTGGGCAAACAGCGGCGGCTCGATCACCGCGACCCGTGATATCGCGACATCGATGGGTCAGACCGTCTCGATCGACCTCGACAACGGCTATATCGACAGCGGCTCCAGCGTCGGCGTCGAGTTCCGTAGCGCGAGTTCTGCAGGCCTGACCTTCAGGTTCACCGGCGGCGGGAGTTTCTATACCGTCACAGACTCCGCGGGCACCGTGAACAGCACTCTCGGCTTCACCGGCAGCGGCCTTCGTGTCCAGCTGCAGGTCGGACAGTCGGGTGGTTACAAGTTGACGGTTGGTGCCTACACGAGGACCGGGATCCTCGCGGCAGGAGTCACCTCGATCTCAGCCGTGCGTGTGTTCAACAACAACGCTGGGAGTGGAGCGGATCGCGACGCGTACTTCAACAACCTGAGCATCAGCTCCGTCGCCTCGATCGACCTCGACGGCGACGGTTACGCCGCAGGCAGCGGTGCGGGCCAGGATTGCAACGACAACAACGCCGCCATCAAGCCTGGCGCCGCCGAACTCTGCGCCACCGTTGGCGTCGACAACGACTGCGACGGCTCGACCTCCGATGTCGACTCGAATCCCTCGGACGGCCTGCAGTACTACACCGACGCAGACAGCGACACCTACACGCTCTCGACGGGCGCCCTCTTCTGCTCGGGCACGACGAACGCGGGGTACCGCGCGACCCAATCGTCGCCGCTCGACTGCAACGACTCGAATGCGGACATCCGCCCAGGCGCTCCCGAACTCTGCGACGGCATCGACAACGACTGCGACACGCTGATTGACGAAGACATCACCTTCGTCAACTACTACCCCGACACCGACGGCGACGGCTTCGGCGCCTCGGGCAGCTCGCCGACGAGCGCCTGCTCGCAACCCGCGGGCATGGTGTCGAACAACACCGACTGCAACGACGCGAACAGCGCCATCAAGCCTGGCGCGACCGAGGCGTGCGACGGCGTCGACAACGACTGCGACGCAAGCATCGACGAGGGCGTGACAAGCACCTTCTATCAGGATGCCGATCTCGACGGCTACGGCAACGCCGCCGTCACGCAGCAGGCGTGCTCGGCGCCCGCGGGCTATGTGTCGAACAGCACCGACTGCAACGACGGCGCAGCCAGCATCAACCCAGGCGCCGCGGAAGTCTGCGACGCCTCGAACACCGACGAAGACTGCGACGGCAGCGCCGACGACCTCGACGCGGGCGGCGCCGCGGGCAAGACCTCGTGGTACACCGATGCCGACGCCGACACCTATGGCGCCGGCAGCGCGACCAGCGCCTGCGACGCGCCGTCGGGCCGCGTGGGCAACAACCTCGACTGCAATGACAGCAACGCCGCGATCAACCCCGCGGCGACCGACCTCTGCGACGGCGTCGACAACAACTGCGACGGCACGATCGACCCATCGGCCTGCACTTCGATCAACGCCGGCGGTAACGGCCGCGGCGGCTTCGGCTCCACCATCGGCGGCTCGACCCTGAACATCGCCCGCGACGGCGGCGACTGGGTCTTCACGCTCACAAAGGGCGCGGGCAGCCTCAACGACGCGCTGGTCCTGTACTTCGACACCGAAGTCGGCGGTTTCACCTCGACCGCGGGCTTCACCGACACGGGCGACTACCTTCGGAAGGCGATCTCGGGCTTCGACGGCACGAACCGCTCCACCGTGAACTTCCCGTCGGGCTTCACTGCTGACCATGTCATCGCGCTTACTCCGAGTGCCAATGCCGCGTTCGGCGGCGGCTGGAAGCTCGTCAATGGCGGCAGCCACGACTTCCGCGCTTCGGTAAATCTGAGCCCGAACAACAGCACGACCAGCGCGACCTACACCTTCCGCATCGCGCGTTCGCAGTTCGGCATCTCGACGGGCGGCACCTTCAAGATGGTCGGAACCTACCTGAACGGCAGCAACGCATTCCGCTCGAACGAAGGCTACGGCGAAGGCCTGCCCTCGACGAATGTCGGTCAGGCGAGCTGCACCTTCACCTCGTTCGTCTCGATCATCGTGCCCTGCACCGACGCCGACAACGACGGCGTGTGCGCCGACACGGACTGCGACGACAACAACGCCGCGAAGTACCCTGGCGCGACCGAAATCTGCGACGGCCTCGACAACGACTGCGACTCCTCGATCGACGAAGGCCTGACGCAGTACACCTACTACCGCGACGCCGACAGCGACACCTACGGCAGCTCGACGACGACCACGACGACCTGCGCCGCGAGCGCCCCCGCGGGATTTGTGACGAACTCGACCGACTGCGACGACGCGCGCGCGGCGGCGTACCCAGGTGCGGCGGAAACCTGCAACGGCCTCGACGAAGACTGCGACGGCTCGGCCGACAACGGCCTGACCTTCCAGAACTACTACACCGACGCCGACAGCGACGGCTACGGCGCGTCGACGGCGACGGCGCAGTCGAGCTGCACGGCGGTGACGGGCAAGGTGACGAACAACATCGACTGCAATGACAGCCGAAACACGGCGTATCCGGGCGCAGCCGAGCTTTGCAACGGCTTCGACGACGACTGCGACGGCAGCGCCGATGAAGGCCTTGTCTTCTCGAACTACTACACCGACGCCGACGGCGACGGCTCCGGCTCGAGCAGCGCCACGGCGGTCAGCTCCTGCACGGCGGTGGCTGGTTCGGTGACGAACAACTCCGACTGCGACGATGCCGATCCCGCGATCAAGCCCGGCGCGACCGAAGTCTGCGACACGAAGGACAACGACTGCGACGGCAGCATCGACGAAGGCGTGACCACGACCTTCTACCCCGACGCCGACGGCGACACCTACGGCGCCGCGACGGGGACCGTGCAGGCATGCACCGCTCCCGCGGGCTTCGTGGCGATCGACTCTGACTGCGACGACACGAACTCCGCCGCGTACCCGGGCGCACCCGAGCTCTGCGCGAACAGCACGGTCGACAACGACTGCGATCTGAACGCGACCGAGATCGATGCGAATGCGGCTGACAAGGTCAACTTCTACCGCGATCAGGATGGCGACGGCATCTCTTCGAGCGTGTCGGCGCTCTTCTGCCCGGGCACGACGAACTCGGGGTATCTCGCGACCCAGAGCAATCCGCTCGACTGCGACGACACCAGCAATGTCGTGCTTGGTCCCGTGACCTACTACATCGATGCCGATGGCGATGCTTTCGGCTCGGTTTCGACGACCACGACCGCCTGCGCCGCGTCGGTCGCCGCCTGGAACTTCAACTCGGCGACGCCAGATGCGGACACCGCCACCGGTACCGTCGTCGTTTCGAGCGGATCCGGGTCGTTCGCGCTCTCGGGGACGCTGACCGGCACGAATCCGACCTTCGCCGGCGGATCGACGAAC
>JAJTGK010000126.1 GCA_021297815.1 Planctomycetaceae bacterium
AGGTTCTCAACCGTCATGCCTCGGTGAAGGATTCGGCGGTGATCGGCATGGCCGACGGCGTGCGCGGCGAAGTGGCGCTGGCGTTCGTCGAACTGAAGGAAGGCGCCTCGTTCGACGAGGCGGCGCTGAAGGCGTTCTGCCGCGAGCACATCGCGGGGTTCAAGGTGCCGCGCGACATCCGCATGGTGAAGGAACTGCCGCGCAACCCGACGGGCAAGATCATGCGCCGCAAGCTCTCGCCCGCCACGGCGTGCGAAGCTGCCGCGGGCGGCTGAGCGGACTTTCGCGACCCACCCTTACGGGCACACGCCCCACGCGCCGAGCAAGAGCGACAGGTCCTGCGCGTTCGTCGTGCCGTCGCCGTTCAGGTCGGCACCCGAGAATCCCCACGCGCCGAGGAGCGTGGAGAGATCGCTCGCGTTCACGAGGCCGTCGCCGTTCAGGTCGGGCACGCACGAGGTGCACGCAGGCGCCTCGGTGACCACGCGAAGCGTGATCTCGCCGCCCAAGCCAGACTTTGGACCCACACGGATGTAGTAGCGTGCCCCGCACTCCGCGGCCACCGTGACGCGGCTTGCGTTCAGGCCGCCGCACAGAAACGCCGTGTCGCTGCAGCCGATCGGGACCAGCGCGCCGCACGGGCCCTCGTACACCGACAGCACGGTGTCGAACCACGCGCCGCAGGTCTCGAAGTCGACGGGCCCGTCGACCTCGCTGTCGAAGGTGAACCACACATCGCGCGAGATCGACGCGCCCTTGCAGAGCTTCGGCGTGGCGGGGATCTCGAGCGTGGCGCGCAGCGTGTTCAATGTGTTCTCGCCGACGACGAGCGGGGAGGCGCCGCCGCAGGCGTCGTTGGCGGGCGGCCCCGAAAGGCACGCCTGCCCTGCAAGCCCGACGCAGGTGTCGTCCCATGCCGTGTCGCAGCAGAACTCGTCGGCGATGCAGACCGAGGCGCAGCAGGCGGCGTCGGCGCAGCCAGGCGTCGAGTGCGGCGCGAAGCATGAGCCCGTGGCGTTCGCACACGGCGACGAGCAGAGCTGGCCAACGGTGACCTTCGCCGTGTACTGGTTCGACCCAAGGCAGCCGATGGGACCGACCGCGACCTGCGGCGGGTTTCCTGCGGCGATGACGAGCCTGTAGTTGCCCGCGGGCACGCAGACGGGCTCGGTGACGGCGTCGACGCAGAGCTGCGACTCGAGGGTGCGGATGGCCGCAGAGATCGGCGCGCAGGCGGTGTCGGGCAGCAGGACGAGCCACGCCTCGGGCGACGCGGCGAAGGTGATCGAGATGCTCGCGATGCCGTCGCCGTCGGTGTCGACGGCGGTGAAGCGGTACACATCGGCGTCGGGGGGCGACGACGAGCCCTCGGAGCGGCCGAGCGTGCCGACGACCTGACGGCCCACCTCGATCACCTGCGGCGTACCGCCCGAGGTCGCGTAGCAGGGGTCGTTCTGCCGCTGGTCGCACTGCTCGATCTCGATCTGGGCGTTTGGTTCGATGACGGGCACGCAGCCCGCCACGCAGACCTTCTCGGCGGTGAGCACGCACAGGAAGTCCCAGCCCGAGTTGCAGCACGACGGATCGATGGCGCACACCGCGTTGCAGCAGAGGAGGTCGCTGCACGCGCCGCTGACATGCGTCTCAAAGCAGCTGCCTGCGTTCGGGGAGCCGCATGTACCAGGAGTACCTGGGCACGCAAAGCCGGCGAGCTGGGCGCAGTTCAGGTCCCACTGCTGGTTGCAGCAGAACGGATCGAACGCGCAGACAGCGGTGCAGCACTCCTCGCGGTCGCAGTTCGGGTTCGCGTGCGCGACATAGCAGCTGCCGCTTGCCGTGGCGCCGCAGTAGCCGATGCACTGCTCATCGGCGAGCAGCACGCACAGTGAGTCCCACGCCCCCGAGCAGCAGGTCGGGTCGAGGAAGCAGACCGTCTCGCAGCAGGCCTGGCTGTTGCAGCCGCTCGTCGGGTGGACCACAAGGCACGAGGCGGTCGACTGGCAGAATTGCGCCGAGGCTCGGTTGGAGAACGCCGCGAGCCCGATGGCCGCCGCGAGCAGTGCTCCGGCGAAGAGCATCGGGTTCCAGAGGCGCGTGACGGGGTCGGACATGGCGCAAAAGGTACGCAGGATCGCGGCGGAGGTCGCGTCGGCGCGCGAAATCGCCTGCGAAACATCGGGAGCCTGCGGGTCATGTGGCGGGGTGCGCCCGAAAAAGACAACCCCCCGCCCGAAGGCGGGGGGCTGCTGGTTTCAGATCTCAGCGAAGGCGATCAGTCGCAGATGCCCCAGTTGCCGAGGAGCAGCGACAGGTCGGCGGCGTTGGTGAAGCCGTCGCCGTTGATGTCGCCCGCCGCGCCACCCCATGCACCGAGGAGGAGCGAGAGGTCGGCCGCGTTGACATTGCCGTCGTTGTTGATGTCGCCCGTGCACGGAGCTGCGCAGGTGCCGGCCTGGGTCACCGTGATGGTGCCGTTGCCGAACCTTGGTATCGAAGCCCGAGCCGCAGAGCGAGATGATGAGTTCACCATCGCCCGTCGTCTGGTGCGTGTACCAGATGTCGTTGTAGATGTTCGCGTTGCCGAACTTGGTGCAGGCAACCGTGGTGCCCGACGCGCCCAGCGTGCTGAACTGGGTCACGCCGACGGGCAGGTTGATCGCGCCGCCGCACTCGTCGTTCGCAGGCGGCTCGACCGAGCAGCCGGCGCACTGCGCGATGGCAGCGTTGGCGCAGATCTGATCCCACTGCTGGTCGCAGCAGAAGGCGTCGGCCGCGCAGATGAGCGAGCAGCACTCGGCATCCTCGCAGAACGGCGTGCCGTTGGCCGCGCAGCACGAACCCGTGCCAGGGTCGCCGCAGCTCGGAGCATCACCCACGAAGATGATGTTCAGGTCCGTGGCACCCGTCGCGCCGCCCCAGCCAGCCACGCGGATCCAGATGGTCTGCTTGGCCGTCATGCCGTAGTTCAGGCTCGAGGCGAACGCCGCGCAGCCCGTGCCGTCGTCATTGCAGGCCTGGAGCACGCCACCGACATCGGGGCAGGCGTCGTAGATCTCGATGCCCGTATCGAAGGGAGCGGGGCCCGAGCAGGTCTCGAAGTTGTAGTCACCCGTCTGGGTCGCCGTGAAGGTGAACCAGACATCGTTCGTGAACGCCGTGCCGCCGAAGCCGCAGGTCGCGCCCGCGACCTCGGTGCCGGCGAAGGTGTTGTCGAAGGCGTTCGGGCCCTCGACGGCGACCGTCGCGTTGGCGCAGAGATCGTTGACAGGGGGCTCGGCATCGCAGGGCTCGCCCGTCACCGCGAGGGTGTACGCGTTGCCGACGGTGCCACCGCAGGGGTAGCCGTCGAACACGCTCGGAAGAGCGACGATGTAGTACGAACCAGCCGCGAGGCAGACCGAGGTCGTGCCGGGGCAGGTACCAGCGGTGATGTCGCCGATGATGCCGCCGCACGAGGTTCCGACGAACGCCGCGAAGCAGTCGAGGCTCGAGTTGATGGTGACGGTGACCGTCGTGCCCTCGGTGAGGGTCAGCAGGTACCAGTCGGTGTCACGCGTGCCACCCGAAGCCCAGAACTCGCCGGCGATCGTGTCGCCGACCGAGATCGGCTCGGTGGGGCTGCCGCCGGCCGCGTTGTTGCAGCCGCCGTTCAGGTCTTCGCCGCAGAGCTCGGCCTCGGTGCCCGTCGAGGGCGGAAGTTCGCACGGGACGAACTCCGAGATCTCGACATTGCCTGCACCAGCATCGGCAGCGCTGTAGCCACCGACGATGATGTAGTAGGTGATGCCACCCTCGAGCGCGACCGCGTCGATGCGGCTCGAGAAGTTGGCGCACGACTGCGGACCGTCGTCGTTGCACGCGAGCACGCCGTCCGCGGGGCTGCAGGTGCTCATGACCGCGAGGCGCGTGTCGAACGGCGCCAGGTTGCAGGTCGAGATCGTGTAGTTGGCCGAGTTCTTCGGGGTGAAGGTGAAGTACGCGGCGTTGTAGATGAGGTCGTCGCCGAACGGACCCGGATCGCAGAAGCCGGTCAGGTCGACGATGTCGGTCAGGCCCACGGTGTCGAAGGGGTTGAGGCCGACGATCATCTCGCCAGCGCCCTTGCAGCCGCCGCCGCCACCGCCGCCATTGAGCGTGATCGCCAGCGTGCCGCTACCCACGGGGGTCGTGGCCGAGTAGCCGCCGATCGCGACGATGTACTCGACGCCCGCAGTGAGGTTGGCCGCGGGGATGAGCGAGGTGAAGCCCGCGCAACCCGTGCCGTCGTCGTTGCAGGCGACCACGCCACCCGCGGGATCGCAGGTGTTCATGATCGCGATCTTGGTGTCGAAGGTCGCGCTGTTGCAGGTCGAGAAGCGGTACGAGCCCGTCTCGGCCGGCGTGAACGAGTAGTAGTTCGTGTTGTAGAGCTGCTGCGTGAACTGCATCTGGCAGAAGCCAGTGAGATCCACGGTGACCGCCGAGGGGCTGTTGGTGAACGGGTTGTCGCCGAGCGCGAGCGCGGTCGGGTTGTCGCAACCGCCACCACCGCCGCCGCCGCCGCCACCGCCACCGCCGCCAGGGGCGGTGATGGTGAGCGTGCCAGCACCAGCGCTCGTCGTGCCGAAGCCGCCGAGGACGATCTTCACCGTCTGGCCGGCCGTCAGGCTGGCGATGGTCTGGCTCTGCAGGCCGCAGGCGTCATCATTGCAGCCGAGGACGCCCGTCGCAGGGTCGCAGCTGTTGAGGACGGCGATGCGCGTGTCCCAGGTCGACCCACCGCACAGGCTGAAGGTGTGCGAGCCATCCGTCGTCGCAGTGAAGGTGAAGTAGGTGACCTTGTAGATGGTGTGCGCAGCCGCGCAGCCACCGCCTGCGGGCATCGCGAGGTTCGCGGTCGACGCCGAGGTGTTGAACGGGTTCGCGCCAGCGGCCGCAGCAGGGGCCGAGGGGCAGTCTTGTGCCATCGCGGCACCCGACACGAGGGCCGCAGCCGTCGTGCTACAGATGAAGGACCACGTCATCAAACGCATCTCTGATCTCCTTGGATGAAGGGCTGCAGACCCTTGATCACCTTTGGGCGGGACTCGCCCAGGACGCAAACGCGGCAAGCCCCACCACGCCGGGGGGGCCTGAGAAACCGATTCGAACATACCTTGACTCGACACCTTGCCAAACGCTATTGAAAAGGAAGCGGCAAATAAGTAGACCGACTCGGGGCCGTTCCGACGGGCCCAAGAAATGCCGCCCTGCGGCTACAGTCCGCACCCCGTCACGCACTTTCCCTTCACTAGGACACCCATATGGCACTTCAGCTCGGCTCCTCGGCACCCGCGTTCAAGCTTCCTTCCAAGCCCGGTGAAGAGGTCGATGTCGGCGCGCTGCTCGGCAAGGAGAAGGTCGTCATCCTCTTCTTCCCCTTGGCGTTCAGCTCGGTCTGCACCGAGGAAATGTGCTACTTCCGCGACCACTGGGCGGAGTGGGGCAACCTCGACTGCAAGGTATTCGGCGTGTCGATCGACAGCCCGTTCGTCTCGGATCGGTTCCGCTCGGAACTCAACCTGCCGTTCCCGATCCTGTCGGACTTCAACAAGACCGTCGCGGCCTCGTACGACGCCCTTCACGCCGACCTGATGGGGCTGAAGGGCGTGACCAAGCGCGCCGTCTATGTCGTAGGTTCCGATGGCAAGGTGGCTTACGCCTGGGAGGCCGAGATTCCCAAGACGCAGATCGACTTCGCGGCCGTTACGGCGGCCGTCGCGTCGACGCGTTGAGAGGTTGGCTGAGCAGGGGGCGGTTCAGCCCGCGGGCGCCTTAGCCGCCCGAGGTGACGCCCCAGTTGCCCAGGATGTACGCGATGTCGAAGCCGTCGACGGTGCCGTCGGCGTTCACATCGCCTTGGCCATTTCCGCCGCCGAAGCTGCCGAGCACGATCGCAAGGTCGTTGCCGTTGATCACGCCGTCGCCCGAGAGGTCGCCGAGGATGACATCGACCGTGACGGTCTGCACGCCCGAGTCGGTGCGGCCGCACGGGTCGGTGGCGGTCCAGGTGATGGTGACGGGGCTGTCGATGCGGTCGAATTCGTCGGAGAGCGAGAGCTTGCCGTCGCTGCGCACGAAGTCGATGTCGATCGCGCCGCAGCCGCTGGCCGTCGCGAGCCCGACATCGGCCGTCGCCGACATGTAGCCGACGGGCGGCACGACCGAGACATCGGCGGGCACGGTGATGTCAGGTGCCACCGCGATGTTCAGGCCGCCCAGGTTGGCGAGGCCTGGCGTGATCGGCGCGCCGTTGTCGGTCGTGAGCAGATTGCGGATCCGCTTGTCCGAGCGGAACGACACCAGCGTGCCGCTCGGGCACGACGCAGGGTTGGCGATGACGCGGAAGCGCAGCAGCTTGCCGTCGACGCCCCCCGTGATCGGAGCGGCAGGCGGCGTGATGCCGACCGCGAGGTCGATCGTGCCGTTCACCGCCGAGTGGGCGAAGTAGATCGGAAGGTCGAGCGGACCCGTCGGAGTCGAGGCCGAGAGGAACTCGAGCACCGTTCGGTCGTACGAGATCGCGCTCTGCAGTCCGACGAACTCGGGCGCACCCGCAGCCACGCCGACGGCAACGACGATCTCGTCGCCGACATTGGCGCAGGTCGGTGCGGTCAGGGTCACCTGAGCCTGGCCAAACGCGAGCGATGTGGGAAGCAGAAGCGTGCAGAGCGCGAGTTTCATAGCGTTTCCCAGTTCATGTGCCAGGGCACTGGCCCCAGTTTCCAAGGAGGATCGAGAGGTCGGCGCCGTTGACGATGCCGTTCGCGTCGATGTCGGCGGAGCCCGTGAGGCCCCACTGCCCGAGCAGAATCGAGAGGTCGGCGCCGTTCACGGCGCCGTTGGCGTCGATGTCGCCCACGCATGGGACGACTTGCACGATGGTCGCAGGGGTGATCGTGCCGAGCACATCGAGGCCGGGCACCGTGCCGTCGTACACCACCGTGTCGGCGGGCGTGGTCACGGTGAGCGACGGCAGGATCTCGACCTGCGTCGACGCGAACGCCGACTGGACCCTGAAGCGGAAGGTGACGACCTGCACTCCAGTCTGCGGTACGGGCACGGGCTGGCCGAGTTGGGCGAGCGCGTAGTAGAGCGCCGTGCCATCCTGCGGAGGGTTCACTTCGTTGATACCCGTGTAGTCGCTCGAAGGCGTCGGAAAGTACGAGCTCAGCAGGGGAACCGAGCCCGTCGTCGTGAGCCCGAGCAGCCTCAGCCGCTTCGGATTCCACTTCAGGATGCAGTCGATCGCCACGAAGCTCTGGCCGACAAGGTTGTCCTGCGGCTCCTGCTTCGCGCGGAGGCGGATCTGGATCTCCTGGCCGACGGCCACAGGTGTCGTGGGTCCGACCAGTTCGAGGCCGATGAGCGAGTCCGCGCGCGCCGTCGAAACAGACAACGCCGCGGCGCATGCAGCCAGCATGCCCTCGAGGCCTGAGAGGAAGGCTGATCGCTGACGCTTCGATGACATGGCGAGTCCGTTCATCTTTTCCCTCGGTCCTGTGAACCGTTCGGTCCACGGCAGACGGGCCGTGGACACGCGCGGAGCGCTTCAAAATGCGGCGCATCCCTGCGTTCCGCCGCGCCGCTCATGCCGCGGATTCTCGACGGTGCAAGGCGCGCGCTGGCGTTGCCTTGAAGAGGGCCGCGGCGCAGACCTTGTAGAGCGCACACGCCGACTTGCAGATATCGGGCCGCACCTGCGACGGTTCTCGGGCGCGGCAGTTTGATCGGCACGGTCGGATCAGTCGACCTGTGCGGGGCCGATTGGTCACGAAGCCCGCGTATCCCGAACCCATTCTGCGTTTCCAGTGGCAAAAGGACGAATGACCGTGTGTGTGAGGCCCCCGATCCCGGGCGAGAAGATGATTTTGACTCCCGCACAACTGCGCTGTCTGTTGTGGAGCGCGCTCGCCGTGCTCGCGTTTGCATTGCCCGCGCAGGCGCAGTCGGTCATCACGCGGTGGGCGTACAACGCGGGCAGCACGAACGCGTCGACGGGCACTGGAACGAGTGGTGCGATCGGCGGAACGACCTCTACCGTTGTCGACAGCGCCGGCAGCGCAGTCGACCCCGCGACCGGAACCGCCGATGATGCCCTCAGCCTCACCGGGTTCCCCGCGGCTTCCGCATCCAACGGCACCGCCGGTGCGTCGTTTGCGACGAGTACGGTTGGATACACCAGCATTGTCGTTTCCTGGGACCAGTACTACGAGCAACGCGCCAGCCGGTACTCGCGGTTCGAATACTCGATCGACGGCACCAACTTCACTTCGAGCGGACTTGCAAACGGCGGCGTGTTCAACTCGAGCACAAGCAACGCGTGGTCTGGAACGCGGCAGGTCGACCTCAGCGGCATTGCGGGGGTTCGGAACAATGCGAACTTCAAGTTCCGCATCGTGGCGATCTTCGAGTCCACCGCGACAGGCTCTGGAGCGGCCGCGTATGTCACAGTTGCGAACAGCTACCAAACCACGAGGGCGTGGCGCTTCGACTATGTGACCGTCTCGGGCGTCGCCGATGCCGACGGTGATGGCGACCCCGACTCGACCGACTGTGATGACGCGAATGCCGCGCGTTATTCGGGAGCTCCCGAGCTGTGCGCAACCTCGACCGTCGACAACGATTGCGATGGCAATGCGACCGAGGTCGACGCCGCTGCAGCGGACAAGGTGCCTTTCTACGCCGACGCCGACAACGACACCTTCACGCTGTCGACGGGCGCGGTCTTCTGCCCGGGCACGACGAACGCGGGCTACCGCGCGGCGCAATCGTCTCCGCTCGACTGCAACGATGCGTTGGCCGCCGTTTACCCAGGAGCACCCGAGCTTTGTGCGACCTCTTCGGTCGACAACGACTGCGACGGCAACTCGTCCGAGATCGACGCGAATGCGTCGGACAAGGTGCTCTACTACGCCGACGCCGACAACGACACCTACACGCTGTCGACGGGTGCGAGCTTCTGCTCGGGCACGACGAACGCGGGCTATCGCTCGAGCCAGTCGGCCTCGCTCGACTGCGACGACTCGTCGGCCGCTGTCTATCCAGGAGCCGCCGAGCTCTGCGCGAACGACGGCGTGGACAACGACTGCGACGGCGAGGCGAACGCCGACAGCGAAGCCTCGGATAGCGTGGACTACTACGCCGATACCGACGGCGACGGCTACGGCGCGGGCGCGGCCACGAAGTCGTGCGCGGCGATCGCGGGCTCGGTCACCAACAACACCGACTGCAACAACAGTGCGGCATCTGTCTATCCAGGAGCTCCCGAGCTCTGCGCGAACGACGGCGTGGACAACGACTGCGACGGCGAGGCGAACTCCGACGCCGAGGCCTCGGACAGCGTGGACTACTACGCCGACACCGACACCGACGGCTAC
>JAJTGK010000127.1 GCA_021297815.1 Planctomycetaceae bacterium
CGACAGGTCGCCGATCTTGCCGCCGTGGCTTTCGACGAACTTCTCGCTCTGGACGAACATGCCGCCTGAGCCGCAGCAAGGGTCGTAGACGCGGCCCTTGTAGGGCGCGAGCATCTCGACGATCGTGCGCACGACGCACGAGGGCGTGTAGAACTCGCCGCCGTTCTTGCCCTCGGCGCTCGCGAACTTTGAGAGGAAGTACTCGTAGACCCGCCCGAGGACATCGCGGCCGCGGTGCGCCTCGCCGCCAAGGCCGATCGACGCCAGGAGGTCGATGAGTTCGCCGAGGCGCTGCTTGTCGATCGCGGGCCGCGCGTAGTCCTTCGGCAGCACACCCTTCAGCCGCGGGTTGTCCTTCTCGATCGCGACCATGGCGTCGTCGATCAGCTTGCCGATCGTGGGCTGCTTGGCCTTCGCCTGCAGGGCAGGCCAGCGGGCGGATGCGGGCACCCAGAAGACGCCGTGGCTCTGGTACTCGTCCGGGTCCTCGGGGTCGCTGCCCTTGAAGTCGCCCTTGCCATCCACGAGTTTCTGGTGGAGTTCGTCGAATGCATCGGAGATGTACTTGAGGAAGAGGAGCCCCAGGACGACGTGCTTGTACTCGGCGGCGTCCATGGTGCCGCGGAGCTTGTCGGCGGCCAGCCAGAGCTTGGCCTCGAAGCCGATGTTCGCGGTGGGGCTGGTCTTTTCTACCTTCGACGCCTTCGACTTTGTGGTCGACTTCTTTGCCATCGCGTGATCCATTCGCGCTGCGCGAGTGAGATTGCGGCGCAGCGCACCCGCGAACGGACGGGTCCGCGAGCGCCTGATGAGGGGTCAGAGTAACGAATCAGGCGGTACCGCGCGTGCGCTTTGCCGCAGAAATGACTGGGGAACGACAAAGTCGCGCGGGTTGATTTTGTTTGACAGACGCCGACCAGTACAGTTTGTCTATCGGCGAATCGTCTCGCCGTTTTCAATTTTGTTGGCGAGGGGCGACAGCGATCGATGTCGCCTCGTTTCGAAGGAGTAATCGATGAGCAAGAACGCGATGGCAGGAGCGGTCACGCTGTGTGGCGCTGGACTGTGCATGATCGGCGGCGCGATGTTGATGCAGAACGGCGCGCAGGCACATGCGGCGGGTAGTGCGATACACGCAATGCCTGCGGCTGCGAGTGCTGTGGCTGCGGCGGCCAGTGCGCAAGCTGGCGGCGAACCGGCGGTGGTGTGGTATACGGTCACCCCCCGCGAAACTGACGGAAACGGACAACCCTTCAATACGCTTTGGCGTGCTTGGTCTGATGGGACGGTTGAGGCGCAACGAGTTGGAGTTTCGACCACCGGATTGTGCAGCAGTGCAGGCGTCGGCTGCATGTCGCCTTGGCTGACGGTGAACTCCCCCAACGCGGGCTTCAAGGCCGCCTCCGACATCAACGCCGACGAGAAGGTCGACGGCGCAGATCTCACGATGATCCTCGGCAACTGGGGCGACGCGCCGCGCGTGCCGTTTCCGCCGTCGGATTGCCCGTTGAATCTCGTCAATCCGTAAGGCGCCGCTGCGAACCAACGCACAACACCGCCGCCGCAGTGGATGTGCGGCGGCTTGTCCACGCGCCCACTATGCACGCCGGCGTTCATAGCGCTCGTCACTATGAACACGAAGGGCCCTTCCCGTTCATAGCGGGATGCGAGCGTGGGGATTTGCACCCCGGGAATGCGCCACCGCCACGCCATACCGCTCCGAGCGTTGGATATGGCGGCCTATGGGCATCCATATTCAACGCAGCGTTGAATATGGATGCCTGTGCAACTCCATAATCAACGCAGAACGATGTATGGATTTGACAGGGCGGCGCCACGGACCACGCGACACGCCAAGCCCGAAAACTGCGGCGACCGCTTGGCCTGCAGCGCACGCATGACCCTACACCAACACCTCCCGCACCACGCGCGCGGGTTCGACGCCGGTCAGCTTCGTGTCGAGGCCACGGAAGCGGTAGGTGAGGCGCTCGTGGTCGATGCCGAGCGTGTGCAGCACCGTCGCGTGGAAGTCGCGCACCTGCACCGGGTTCTCGACGATGTTGTACGAGAAGTCGTCGGTCTTGCCGTACTCGATGCCGCCCTTCACGCCGCCGCCCGCCAAGATCGAGGTGAAGCACCTGCCGTGGTGATCGCGGCCCGAGCTCGGGTCGCCGAAGCCGCCCTGGCTGTACGCGGTGCGGCCGAACTCGGTGGCGAAGATGACGAGCGTGTCCTCGAGCATGCCGAGGCGCTTGAGATCCTTGATGACCGCGGCCGTGGGTTGGTCGACGTCGCGGCACTGGTTCGGCAACTGCGTGCCAAGCGCGATGTGCTGATCCCACCCGCGATGAAAGAGCTGCACGAACCGCACGCCGCGCTGCAACAGCCGTCGCGCAAGCAGGCAGTTTGCCGCGTAACTGCCGGGGCGGCGCACATCGGGCCCGTACATCGCAAGCGTTTCGGGCGATTCGTCCGACATCTCGACGAGCTCGGGCACCGAAACCTGCATGCGGAACGCCATCTCGTACGCCTCGATCCGTGCGAGCGTTTCGGGGTCGCCGAGCTCGTCGTTCCGGTGCGCGTTGAGTTCTGCGAGATCATCGAGCATCGCGCGCCGCTGCGTGCGGTCGACGCCATCCGGATTCGCGAGATACGGCACCGGATTACCGCCCGGTCGAAGCCCCACGCCCTGATGCGACGACGGCAGGAAGCCGCTCCCCCACAGCCGCGAGAAGATCGGCTGACCCGGATTCTTGCCCGAGCCCTGCGACACCATCGTGATGAACGCGGGCAGATTCGCGTTCTCGCTGCCAAGCCCGTAGCTGATCCACGAACCCATGCTTGCCGAACCCGGGATCTGGTTGCCCGTGTTCATGAACGTGACCGCGGGATCATGATTGATCGCCTCGGTGGTGAGGCTCTTGATGATGCACAGTTCATCGGCCACGCCCTGCATGTGCGGCAGGAGATCGCTGATCCAGAGCCCGCCCTTCCCGCATGGTCTGCCGGGCGCCACCGGCGGCACCACGGGGAAACTGCCCTGCCCGCTTGTCATGCCCGTCACGCGCTGCGTGCCCCGCACCGACGACGGCAAGTCCTTGCCCGCGTGCGCGTACAGCGCCTCCTTCGGGTCGAAGAGATCGATGTGCGAGAACCCCTCGCTCTGGAAGAGGCAGAGGACGCGCTTCGCCTTCGGCGCGAAGTGCGGCACACCCGCGAGCCCGCCGGTTGAAAGCACGCGACCACCCGACCCGGGCATCGCCAGCGCGCGCCTGCCGACGACGAGCTGTTCACCAAGCATCGCTCCGAGCGCGATCGCGCCGATCCCGTGCGCGCTGCGGCCGATGAAGCTGCGCCGCGTGAGAAACGCGAGCGAGTCGTCGATGGGCTGGTTCGTGGGGCGTGGTTCGTGCATGGCTTCTCGGATTCGGTTTGCGTCTCGATCGCGGTTCAACCGTGCAACCGCTAGTTGCGCGTGATGACCTCGCTCAGGTTCAGGATCAGCGCCGCCACCTGCGTCCATGCCGCGTGCTCGACCGGATCGAGCGCCGCGTCGCGCGACGACTCGCCTTGCGCGAGCAGCGCCGCGGCCGCGTCGGCGTCGGCCTTGAAGGTGGCGCGTTCGCGCGCCAGCGCGCGAGCGAGCACCTTCTCCTCCTGCGCATCGGGCATGCGCGACGTCGCCTCGCGGAACGCCCACGCGAGCCTTCGTGCATCATCGCCGCGAACCGCAAGCGCACGCTCGGCAAACGCCCGCGCCGCCTCGACGAACTGCACGTCGTTGAGAAGCACCAGCGCCTGCAGCGGCGTATTCGTGACGGCGCGGTCGACCACGCAGGTCTCGCGGTTCGGTGCGTCGAAACTCGCCATGCTCGACGGCGGCATCGTGCGCTTCCAGTAGGTGTACATGCTGCGGCGGTAGAGCTTCTCGCCGTGATCCTGCAGGAACGACTGCGCCGTCGCGGGACTCGACCCGAAGTGGCTGACCTCGCGCCACGGGTCGCCCGGCGTATACGGATTGACGCTCGGGCCACCGAGCTGCGGCACGAGCAGCCCGCCCGTACGGAGCGCGACGTCGCGCACCAGTTCGGCCGGGAGGCGGAAGCGCGGCCCGCGCGCAAGGAGCCGATTGTCCGGATCGCGTGCGAGCGCTTCGGTCGTCGTCGCAGACGACTGCCTGTATGTACGGCTCGTGACGATCGCGCGCACGAGGCGCTTCACATCCCAGCCCGAGTCGATGAAGTCGACCGCGAGCCAGTCGAGCAGCTCGGGGTGCGACGGCGCCTCGCCCTGCATGCCGAAGTCGGCGCCCGTCTTCACGAGACCGGTGCCGAAGAAGACCTGCCAGATGCGGTTGACCGCCACGCGCGCAACGAGCGGGTTGTCGGGCGACACGGTCCACTCGGCGAGCGCGAGGCGCGTGGGCGAAGCGCCTTCGGACTGGGCAGGGAGCGCTTCGGGCGTACCCGCCGTCACCGCCTCGCGCGGATCGGCGTAGTTGCCGCGGTTCAGGATGCGCGTCTCACGCCGCGTGGGCGCGGTGTCCATCACGAGCGCATCGAACGCCTCGGTGCGCGCAGCGAGCCGCGTGCGCGCGTTTGCGAGATCGGTGCGCAGCGCAAACGTGTCGGGCGCATAGCGCGCGAAGTACGCGCGGAAGCGCTCGTCGAGCGCGGGGTCGCGCGCGCCGGGCGCGGGGTTCTCGAGGCCCTCGACAAGATCGGCGGGCAGCGTGGTGCCGTCGTCGGTGCCGGTGACGAGGAAGAACTCCATGCGCTTGGCCGCGATATCACCGTAGCGGCCGAAGTTGACCTGCACGGTGAAGTGCGTGGCGAGCGCCGGATCGAGCGGCTCCTTGAAGGTGACGGTGCAGCGCACCGGGCCTTCGGTGGCGAGATCGGGGATCCACGCCGTATCGCCACGCGTCTCGAGCATGCCTTCGGGTCGACCGTCGCCCGAGCGATCGATCGGTGCATCGGCAAGCGCGGGCTCGATCCAGCTGTTGGCGGTGGCACCCGCGAGTTCGGCGAGGCGATAGAGGTTGACCTGGTCGCCGGGCACGGTGCCCGCGCTGACGGTGACGCTGGTGACGGCGAAGCGGCTCTTGCCGTCGGCACCGGCGCCGTAGCCCCAGCCCGCCGCGGGCGCATCGGGCGACGGGTGCATCACGATGCGCACGCCGGTGATCGGCTGCTTTGCGCGCGCGAGCGCGGCCTTCGCGTCTGCCGTGGGCTCGATCGCCATGTCGAATGCGAGGAACGACATCGGTCGCGTGACGCAGGCGAAGCGCTCGTCGACGATCTCGAAGCCGCTGCCGGTGTTCGGAGTACTCATGCGCGTGACGCGCGTTGGGTGGAGCGCGAGATCGCGGCCGCGCGCGCGCAGCTTCTCCAGTTCGCGCGCCTCCCACGCGGCGACCGCGTTCGGATCGGGGTTCGCGAGGCGCGCCTCGAGCTCCGCGATCCGCAGCCGCAGCGCGTCTTCCTCGCCGGTCTCGAGCACCGTCTTCACGCGCGCGGTGGGGGCCGCGTTCACGCCGCCATCGCCACCGTGCGCGGGCTCGGTGGTCTGGTTGAAGTAGTCGAAGAGCGCGTAGTACTCGCGCTGCGAGATCGGGTCGTACTTGTGATCGTGGCACTGCGCGCAGCCGAGCGTGAGGCCGAGCACGGCCTCGCCGTAGGTCTTGACGCGATCGGCGCCGTAGGTGACGAGGTTCTCCTCCGCGATCGTGCCGCCCTCGTGCGTGATCATCGCGTTCCGCTGGAAGCCGGTCGCGGTGAGCGTCTCGTCGTCGCGGTCGGGCAGCAGGTCGCCCGCGATCTGCTCGATGAGGAAGCGGTCGTAGGGCTTGTTCTCGTTGAAGCTGTGGATGACGTAGTCGCGCCAGAGCCACGCATGACGGCCGCCGTCGATCGAGAAGCCGTTGGTGTCGGCGTAGCGCGCGGCGTCGAGCCACGGGAGCGCCATCTTCTCGCCGAAATGCGGGCTGTCGAGGTACTGGCCGACGAGGCGGTCGTAGAAGTCCGGCGCGCGGTCGCGGACGAATGCCGCGACCTCGCCCGTCTTCGGAGGAAGCCCGGTGAGGTCGAGCGCAAGACGCCGCGCGAGCGCGGTGCGATCGGCTTCGGGAGCGGCGGTCAAGCCTGCGCTTCGGAGCCCGGCGGCGATGAAGCCGTCGATCGCGTCGGTCGCGGTTGGTGCGATCGAGTCGCCGCCACCGTCGCGACGCGCCGTGAATCCCGGGATGGGCGCCTTGACCGGCGCCACGAAGGCCCAGTGCGCGTCGTAGCGCGCGCCCGCCTCGATCCACGCCTGGAGCTTCGCGCGGTCTTCGGGCGACAGCGTCCGATGCGACTCGGGCGGCGGCATGACCTCGTCGGCGTCATCGGAAATGATGCGACGCCAGATTTCGCTGGCGGCGAGATCACCGGGCTTGATGGCGGTGATGCCATCCTCGCGCACGGCGTAGGCGGCCTCCGCCTGGTCGAGGCGCAGGCCCGCCTTGCGCGCGTTGGCGTCGGGGCCGTGGCAGGCGTAGCAGTTGGCGGAGAGGATCGGCCGGATGTCGCGATTGAAATCGATCGGGGGCGCGGCGGTCGCGGCGGCGGCCGAGCTGAGGAGCGCCGCCAGGGTGGCACCTGCGAAGGTGGTCGACGCGCGAGATCGAGGCATGCGCCCAAGATACGGCGTGGAATGGTCAGGTCCAAACCGACCTGCGACCAGACCTGACATTTGGTGTTTCTGAGAGTTCAGGAGGGTTGGGGGTTGGGGAACGCGGGAGTTCGGGGAACGCGGGAGTTCGGGGAACGCGGGAGTTCGTTCGATGTGTGTGCCCGCAGACGAAGTCTGCGGAACACAGGACGTGGGGGTCGACTCGTGAGGGTCAGGTGGGTCGGACATGGATGGGTCGACGGCTCACGAGA
>JAJTGK010000015.1 GCA_021297815.1 Planctomycetaceae bacterium
CGCGGTGGCACGGAGAATGTCCCTGGGATCGCAGGCATGGGCGTCGCGGCTGAACTCGCGCGCCTGTGGCTGGCTGGCGACGGCGCGGCGCAAGGATCCGCGGTGCGCGACCGCTTCGAATCGGCGTTGGCGACCGCGACAGGCGGCGTTGTCCATGCGTCGGTCGGCGCGCGCCTCTGGAACACCACCAACATCGGCTTCGCACGCCTCGAGGCCGAGGCGATCCTGCTGCAACTCTCCGAGCGCGGCGTCTTCGCCTCCGCAGGCGCAGCCTGCTCTTCGGGCTCGCTCGATCCGTCGCCAGTGCTCCTCGCGATGGGCATTGCACCCGAGATCGCCCACGGGTCCATCCGATTCAGCCTTTCGCGCGAGTCGACGCCCGCTGAGTGCGCGGAAGCAGGCGCACGCATCGTCTCCGTAGTGGAGCGGCTGCGTGCATCGACCGCAAGCGCGCTCTAGCGCGTGACGAGCGGTCAGGCTCCGCCGTCGCCGCCATCAGACGACGAGGAAAGCGCGCCTGCTGCGGTCACCTGTGCATTCGAAACTCCGCCAGTCATGGTCGCCAGCATGGCGACGCCGACTCCCTCCTTCTTGAACGGCTGGAACCAGAGTTCCGCTCCGCTCGTCGGATCGAGGGCCCAGGTGTAGCCGTTGATGCTGACGAAGAGCCGGTCACCGCTCGGCAGCAGCGCCACGAGCCCCGTCGACTTCGGCGACTTCCACTTCCAGACAATGCTTCCATCGGCGCGATCGAGGGCAAAGACCTTGTCGGAGAAGCTCACGAAGAGGAGGTCGTCGGTGGTCAATGTGGAACGCATGGTCGGTCCCTCGTCAGGCTCATCGCCGCGCCAACCATACATGAATGTGGCCGGGCATCTGGGCCGCCGAGCAGAACGCAGGCAGAATCCAACATCCAACTGGGCCAAAAACACACGCGGGCCCTTGCGGGCCCGCGTGAAGTGCGGTCGAGAGGACTTGAACCTCCATGGGTGTTACCCCACTAGAACCTGAATCTAGCGCGTCTGCCAGTTCCGCCACGACCGCGTGGGGACGGAGAGTGTACGCCCAACCAACAGCGGCTTCAAGCACTTTGGACGGCCCGCGACTGACGCTTCTCGGTCGATACCGCGCGTGCCGCAACATGCGCTAAAGGCTCGAAAAACGCAGGCAGAGCGGGAGGAGCCTTCCCACCACCCTGCCTGCGCTACGCGAATGGACCTGAGTCCGCCGTAGTGCAGCGCCTGGAGAACGCCGCACCGGCTTCGCCTGTGCGCCTCGCGACAGCCACAGCCCACACCGCTCCGACACGGTGCTTTCTGGCTTCCGAACCTGCATTCGGTGGCGGCGCGCCGCGAGGGCGCATGTGCCTACATCGACCTCGGGGCGTGCATCCGCGTCGACGAGGCGACACGGCACGCTGCCCGCCGAAGATCACTCGTCGTCTTCGTCGTCGCCTTCGTCTGCCTTCGGCGCGGGAACCTTGCCCGACCTCAGCGCAGCCTCGGCCGCCGCCATGCGCTTCTCGATGACGCGCTGGCGGATCTCGGCGAACATCGCGGGGTTCTCCTTGATGAACGCCTTGGCGTTCTCACGGCCCTGTCCGATGCGGGTTCCCTTGTAGCTGAACCACGCTCCGGCCTTCTCGACGATGCCGTCTTCGGCCGCGAGATCGACGAGGTCGCCCGTGGTCGAGATGCCTTCGCTGAACATGATGTCGAACTCGGCCTCGCGGAACGGCGGCGCGACCTTGTTCTTGACGACCTTCGCGCGCACGCGGTTGCCGACATTGCGGTCGCCGTCCTTGATCGCACCGATGCGGCGGATGTCGATGCGGACCGACGAGTAGAACTTCAGCGCCTTGCCGCCCGTCGTCGTTTCGGGCGAACCGAACATGACGCCGATCTTCTCGCGCAGCTGGTTGATGAAGATCACGATGCACTCGCTCTTGGCGATGGCGCCGGTGAGCTTGCGCATGGCCTGCGACATGAGGCGGGCCTGGAGACCGACGACGGAGTCGCCCATCTCGCCCTCGATCTCGGCCTTGGGGATGAGCGCCGCCACCGAGTCGACGACGATGATGTCGACCGCGTTCGAGCGGACGAGCATCTCGCAGATCTCGAGCGCCTGCTCACCCGTGTCGGGCTGCGACACCAGCATCTCGTCGAGGTTGACGCCGATGCGCTTGGCCCACGACGGATCGAGCGCGTGCTCGGCGTCGATGAACGCGGCGATGCCGCCATTCTTCTGCGCGTTGGCGACCACGGTGAGCGCGAGCGTGGTCTTGCCCGACGACTCCGGGCCGAAGATTTCGATGATGCGCCCACGCGGCAGGCCACGCCCACCAAGGGCGAGGTCGAGGCTGAGGGCGCCCGTGGGAATCGACGGGATCGGCGCAAGCGCGTCGCCGTCGAGCTTCATGATCGAGCCCTTGCCGAAGGTCTTCTCGATGGCGCCCATGGCGCGGTCGATCGCGGCAAGCTTGCCCTTGCGCTCTTCGACCTTCGCGGCGTCAAGCTTCGCCTGGGCTGGATCGGGCTTCGCCGCGACTGGGCGCGGCTTGTCTTCGATCGACGCTGCGGGGCGCGCTGCGGACGCGGGTGCGGGTGCGGGCGCCGTTGCGGGCGATCGGTTGGTGCTGCTGGGAGTCGCCATTGGGTTCGATCCTGCGTTGCTGCCGTTCTTGCTTGTGTTCGTGTTCGTGTTCGCGACCATCTGTATCCCCTTCGGACCTTCGTGAGGAGCGCGAAGGTCCCGAAATCTGCGCGCTTTTTGCGCAGGCTTCGGCTTTGCCATCCGCGTTCCAGCCAGTTTGTGTGCGGAGCCATCCAACCGTGACCCGAACAGACTCCGCGCTTCTGTTCGGTTCTTGTTCGTACATTACCACATCGGCTCGCTCCGCAAGCCCATCCCTACTTTTTTCCGAACAGATTTTTCGCGCCTCGGAAAAGCAGACGAGGCGCGCCATGTAAGACGCGCCTCGCAAAGGACTTCTGGAATCGCAACCGTCAGTAGTTCGGTGTCGGCGCGCGATACTTCGCCATGTCGATCGACTGGAAGTAGGCGATCGTGCGGGCAAGGCCCTCACGCAACGGGATCTTCGGCTCCCAACCAAGCCGCGCGCGCGCAAGCGTGATGTCGGGCCGACGCTGCAGCGGATCGTCGGCGGGCAACGGGCGCGCCTTGATGATCTGCGAGCGGCTGCCCGAAAGCTCGACCACCATCTCGGCGAGCTCGCGGATCGTGAACTCGCTGGGGTTGCCGATGTTCACGGGGCCAGGCAGATCGTCGGGCGCCTCCATGAGCGCGAGGAATCCGTCGAGCAGGTCGTCGACATAGCAGAAAGAGCGCGTCTGCGTGCCTTCGCCGTAGATCGTGATGTTCTCGCCGCGGATCGCCTGGCGGATGAAGTTGCTCACCACGCGGCCGTCGAACGGATGCATGCGCGGGCCGTAGGTGTTGAAGATGCGCACGACGCGGATGTTGACCTTGTTCTGACGGTGGTAGTCGAAGAACAGCGTCTCGGCGGCGCGCTTGCCCTCGTCGTAGCACGCGCGCGGACCGATGGGATTCACATTGCCGCGGTAGCTCTCGGGCTGCGGGTGGACATCGGGGTCGCCGTACACCTCGCTGGTCGACGCGTGGAAGATCTTGGCCTTCACGCGCTTGGCGAGGCCGAGCATGTTGATCGCGCCAAGCACGCTCGTCTTCATCGTCTTGATCGGGTTGTACTGGTAGTGGCCAGGCGCCGCGGGGCAGGCGAGGTTGTAGATCTCGTCGACCTCGAGCATGATCGGCTGCGTCACATCGTGGCGGACGAACTCGAAGTTGCGGCACCCGAGCAGGTGCTCGATGTTCGACTTCTGGCTCGTGAACAGGTTGTCGAGGCAGACGACATCGTGGCCTGCCTTCACGAGGCGGTCGCAGAGGTGCGAACCGAGGAATCCGGCGCCGCCGGTGACGAGGATGCGCTTGACCATGGGAGCGAGTCTATCGGCGATCGGAGGGCGGGCCGTTCGGCGGAAACCTCGGCGACAAGCCGTTTGCATCGCGTGCCGCGGGCGATCAGGATGCCGCCATGCCCGAGTTCTCGACCCACCCCCCCTCTCCGCGGCGCCTGGTGGCGGGCACCATGACGGGGACGAGCATCGACGGAGACCTCGACGCGGCGCTCGTTGCGATCGACGGTCGTGGAATCTCGATGCGTGCGGAGGTGGTTGCCACGCGCTCCTGGCCGCTCGGCTCGCTTGCCGACGACCTGCGCAGGGTGGCCGCGCAGGAGCTCATGAGCGCGGGCGACATGGCGCGCATCGCGCGGAGGTTCGGCGAGGCGCATGCCGACGCCCTGCTCGCGCTCGCGTCCGACGCGGGCGTCGAGCCCGACCTTGTCGTCCTGCACGGCCAGACCGTGTTCCACGCGCCGCCGACGACCTGGCAGCTCCTCGACCCGTGGCCAGTGGCCGCGCGCCTTCGCTGCCGCGTGCGCTACGACCTGCGTGGCGCGAATGTGGCGAGCGGCGGCCAGGGCGCGCCCATCACGCCGCTCGCCGACTTCGTGCTGTTCGGCGCCGACGCGGCGGCGAGCGTCGTGATCAACCTCGGCGGGTTCGCGAACGCGACCCTTGTGCCAACGCGCCGCGAGGGCATCGACGCGATCCGAGGCTTCGACGCCTGCGCATGCAACCACCTGCTCGACCGCGTGGCATCCGAGCGCCTCGGCAGCCGCTTCGACGCCGATGGCGCGGCGGCGCGTGCGGGCACCGCCGATTCCGCGATCGTCGAAGAGATCGCTGGAGCGCTTGCACCTCCGCACGCCAAGCGCGCGCAGCGGCGCTCGCTTGGCACGGGCGACGAAGCGGCGCGGCTCACCGCGCGCACCGAGCGCCTCGCGGCCGCCGACGCGTGCCGTACGGTGGCCGATGCGGTCGCACGCGCCATCGTTCGAGTCGTGCGCGACGAGGCGGCGGACGATGGAAGGCTTCCGCCGCGCATCCTGCTCGCGGGCGGCTCGGCGCGCCACACGGCGCTGCGCGCGGCCATCGCCAGGGAGTCGGGCGCAGAGGTGCTCACGACCATGGAATCCCACGGCGTTCCCGTGCATATGCGCGAAGCCGCGGAGATCGCCATCCTCGGCGCACTCGCCGACGACGGCGTGCGCTACTCGCTGCCCGCGGTCACGGGCGCCGCGTCGCTTGTCCCCGAAAGCGCGGTGGCAGGCGGTCCGCGATAGATCCCGCCCGATGGCTCGTCGAGCGTCGATCCGCGCGGCATCGAGGTCGATGCTTCGCCGTCGCCGTGCCGAATCGCAGGGAAACGGGGTCCCGCCGCATCGTTGCCGTGGAGCCGCCCCGCTCCACTCCGCGAACCGCCCAGACGGCACCACGCCGCTCGAATGCGCGAAACCACATGGACCTGCATCGAATCTTCACACGAACTTTGCAGGGCCGCGCGCGGCGTCCGTAGGCTACCACCCATGTCTACCGCCAAGGCACAGGTCCTCATCGTCGAAGACGAGCCTGAGATCGCGGAGCTCATCGAGTTCCACGCCGAGCGCGCGGGCATGAAGGCCCGCAAGGTCGGAAGCGGGCGCCTGGCGCTCGACCTCGTGCGCCGCGAGCAGCCCGACCTCATCGTGCTCGACCTGATGCTGCCCGATGTCGACGGCCTCGAGGTCTGCCGCAAGCTGAAGCAGGCCGAGCAGACCCGCTCGATCCCGATCGTCATGGTGACGGCGAAGGGCGAGGAAGCCGACATCGTCGCAGGCATCGAGCTCGGCGCGGCGGACTATGTGACCAAGCCGTTCAGCCCCCGCGTGCTGGTCGCGCGCCTGCGCAACGCGCTGCGGCGCGCGGGCGTGGAGGAGGATCCCACGGCGCGCATCGACCGCGTCGCGCTGCTCGACGGAAAGCTCGTGATCGACATCGACCGCCACGAGGTCGCCGCGGAAGGCCGCAAGGTCGACCTCACGCTGACCGAGTTCGGCATCCTGCACTACCTCGCCACGCGGCCTGGCTTCGTGCGCACGCGCGACCAGATCATCGCGGCGGTGCACGGGAAGAGCACCGTGCTCTCGAGCCGCACGGTCGATGTGCATGTCACCGCGCTGCGCAGGAAGCTCGGCGCGCTCGCCGACTGCGTCGAGACCGTCCGCGGCGTGGGCTACCGCTTCGCGGACTCGGGCAATGGCTCGGACGACTGAACCGAAGCCTCCCGCGAAGGCCCGTTCCGTGGGATGATTCGCGCATGTCGCCGCGGGTGTTCATCATCGCCGATGCATCGGTCGACTCGCTTGGAGCAGGCGAGCTTGGCTGGATCGTCGCGAGCGCTGTGACGGCGGCGTGGCTCGTCACCTGGTGGATCCGCCGCCGCAGCCTGGCGCGGCTCGAGCAGACGCTCGCCTCGCTCGATCGGGTTCCCGAGCCCGAGGGCTATCCGCTCGCCGAATCGCTCCACGCGGCCGCGATTCGCCGGTTGCGGCACGAGCGGCAGCGGCAGGAACGGCTCGCCGACCGGCTGGCCGAGATCGAGCGCGTGCTGCGCGCCACGCCGATCGCGGTGATCGCGCTCGACCACATGCAGCGCGTGGTGTCGGCGAACCCCGCGGCCGAGCGGCTGCTCGGATTCGAGGAACGCGCGGCGCGCGGCCGCCTTCTGCAGGAGACGGTGCGCCAACCAGGGCTCAACAGATTCGTGTCGGATGCGCTCGCGCGCGACCAGCGCTCCGAGGGCGAACTCCACCTCGAGTTCGACGCGCCGCTCGAGGTGCAGGTCTCGTGCGAGCCGCTGCACACCGAATCGCAGCCCGCGGGCGTCGTGGTGAGCCTCGTCGATGTGACGCGCATGCGCAGGCTCGAGTCGATGCGCAGCGAGTTCGCCGCGAATGTGAGCCACGAGCTGCGCACGCCGATCACGAATATCAAGGGATATGTCGAGACGCTGCTCCAGGTCGGCATCGAGGACCCCGCGACCTCGCAGCGGTTCCTCGAGATCATCCAGCGCAACACCACGCGCCTGTCGGAGATCGTCGAGGACATCCTGACGCTCGCCTTTCTCGAGGAGCCCGAGACGCCGCACGCGCTCGAGCGCGGCGATGTGGCGGCGGACGAGCTCGTCGCGCGCGTGGTCGACGAACTCGGTTCGGCGGCGGCCGCGAAGTCGATCACCATCACCACCGAATGCGAGCCGGGACTGTCGGCGCATGTCAACCGGTCGCTCGCCACGCAGGCCCTCGCGAATCTCGTGTCGAACGCGATCAAGTACTCGCCCGAGGGCACCGCGGTCGTCGTCAAGGTGCGGCGCGAGGCCCCCGGGATGGCCGCCTTCTCGGTTCGCGACCGCGGGCCGGGCATCGCGCCCAAGCACCTCCCCCGCCTCTTCGAGCGCTTCTACCGCGTCGACAAGGCCCGCGCCCGCACGCAAGGCGGCACGGGGCTTGGACTTGCGATCGTGAAGCACATCGCGAACATCCACGGCGGACGGGTCGAGGTCACGAGCCAGCTCGGCGAGGGCAGCGACTTCCGCCTCCTGCTTCCGACCGAGGCGCCCGCAGCGAAGGCCGCGCAATAACAACGATTCGCATCGTTCCTTTACACGGACTTCACAGTCGCCCGCAACCATTTCCTTACCGAGACTTCACGGAGGCCGCGCGCACGCGCCGCACCCTCCGCGCAACACTCGGTCGTCGCTCCGCGGACGGGGCGACGGCTCGCGAACGGCAGTCCGCATGCGACCCACCAAGACCGACGCCATTCCCAGAACCGTCACAGGACCACACATGCCACGCACCTTCACGACCATCGCCGCTGGAATCCTCGCCTCCACCACCCTCCTCGCCGCTGCTCCCGCACAGGACATGAAGTCGCTGAAGGGCGCGATCAAGATCGACGGCTCGTCGACCGTCTACCCCATCACCGAGGCGGTCGCCGAGGAGTTCAACAAGTCCGCGTCCAAGGTGCGCGTGACCGTCGGCATCTCGGGTACGGGCGGCGGCTTCAAGCGCTTCTGCGCGGGCGAGATCGACATCTCCGACGCGTCGCGTCCGATCAAGAAGAGCGAGACCGACACCGCCGCGAAGGCGAAGGTCGAGTATGTCGAGCTGCCTGTGGCGTACGACGGCCTCACCATCGTGGTCAACCCGAAGAACACCTGGTGCAACTCGCTCACCGTCGAGCAGGTCAAGAAGATCTACTCGGCCTCGGGCGGCGTGAAGACCTGGAAGGATGTCGACCCCTCGTGGCCCGCGAACCCGATCAAGGTCTACTCGCCCGGCACCGACTCGGGCACCTTCGACTACTTCAAGGAAGTCACCGTCGGCAAGGACGGCTCGATCCGCAGCGACATGAGCGTGTCGGAGGACGACAATGTCCTCGTGCGCGGCGTGTCGGGAGATGAAAACGCCATCGGCTTCTTCGGCTGCGCGTACTACTTCGAGAACAAGGACAAGGTCAAGAGCCTCGCGATCGACGGCGGCTCGGGCCCTGTCGCGCCGACGGTCGACACGATCGAGAACGGCTCCTACGCGCCGTTCAGCCGTCCGCTCTTCATCTATGTGAACAAGGCGTCGGCCGCGCGCCCCGAGGTGGCCGCGTTCGTCGAGTTCTACCTGAAGAACGCGCCCGAACTGGTCAGCGAGGTCGGCTATGTGAAGCTGCCCGACGCGATCTACGCGAAGGTCTCCGCCAACTGGAACGCGCGCCGCACGGGCACGCAGTTCACGACGCCTGCGGGCGAGGCGGTCACGGGAGCGCTGGCGAAGGTCTACGAGTGATCCGATCCATGGCGCGGCGGCGGCGAAAGCCGCCGTCGCGCATTTTTGAGCAGAGCCTGCACCGAACCCGAACCCGCCAAGACCCGCGCGCGGCCGAGGAGCGGTAGATTGTCCTGACCTTCGCGATCCTGCGAAGGCAGCATGGCCCGACACCTCAGGCAATCCACGCGACTTTGAGCAGTCTCCCCGCCAACACCGACCGCGGCGCCATCCGCGACCCGAACAGCCTCGGGAGGCCCAAGTCGCGTGCCGCCCGCGTGCTGCGCGAGCGGATCATCGTGGGCGCGCTGGCGGTGGCCGCGACCTTCTCGATCTTCGTGACCACGACGATCGTGGTGGTGCTGGCCAAGGAGACCATCGGGTTCTTCGAGTTCCCCGAGGTCTCGATCTCGGAGTTCTTCTTCTCGGCCGAATGGAACCCGCTGCTTGGCGCGGAGAAGCACTTCGGCATCTGGCCGCTCATCGCAGGAACGCTGCTCGTCACGCTGATCGCGGCGTCGTTTGCGATTCCCGTCGGGCTGATCTCGGCGATCTACCTGAGCGAGTACGCGAGCCCACGCGTGCGGGCCACGCTGAAGCCCGCGCTCGAGATCCTCGCGGGCATTCCGACGGTCGTGTACGGGTTCTTCGCGCTCACCGTGCTCACGCCCGTGCTGCAGAAGCTGAATCCGTTCCTCGAGCGCCTCGGCGACGGCTGGACCTTCGGCAACTACAACGCGATGAGCGCGGGCCTGGCGACAGGCATCATGATCCTGCCGATCGTGTGCTCGCTGTCGGAGGACGCGCTGCGCGCCGTGCCGCGCAGCCTGCGCGACGGCGCCTTCGCGCTTGGCGGAACGAAGTTCGATGTGTCGGTGAAGGTCGTGCTGCCCGCGGCTCTCTCGGGCATCGTGGCGGCGTTCCTGCTCGCGATCTCGCGTGCGGTCGGCGAGACGATGATCGTCGCGCTCGCCGCGGGCGGCATCGCGCAGATCACCGCGAACCCGACCGCCGAGGTGCAGACCATGACCGCGTACATGGTGCAGATCTTCCTTGGCGACGCACCCGCGTTCGGCGTCGAGTACAAGTCGAGCTACGCCGTCGCAGCGATGCTCTTCCTGATGACATTCGGGCTCACCATGGTGGGCCAGTCTGTGCTGCGCCGCTTCCGCGAGGAGTACGACTGATGGCGCAGGAGCGCTCGCCAGCCTCGCGTCTCTTCGCAAACCGCGCGTTCCTGTGGGCGTGCCTGGTCGCGATGAACCTCGCCGTGCTCGTGCTGGTGGTGCTGCTGGTCTCGATCTTCTGGCAGGGCTGGGACACGCTCAGCTGGAAGTTCATCACGAACTTCGCATCGCGCAAGCCGAGCGAGGCGGGCATCGCTGCGCCGCTCTGGGGCTCGGTGTGGGTGTGCGCGATCTGCGGCCTGGTGGCGCTGCCGCTCGGCGTGGGCACGGCCATCTACCTCGAGGAGTTTGCGAAGCGCACGCGCTTCACGCGCATCGTGCAGACGAACATCATGAACCTCGCGGGCGTGCCGTCGATCGTGTACGGCATCCTCGGCCTGACGGCGTTCGCGCGCATGTTCGGCGCGTTCGGCACGAATGTGGACGAGGCGATCGAGTTCGGCAACTCGGAGAGCCTGTGGTACATCCGCCTGCCGTTCGGCTCGAGCGTGCTCGCGGGCGGCCTGACGCTGATGCTCGTGATCCTGCCCGTCGTGATCATCTCGACGCAGGAGGCGCTGCGCGCGGTGCCGTCGTCGTTGCGCGCAGGCTCGTTCGCGCTCGGCGCCACGCGCTGGCAGACGGTGTGGGGACTCACGCTTCCCGCCGCGATCCCAGGCATCATGACGGGCGCGATCCTGGCGATGAGCCGCGCGATTGGCGAAAGCGCACCGCTTCTCGTGCTCGGTGGCCTGCTCCTCGTCTTCAACACCCCCGAGAACCTGATGAGCGACTTTGCGATCCTGCCGCTCCAGATCTTCAACTGGGCGGGTCGGCCGCAAGACGCCTTCCACGCGATCGCGGCGAGCGCGATCATCGTGCAGCTCGTGGTGCTGCTCGCCTTCAACGGCGTGGCCGTGCTGATCCGCCAGAAGCTCCAGAAGCCGCTCCAGTAGCGGTGGGAACACAGCCGTGACGACCATGCCGCCCGAACCCTCCAATCCCGCAAGCCACGCCCACGGCCACAAGGCCGTGGCGCCCGTGCCGCAGATCGTGTCGCATCCGACGCACGCGCACGGAGCCGATGCGCCGCTTGCGATCCGCACGCGCGGCTTCTCGAGCTGGTACGGCTCGTTCCAGGCACTGAAGTCGCTCGACCTCGACATTCCCGCGCAGCAGGTGACGGCGTTCATCGGCCCCTCGGGCTGCGGCAAGAGCACCTTCCTGCGCTGGATCAACCGCATGAACGACACGATTCCCTCGGCGCGCGCCGAGGGAACGCTCGACCTGCACGGCATCGACCTGCTGTCGAAGTCGGTCGATGTGGTCGATCTGCGACGGCGCGTGGGCATGGTGTTCCAGAAGCCGAACCCGTTCCCGAAGTCGATCTACGACAATGTGGCCTTCGGCCCTCGACTTCACCGCAAATACACGCGCGCGGAACTCGACGAGCTCGTCGAGCAGAGCCTGCGCCAGGCTGCGATCTGGAACGAAGTGAAGGACCGCCTGCATTCGTCGGCGCTCGGGCTTTCGGGCGGGCAGCAGCAGCGGCTGTGCATCGCGCGCGCGGTCGCGGTCGGCCCCGAGGTCCTGCTGATGGACGAGCCGTGCTCGGCACTCGACCCGAAGTCGTCGCTCGCCATCGAGGAGCTCATCGAGAAGCTCGCCGAACGCTACACGATCGTCATCGTCACCCACAACATGCAGCAGGCGGCGCGTGTCTCGGACCACACCGCGTTCTTCTTCGAGGGCCGCCTGATCGAGTCGGGCGACACCGAGGCGATCTTCACCAAGCCGCAGAACAAGCAGACCGAGGACTATGTGACCGGTCGCTTCGGCTGAGCACGCACGGATGCGACGCCGCAGGGCCCGTGCGCCCGCGGCGCGTCTACACAGGAACTGAACAATGCCCGTCAACCTCCAGGCCCGCGTCATCGACCTCCGCAGGAACCTCCTCGCGCTCGGCGCCCTCGTCGAGCAGCGCGTGGGCAGCGTGATCGAGGTGATCCGCGACGGCGACACCGAGCTCGCGCGGCAGGTCCGCTCGGGCGACGCCGAGATCGACCGCATCCAGCTCGAGATGGAGAGCGAGTGCATGCGTCTGCTCGCGCTCGGCAGCCCCGTCGCGAGCGACCTGCGGCTCATCCTGACGGCGATGCGCGTCTCGAACGAGCTCGAGCGCGTGGCGGACATGTGCAAGGGCATCTCGAAGCGGGTCATCCGTCTCGTCGAGGCCGGGAGCTACCGCTATCCGCCCGCGCTCCTCCAGATGGCCGAGGCGGCGCGCGACATGCTGCGCAATGTGCTCATCGCCTTCTCGAACGAGGACATCAAGCTGTGCCTCGAGGTTCGCCGTGCCGACGACTACATCGACGGTCTGAACCGCGAGGTGGTCGCGTGGGCGAAGGATTGGATCGAGCAGGATGTCGAGAAGTCGGGCGCGGCGATCGAGCTGCTCGCCATCAGCCAGCGGGTCGAGCGCCTGGCCGACATCGTGACGGCGATCGCGGGCGACACGATCTTCCTCGTCGAGGGCCGCGTGGTGCGCCACGGCGCCGAGTGACGGGCAAGTTCGGCCTGTAGGGTCTGGGCGGGCGGGAAACCTCGGGTTCTTGCGCGGAAGGGTTCGCGTCGCGCTGCGGCGGGCGTATCCTTCGGACGCACGCGGAAACCCCGCGCCGCACCCCAACCAAAGACGCGAATGCCCGTGAGAAGGCCAGCTTCCAGCCGCCCTGCAGCCGCCGCGCCGCGCGTGGCGCGCATCGTCGAGGACACGCGTCCTCGTCCCGATGCGCGCGGCGAGCGCGTGTTTCGGCAGGCGGTCGCGCATGAGATGCTGCTTGCGCGCGAACTCGGGCGCGATCGCGGCTTCGGCCCCGACGACCCGCGATGGAAGCTTGCCGTCGAGACGCAGCGTGCGCTTCAGGGCGCGATGCTGGCGTTCGAGGACCGCCGCAGGCTGCTTGCGCTGGCGCAGCGGCTCGGCATCCGCGCCTTCGATGCGAACCTGATCGTCGCACTTGTCCAGGACCGCGCGCGCCGCGGCGAGCCGATCGAGCACGCCGCCTCGACGATCGCCATGGTGCCCGTACCCGCCAAGGAGCACCAGGAAGGCCGCGACCTCGCATGGCTCTGGGTCGCCGCGGTCGTGACCGCGATCGCGGTCGACGCGGTGCTGATCGGCTGGATGCTCTTCAGCTGACCCGCGGCACGGGCGCCGCGTCAGGCCGCCACGACCACGCGGATCTCGCCGTCGCCGCTGCGCTCGACGAAACCGAGCTCGACGAGCGCCTCGAGCGCCGCATCCTGCTCGGCCGCCTTCTTGCTCATGCCCCAGCACGGCTTGAAGCGCCGCGCGCCGAGCTCGACGCAGATCTCGAAGCACTTCGCGTGATCGGGCCCCTTCTCGTCGAGGATGACATAGACGGGTGCGCCCATCTCCTTCTTCTGCAGCGCCTGCTGCAGCACGCTCTTGAAGTTCTGCTGGTGCCCGAGGCGCGCCGACTCCTCGATGCGCGTGCCGAGCATGCGCAGGATGAATTCACGCGCGGGCTCGATGCCGCCGTCGAGGTAGATCGCGCCGATCACCGACTCGACGAGCGCGGCGAGCAGCGACTGCGGCAGCCCTTCGCGGCCGCCCATCCCCTTGCCGAGCTGCACCGCGGCCGCCAGCCCGAGCTCGACCGCGAGCTCGGCGCACACCTTGCGGCTGACCGCGTTCGACTTGATCTTGGTGAGTTCGCCTTCGAGTTCGTTCGGGAAGCGGCGGTAGAGGTGCTCGCACACCACCGCGCCGAGGATGGCGTCGCCGAGGAACTCGAGCCGCTCATTGCTTTCGACGCGGGTGGTCGCGATCGACGCGTGCACAAGCGCCCGCTCGAGCAGGATGCGGTCGCTGAACCGATAACCAACGCGCTGCTCGACCTCGTCGAGCGGAATCGCCTCGTCCATGGAACTCGGCGCGCATGGGCCGCGCCGCCTCGCTGTGGCCGAAGCTGGTGCTCCAGGCGCCGCGAACGCCGCGGCGGCTGGAGGACTGGCATCGGCCTGTTCAACCTAGCGCAAAGATCGGCCCACGCCTCCTCGGACCTTGGGAATCCCCACCGTTTGGAATCCGAAGACCCGAGCAGAAGCATGACTTGCCTCGCGCGGGGACCTTTGGTAGCCTTGCCGATCCTCTCTCGAGGCTCACTATGCATTACCCGCACAAGATCAGCCGTATCAAGAAGGTCCGCGCCGTTGGCTTCCGCGAGCGAATGTCGACGCGCAAGGGCCGTAAGATCATCAACTCGAAGCGCCGTCTCGGCCGCAAGATTCGGGTTCGCTGATCTTTCCGTCGTTCGATCGAGCAGGCGTCCTATGGGACGCCTGCTTCTGTTTTTAGGTCGGCGCTGCCGATAGGCTCCCTGCCATGCACGCCGCCCACCGAAGCCCGCATCTCCTGCTCATCGGGCTGCGCGGCTCGGGCAAGTCGACGGTCGCCGCGCACGCGGCCCGCATCCTTGGCTGCACGCATGCCGATCTCGACGACCGCACGGCGGCGCTGCTTGGCTGCCGCGCCGCGGGCGAGGCATTTCGGACGCACGGCGAGGCCGCGTTCCGCAAGGCCGAGCGCGAGGCGCTGGCGACGGCGCTGTCAGACACGGCGCGCGTGATCGCGCTTGGCGGGGGCACCCCCACCGCGCCTGGCGCACGCGACCTGATCGATGCCGCGCGGCGCGTGGGCGATGCGGTCGTCGTGTTCCTCGACCCGCCCATCGACGCGATGGCCGCACGGCTTTCGGCCGATGCGGGCGACAGGCCGAGCCTGACGGGGCGCGGAGTCGTGGCCGAGATCGAGGAAGTCGCCGCCGCGCGTCGGCCGCTCTACACGCAGCTTGCCGACTTCGTGGTCGCGGGCGACGCGTCAACCCGCGATGCTGCGCAGATCGCCGCTGAGATCGCGGCGTTCGTCGATCGGCGCGGTCATCGGGTCTGACGGGGCGCGCTCGGAGGGGCGCGCGGTGCCGCGCGCGGGGCGCAGCCAGCCCTGCGCGATGTGACGGTCGAGCATGTCGCGGGATGCGCCGAGGAAGGTCTCGAACTCGACCGCCATGCGGCGCGGGCCTGGGTCGTCCACGGCACTGAAGACGCGCACGACGCGCGCGGTGGCGCGGATCGGCTGCGGGCAACCAGGAAGGCCGACCTCGATCGCCACGCGCGAGCCCGCAGGCAGCGCCTCGTCGAGCTCGAAACGCAGGCCGCCGAGCGAAATGTCGTAGGCATGGCCATCGAGCGCGGTCTGGCCGCCCGAGCCGTCGGTGCGCTGCACGGACACGCTCGAGTACATCGCATCGATCTCGAATCGCGGGTAACGACGCTGCTCGGCCTTCGCGGCCACCAGGTTCAGCACGGGCTTGAATGCCATCGCCGTCGCCATCGCACACCTCGCTCTGTGTTTCAGGGGCCCCCGAAGGTCTCGGGACATTTGGCCATGCGTGGCATCGGCTCGCTGCGCGGAAAACTCCACGAAATGGCGGTCGTGCCCGGGCCAACCGACCGCAGCGCGGCGCAGGTCGGCGCTATCTTCGCGGCTGTGCACGCCCCAGACGCCCCCCCCGCCCGCATCCTTGGCGCCCTCGACGCCCCGATCACCCCGCTCGTCGGACGCACGGTCGCGGTGCTCGGCTACGGAAACCAAGGGCGCGCCCACGCGTTGAACCTGCGCGATTCGGGGCTGCGCGTGGTCGTCGGCGGGCGCGACGGCAGCGCGAAGGTCGAGGCCGCGCGGTCGGAGGGGTTCGAGGCCACCACCTTGACCAAGGCTGCGGCGCAGGCCGACCTCGCGATCGTGGCGCTGCCCGACCAGGCCCAGCCCGCGGCGTGGGGCCGATGGATCGAAGACGCCCTGCCGCGCGGCACCGTGGTGGGGTTCGTCCATGGGTTTGCGATCCGCTTCGGGTTCATCGCGCCGCGCGAGGACCTCGGGGTGGTGCTGGTCGCGCCCAAGGGCCCTGGCGCGACGCTGCGCGCGCGGTTCGAGGAAGGCCGCGGCATTCCCGCGCTCGTCGCGGTCGAGCGCGAGAACGCGGCGGGCGAGGCGAGGTCGCTTGCGCTCGCGTGGGCCGCGGGCATTGGCTGCGCACGCAGCGGTCTCATCGAGACGACCTTCGCGGCCGAGGCCGAGAGCGACCTCTTCGGAGAGCAGGCGGTGCTGTGCGGCGGCCTGCTTGCCCTGGTGCACGAGGCGTACGCGCTGCTCGTCGAGTCGGGCTACCCGCCCGAGGTCGCGTACATCGAGTGCTGCCACGAGGTGAAGCAGGTGGCGGACCTTCTCTATGCGCGCGGCCCTGACGGCATGCGGCGCGCGATCTCGGATACCGCGGAGTTCGGCGCGTTCGTGGCCGAGAAGGCGCTGGTCGACGAGCATCTGCGCGCCACGCTGCGCGCGCTGCTTGCCGATGTGCGGAGCGGCGAGTTCGCGCGCAGGTTCATGCGGGACCATGACGGTGGGCACCCCGAGTTCGGCGCGTGGCGCCGCGCCGCGAGCGGGCACTCGATCGAGGCGGCGAGCGCGCGTGTGCGGGCGCTGATGCCGTGGCTGAAGGACGCGTAGCCTCGCGGATGCGTCGGCTTGAGGACGCGCGGCGCATCGGCGCCAGTGGCTGGCACGCCGCGTGATGGAGCGCGTGCGGCCGCGCCGATACAAGCGCCCGTGACCATCCTGCAAGCGATCGTCCTCGGCCTTGTCGAAGGCATCACCGAGTACCTGCCCGTCAGCTCGACGGGGCACCTCATCCTCGCGTCATGGCTGCTTGGACTTGCGGAGGACCCCGCGCGCAAGGCGGCGGTCGACTCGTTCAACATCATCATCCAGGGCGGTGCGATTCTCGCGGTGCTCGGGCTCTACCGCGCGCGCGTGGCGCTGATGCTGCGTGGCCTCGCGGGGGCGCCCGAGGCGCGCGCGGGGCGCGAGCTCTTCGTGAAGCTCGTCATTGCGTTCCTGCCCGCCGCGGTGCTCGGCGTGCTGCTCGACGACTGGATCGAGGAGCGGCTCTTCCATCCGACGCCCGTGCTGCTCGCGCTCGGTGGCGGCGGGCTGATCCTGCTCGTCCTCTCACGCTGGATCGGCACGCTGACCGCGCGCGAGGCGAACGAGCGCGACGACTTCTCGAACTTCCCCTACCGCGCCGCGCTCGCAGTGGGCTTCATGCAGTGCCTTGCGATGTGGCCTGGAACCTCGCGCTCGATGGTGACGATCCTTGGCGGCATCCTGTTCGGGCTGTCGCCGCGGCGCGCGGCGGAATTCAGCTTCCTGCTCGGGCTACCGACGCTCGGCGGCGCGTGCGTGTACAAGCTCGCGAAGGGGCTGAAGGCGGGCCCCGAGGCGTTCATCGATGCGCTCGGCGGGCCGCTCCCGATCGCGGTGGGCATCGCGGTGGCCGCGGTGTCGGCCGCGCTCGCCATCAAGTGGCTCGTTGGGTACCTGTCGCGCGGCGGATTCGCGGTGTTCGGATGGTGGCGCGTGGTGGTCGCGGCGCTGCTTGCCGCGGGCATCGCGACGGGGCATGTGACGCTCTAGGTACTGGCGGACGGACCGGCAAAGGCGGCGGATCCGAGCGGCGCCGCGCGGTCAGAGCTCCGCGTACGAACCGCTCACGGGTTCGCCGAGTGAGGGCCTGAACTTCTCGACGAGCGTCTCGACCTTGAGGCGAGTCTCCTCGGGGCTGTCGCCGATGCCAACGACGCCCTCGAGCTCGAAGTAGTTGCCGAGGCCGGCGACGGTGTCGAGGTGGATGCGCACATTTTCGAGCATCCAGAGTTCGCGGCGCTTCACGATGACGCGCGTGGGCGTGCGGTCGAGGCCCGCCCAGCGCACGGCGACCTGCTCTTCGTCGAGCCGCGTCCAGCGCGAGCTGCGCGCGCCCGCGCGGTCGGAGCGGTCGTACCAGATCCACTCGGTGCGCGCGGGCGCATCGGCGGCGAACGCGTCGGAGGCGACGCGCTCGGTGCGGCGCTTGAGCCGCCCCTCGGGCACGGCGACATACTCGTCGGTCTGAAGCAGCACCGCGGCGGCGCGCGCACCGAGCAGGCGCGCGGTGGCGCGGGCGAGCTCGATGTCGCGCATCTCGGCCTTGTACTCGATGTTCTTCATGCGTCCACCGTTGCGCCGCGCGCGCCGATCTTCGGGCGTGGGCCGAGCCTGTTCACGGCGTGTCGCCCGCGCGAAGCACCGCCTCGCGCGCCTTCGACGCCGCGTCGAGCCCTTGCAGCGGCAGGCCTGCGGCCACGCGCGCGAGCTGCCGCTCGGCCTCGAGCCGGTCGGGCACCTCGAGCATGCGCTCGGGGCATGAGCCGTAGGGCTGGATGCGGTAGATCCTCCACGCGCCCGCCGCGTCGAGCGGCTCGCCCGCGAACCACACGGCGCGCTCGGTCGTGCCCGCGCCCACCGCGGCGAGCGGGGTGGCGTCGCGCAGCAGTTCCTGCGTCGCGCAGCGCTCCCACGACTCCTTGATCGAGAGCGGCTTCGTGCGGTCCCAGGTCGCGACCTGCAGGTAGGTGCGTTCGGAAGGCAGCTTCGAGGCGGGCACGATGACGCGCTCGAGGCGTACATCGAGCTGCCCGTCGCCAGGGCCCGTCGACGCGGTCGAGACCACGAGGAGGTCGTTGCGCGCGAACAGGTTGCCGCCGAGGAACCAGGCGAGACCCGCCGCGAGCACGACGAAGATCGCGATGCGGAGGGCGAGATTGCGGAAACCGAGGAGGACCTGGGACACGGGCCGCGCAGTCTAGGCGAGACCAGCCTTCGCGAGTTCCTCGGAAAGCCGCGCCTCGTCCCATGTTTCGACGCCGAGTTCCTGCGCCTTGGCGAGCTTGCTGCCCGCGTCTTCGCCCGCGACAAGGACCGAGGTCTTCTTCGAAACGCTGCCCGCCACTTTCGCGCCCGCACGCTCGAGGATCTCGGTGACCTCGGTGCGGCCGAAGCGGGTCAGCGTGCCCGTGACCACGAAGGTGCGGCCCGCGAAGGCGTTCGCGCCCGCCGCGACGGGCTTCGGCTCACGGCTCGACAGGTCGACGCCTGCCTCGGCGAGTTCGCGGAAGACGCGCTGCGCCTCGTCCGACGCGAGCCACGCGGCGACCGACTTCGCGGTGACTTCGCCGAAGTCGTCGAGCGCGGCGAGGTCCTGTTCGGTCGCGGCGAGAAGCTCGTCGGCGCTTTGGAAGCGGCGCGCGAGCGTCTTGGCCGCGCTCGCACCGACATGCTTGATGCCGAGCCCCGCGAGGACGCGCGTGAGGCCGCGGTGCTTCGCGGCGTCGGCCGCGCTCTCGAGGAGCGAGGCGACCTGCGTGCCCACGCCCTCCTTCGCGACCTTGGCGAGCGCCTTTTGCTCGGCGGCGTCGGTGTCGGTGCCCTTCTTCTCGGCGTTGCGCCGCGCGCGCAAGACCGACAGCGTGCGCTCGACCTCGGGGCCGTCGAGCGAGAAGACATCGGCGAAGCGCTGCACGAGGCCCGCGTCGACGAGCGCGTCGACGATCTCCTCGCCGAGGCCATCGATGTTCATCTGGTCGCGCCCGACGAACCACTTCAGCCGCTCGCGGAAGCGCGCGCCGCACGAGGGATTCGCGCAGAAGAGCTTCGGCCCCTCGCGCTCGACCGCGCCACCGCATGCGGGGCACGCGGCGGGCGGCTCGATGGGCCGCTCGGCGCCCGTGCGCTTCTCGACCACCGCGCGCACGACCTGCGGAATGATCTCGCCCGCCTTCTCGACCACCACATGGTCGCCGAGCCGCAGGTCGCGCCGCTGGATCTCCTCGATGTTGTGCAGCGTCGCGTGCTTCACCACCGTGCCTGCAAGGCGCAGTGCGCGCATCGTGGCGCGCGGCGTGATGGTGCCGCCCTTCCCGACCTGCCAGTCGACCTTCTCGAGCACCGTCTCGCCCTGTTCGGCGGGGTACTTGTAGGCGATCGCCCAGCGCGGGCTCTTCGCGGTCGTGCCGAGGCGCTGCTGCTCGTCGAAGCGGTCGATGCGCACGACCATGCCGTCGACGGCGAAGTCGAGCGTGTCGCGCTTCGCCGCGAACTCCTCGATGGCGGCAGCCGCCGCGTCGACGGTCGCGAAGCCGCGGCCGAGCGGCGAGACGGGAATGCCGAGCTCCTTCAGGTACGCGACGAACTGCGAGTGCGACTCGATGTCGGGCAGCCCCGTGGCCTCGCCGCGGCCGTGCGCGACGAACGACAGGCGCCGCGACGCGACCACCTTCGGGTCCTTGTTCTTGAGCGTGCCGACGCAGGAGTTGCGCGCGTTCGCGAAGAGCTGCTCACCGTGGCGCTCGCGCTCCTCGTTGATGCGCTCGAACTCGCAGATCGGCATGAAGATCTCGCCGCGCACCTCGAGCACGGCGGGTACGGCGCCGCTCGCGGGCGCGCGCAGCCGCAGCGGAATCGCGCGGATCGCGCGCACATTCGCGGTGACGAGGTCGCCCTTCTCGCCGTCGCCGCGGGTCAGCGCCTCGACGAGTTCGCCGCCCTCGTAGCGCAGCGAGATCGCGAGCCCGTCGACCTTCGGATCGGCGAAGAGCGCGGGGCCCGAGTCGAACAGGCCGCCGCCTGCGGGTGCGTCGGCGCAGCGCGCGTACCACGCGCGGAAGTCCTCGATCGAGTAGGTGTTGTCGATCGACTTCATCGGGACGCGGTGGGTGCGCGTCTCGAACTCGTCCTCGAGCGCGGCGCCGCCCACGCGCGCGGTCGGCGAGTTGGCGTCGGCAAGCTCGGGGTGGCGCGACTCGAGCTCGCCGAGCTCGGCGAGCAGCGTGTCGAACTCCATGTCGGTCATGAAGGGCGCCGCGTCGACATAGTACGCGTGGTTGGCGCGGGTCAGCAGGTCGCGGAGCTCCGCGATGCGCGCGGGCTCCCCTGCTTGCTGGCTCGTTCGTGGGCTCGACTTCGACATGGGTCGCGTTCCGACGGCGGGCGTTCTACCATGCCGCCATGCCCATGTATGTCTATGCGGTCGTGAAGCCCGACGGATCGCTTGGCGACCACTTCGAGGTGTCGCAGCGGATGAGCGACGCGCCGCTCGAGCGCCACCCCGAGACGGGCGAGCCCGTGCGGCGCGTTCCGCAGGTGCCCATGCTGGGCGGGCAGCACTCGAGCGCCGCCGACAAGCGCAAGATCTCCGACTCGAACCTCGGCAGGATGGGCTTCACCAAGTACCAGAAGGTCGGCGACGGGAAGTACGAGAAGACCGCGGGCGAGGGGCCGAGCAGCATTTCGGCCGACTGAGCGGGCGGGGTCGGCTCGCGAAGCGCGGTCCTGGACCGTCGGGCTTCGCCCGACGCATCGAGCCGAGACTGGCGGATCTTGCGACCCAGTGGCTTCGCACTGGGCACCCGCCGCGCAGGTGCGGCGGCGCTTGCGGTGGTTGTCGCATCGATCCTCCGAATCGGGGCGGCCGCGTTTGAATCGGATCAGGGGTGGGCATTCGCACTGGAGGGCCGCACCTCGCGCGGTTGCCCGCACCCTTCAGGGTGCGGAACAGCTCGCGTGCGCCCTCGACTCCCGTCGCGCCGCGGCGTCAACCGCGATGCGTCGCGATCATGGCGAGCGCCGCCTGGATGTCGCCGACGCGGTCGTCGCCTGCCTCGCGTTCGACCGCGAGGCGCACGGTGGCGGGCACCTTGGCGACTTCCGCGAAGAACGCGCGCCAGTCGACGGCGCCCGTGCCCGCGCGCACTTCGCTGCCCCAGGTGCCTGCGACCGCGGTCGGCGCCGCATCCTTCACATGCACCTGCATGATGCGAGGCGCAAGCGCGCGCACGGCGGCGACGGGGTCGCCCATCCCGTAGAGGATCATGTTCGCGGGGTCGAAGTTGACGCCGACTGTGCCGTCGCCGAGCGCGTCGAGCGCGTGCGCGAGCGTCTCGGCCGATTCCTGGCCCGTCTCGAACGCGATGCGGCAGCGATGCGCCCCGAAGAGCCCCGCGATCTCGCGGAGCCGCCCGAAGAGCTTCTCGCGCTCGGCGCCAGGCTCATGCGGAATGAACCCCGCATGGAAGGTGACGAGCGAGATGCCCCGCTCGCCCGCGACGCGCGCCACGCGCTCGGCGCGCTCGCGGGTCGCGCTCCATGTCGCGTCGGGCACCACGCCGCCCGTCGCGCGGATCGTGTCGAGCGTCGAGTAGTCCTCGCCGACCGTCTCGAGCATGCCGCTCGCGACCTCGATGCCCGCGGCCGACAATGCGTCGAACACGCTTCCCCAGACCGACGGATTCTCGACGACGGGCGTGAGCGCAAGCTGCACGGCGCGCGCGCCCGTCGCGCGCACGCGCTCGACGAGTTCCGCGGGGGACTTCGCCTGGAGGCTCCACGAACAGACCGCGACGGGGGCGTGCGAGATGGGCATCGCGGCACTCTAGCGCAGCCCGAGCGCGGTTCCGAAAACCGATCGGGCGCGCGCCGAACCTCGCCACAATCCCGTGCCACACGGCCATGCCGACCACGCCTCCGACTACCATGCTTCTCCTTCGGATGCGCCCCGTGGACACCGCCGATCTCAACCCCGCCGAGCAGCCTTCGCCGCCCGATCGCGGCGCGGCAGCGCACGGCGCCAGCTCTGTCGAGACGGGCCCCGCCGTGCGCACGCCGTCGCGCCCGCTGACCCGCTGGGAGCGGCTCGAGGCGTGGCTCAGCCGCCTCTCGATCAAGAACAACTTCTGGCACAGCCTGTTCTCGCTCGTCTGGCTTCCCTACGCGTTCCGCTCGGGCATCCGCATGGGCGGCATCCGCAAGCTCTCGACCGAGCGCTTCACCGCGATCCTGCCCTTCCGCCGCTTCAACCGCAACTTCTACGACGCGATGGCGGGCGCCGCGCTCCTCGGCAACTCCGAGGTCGCCGCGGGCATGTACCTCTTCTCGATCTGCGGCGGCGACTACACGGTCGTGTGCAAGGAGATGAAGTACCGCTTCCTGCGGCCGTGCTTCGGCCCCGCGGTGTACCGCGTGGTGAAGAGCGAGGATGTCGAGGCGCGCGTGGCCTCGGGCAACGAGTTCAATGTCGCGCTCGAGCTCGAGATCTACCAGGAGGCGCTGCCCAAGGTGCGGCCCGAGACGCTGGTCGGCCGCTGCGACATCGTGTTCCACTGCACGCCGAAGACGATGATGCGCGAACGCTCCGAGAAGCGCCGCGCGCGACAGGAGCGCAAGGCCGCGCTCGCGAAGCGCGGCGAGGAATCCACTCCCTGATGGCTCGGGCGCGCACGATCCTCACGGGCTTCGCGCTCGCGACCAGCTGGACCTGGTGCATCGGCATGTTCGCGCCCTTCGTGATGGGCCAGCGCTGGGGCTGGCCTGGAATCCTGGCGTTCGCGGTTCCGAATGTGCTCGGTTGCGCGCTGTTCGGATACCTGCGCTCGCGCGAGCGGTCGATCGCCGAGACGCGCGACCACGCGTGGGCGTTCGCGGCGTTCTCGGCGGCGACGGTCGCGTACCAGGTGTTCTTCGCAGGCTGGCTCGGCGGGCCCGTGGTCGCCGAGGCGAACCGCGCGGCGCTCGGCGAATCGACCGCGCTCGTCGCGGGCCTTGTGTTCGCCGCCGCGGTCGCGCTGTCGTTCCTGCCACGGCGCGCGCTGTGGCTCGTCGCGGCGCTTGCGTACCCCGTCAGCCTGGCGACCTTCCTCTTCCTGCCGTGGGACCGCATGCACGCGCTGCCCGCGTCGGGCGAGTGGACGCCCGCGCAGCTCGCCTTCGTGCTGCCCACGATCGTGTTCGGCTTCGCGCTTTCGCCGAACCTCGACCTGACATTCCACCGCGCGCGGCAGGAGGCGAGCGACCCCGCGCGTCCGCGCGAGTTCGCGGTGTTCGGCGTGGCCTTCGCGTCGATGCTCGCACTGACCTGCGCGTATCTCGCGGCGCCGAACGGCCTGACGGTGGCCGCGGTGCGTGTCCACATCCTCATGCAGCTCGTGCTGACTTCGGCGCTGCACCTGAACGAGCTGCGCGCGGCGCTGATCGCGCCGACGGGCCGCGCGGTGCTCGGCGTCGGTGCGGGCCTCGCAGGCCTCGTCGCCGCGATCTCGTTCCCGGGCGAAGACACCTACATGCGCTTCCTCGGCCTGTACGGGCTCGTGTTCCCCGCGTACGCGGCGCTCGCGCTGCGCGCACGCGGCAAGCCGCCGCTTCTCGGGATCGTGGCCACGGCGGTCGCGGTGGCGGCCGTGGCGCCGATCGTCGATCGGGCGTTCATCGACGGGCCCACCCCTGTCGCGCTGCTCGGATTCCTCGTGCCGCTCGCGGCGGCGCTCGCCTTCGGAAGGCCGCGCGCCGCGCCCCGAATCGCCTGAAACCCGCGGAAATCCGCTTCCTCGCCCCACGCGCTCGGCCTACCTTGCCGATACCCGCGTGCCCGAGACCTCCATGGCGAACCCGCTCCAACCGCTTGCCAAGAAGGACTTCGACTTCGCCGCGGCGATGCACTTGCTGAACCGCGCAGGCTTCGGCGGCACGCCCGCCGAGGTGCGAGGCCTGCATCAGCTCGGGCTCGACGGCGCGGTCGACCTGCTCGTCGACTACCAGAAGACTCCGCCCGAGCCGTCGCGCGTCGAGTTCCGCAACGATGTGATGCGCCCCTACACCGCGGAGGAGCAGGAGACGCTTCGCCGCGCGCGCGCCGCGGGCGACGAGGCGACCATCGACCGCCTGCAGCGCGAGCGGCAGCAGCGCGAGCGCGACGACCGCGCGCAGCTCGCGCAGATGCAGCGCTGGTGGCTCGCGCGCATGATCGAGACGGCGCGCCCGCTCGAGGAGAAGCTCACGCTCTTCTGGCACGGCCACTTCGCGACGGGCTACCGCACCATCGAGAACAGCTTCCACATGCTGGCGCAGAACGCGATGTTCCGCCGCCATTGCGCGGGCAACTTCGCCGACCTCACGCGCGGGATCATCCACGACCCCGCGATGCTCAAGTACCTCGACAACGACGAGAACCGCCGCTCGAGCCCCAACGAGAACCTCGCGCGCGAGCTGCTCGAGCTCTTCACGATGGGCGAGGGCAAGGGCTACGGCGAACGCGACATCAAGGAAGGCGCGCGCGCCCTGACGGGCATGACCTTCCGCGGGAACGACTACTACTTCGACGCGCCGCAGCACGACCAGACGCCGAAGCAGATCCTCGGCCGCCAGGGCCGGTTCGCGGGCGACGAGTTCGTCTCGATCATCCTCGAGCGGCCCGAGCCGTCGCGGTTCATCTCGCTGAAGCTCTACCGCTTCTTCGTGAACGACTCGCCGAAGCTGTCGAAGGACGGCGTGGAGACGGTCGAGCGGCTCGCGAAGATCATGCGCGACGAGCGCTACGAGCTGAA